>CAZSQN010000014.1:0-1512 GCA_964609095.1 uncultured Gammaproteobacteria bacterium | reverse complement strand
TCTCGGCGTAAGAAATCAGAAGTTTTGCCAGCGGTTGAGCGGCATTTTTGATAAAGCCGAATTTCAACTCCCTAACCAGGTCGCGCGCGGTTTCATTTTTGTAAGTTGTCGCCGCGCCGAGGATATACGGAAAATCAAAGTGGCATATTTTTTTGCCGTATGGCAAGCCCGCCTGCAATGCTTCGCTTGCGATAGCGGGCAGGCGCGCTCCGCAACGGCCGCAGAAAAGCGATTTGTTGAGAGGGATGTTTTCAAAGCAGGAAACGCAGACAACTCCGCGGCCGTTTATATTTTTGCCGCATTTTATGCATAATGAAGGAAAGAATACGTCGAGGGCTGAATCAAAAATGGTTCGACGCAACTCACCATAAAAAGAATGCGAACGTCCATCGGTATCGTTCAGCTTACTGATTAAATTCATGTTATAATTGTACTATACAATATAATGAACTTCCCCATTTTTTTTAATCCTTTCTCGTTTCTGAAACAAAAAATCGCGCCGGTTTATCTCGGCGTTGATATAGGAACAACTTCAATAAAAATAGTGGAAGTCGAGCAGGGCAAACAACTGCCGCGCTTGAGCAACTACTGCATACTTGAAGATAAGGGCTCTCTTCTGCGCGCGAACACGGCGATTCAAACAAGCAGCCTAAAACTTTTTGAAGACGAGGTGGTGGGGCTTTTGAAAAGCGCGCTTAGAGAAATGAAGCCGAGAACCAATGAAGCCATAGCTTCATTGCCGACCTTTTCCGCTTTCACCACGATTCTTACTTTTCCGGAAATGTCGAAAGAGGATTTGGAAAAATCAATTTTATTCGGCATGAAACAGTACATACCCTTGCCCATTTCCGAAGTCGCCGTTGATTGGATGAAAGTAGGAGAGTATAAAGACGAAAAAGGATTTATCTTGCAGCAAATACTTCTTATTTCCGTTCCGCAGGAGCAGATTAAAAAATATAAAAAGATTTTTAAAGAAGCCGGGCTTCATCTGAATGCCCTTGAAATAGAGAGTCTTAGTTTGGTCAGAGCAGTCGTCGGCGGCGACAAAACGCCGACCTTCATAATAGACATAGGAAGCTGTTCCACATCGATTGTTATTTCGGAGGGAGGCACTATCCGTTTTAGCGCGCAGAGCGATTTCGGAGGAGCTTCGCTCACGCAGGCCATTTCTTCCGGATTGAACATAAATCCGTTGCGGGCGGAAGAATTGAAAAGGGAAAAGGGAATTGAAAACACGGGTTCAAATCATGAGTTATCCACAATCATGCTCCCATTTATTGATGCTATAATTAACGAGGTTAAAAGAGCGGAGTTTAATTATAAAGGCCAAGTTCCGGGCTCCAGGAAAATCGAGCGCGCCATTCTAAGCGGCGGTGGCGCGGAACTGACAGGCATAGAAAAATACTTCGAGGCACAGCTTGGCATTCCCACGGTAAAAGCAGCCCCGCTTGTGAAACTGGAGTATCCATCATCAATCGAGCCGCTCGTTAAAGAGCTTAATCCTCTTTTCGG
>CAZSQN010000013.1:0-1693 GCA_964609095.1 uncultured Gammaproteobacteria bacterium | reverse complement strand
AGAGAGTGCCGGAAGCGTAGATGTTTTGAAAAGCATTGGCATAAGCGCCCAAATCAAGAGCGTTATTGGAAGAAGGCAAAAGGTTGGTCGCCAATCGTCCGACCGTGTAGATGTTGTCGCCGACAGCGTTGCCTAACTGGATATTCGAGCCAGAAGCAAGCAAATCGCCGGAAAAAGTGGAAGTTCCGCTGCCGGAGACGGTGAGAGTATCGTCAACTATGAGCGTTGAATATAATCTGGCCGCGCCTGTCACTTGAATGGTTGAAGAAGCAGAAAGGCCGGTGCTTATAATTCCGTTGGAATTGATTGTAAAAAGCGCGGAATCGGAACTGTTTAAGATGTTTAAAAGGTTTCCGGTTTGGCCCGAGACGCCGCGAATGGCCAAAGCGGTTGAGTTGGTGGAGGTGGCGTTTACCGTCATCACGGCGCCAGTGACGGGAGTGGTTGTTCCCACGGCTGATTGATTGGCGCCTAAAACCGAACCCGCATTAATGGCATAACCTGTCGCAAGTATTCTTTGACGCGGGCTCAAGTTTTCAAAAGTTACTCCGGTACAAACGCCGCCGACCTGATCAGCCACTTCAATATTCAAATAAACATCGTCATTGTCCTGAAAATTAAAATCAAGCGTATCGCCTCCGGTTGATGTATCTCCAACGCCCACATTGTAAACGCCATTAACCACACTAACCGTCATTGTTGACGGCGTTCCGGCGGGCCAAAGCTTGGTGCCGGAGCCGACAGTCGCGTTGTTAAAAATTGAAAAACGGAAACAAAAATTGGTTCCGCTGCCGCCAAGCAGATTTCCGCTTGAATCAAGCAGCCGTCCCTGATGATTTAAGATTTCAGGCACGCCCTTTGCCGCATTTGCCGGAAAAGAATTTAAAAAAACAAATAAAACCAAACCCAGGATTTGGCTTAAAACCGCCACGAACCAAATTTTAGATTTTATGTTTATTTTCATAGCCGGCTGACAAGCTTAGCCGCCTATAGTCAAATAATGCACGCGCGCAGGAACAATTTATTTATATCTTTATTATACCAGAGTTCTAATGCCTAATATCCACAAATCAACAAGACAATTTTTGGCTTAAATTACGGATAAATTTGTTTTATACTTTAATTAAACAGTCAAAAATCATTAAATCTGATGTTTTTTCTATAAAAATCAGCTTGTGGATAAATATTTCGCATATTTTTAACAAGCCAATGATTGCAAGAAAATAGACGGAATTTGTCCACACCAATCAGTTTTTGTGTTTTTGATAGAAATCAAAATACTTTGTAAAGTACTTTATCCACAATCCAAAATTCAACAAAAAACCAATCTTAGTCTTGCTTTTTTCTTAAATAATCTTTAAACAAAAAATCCTCCTTTCGTCTCAAGGAGGATGATTATTTATAACGAAAAATGAAAGAACGCTTTATTCGCAGCCAAGCGTCCGAACGTCATCCAGCAAGACCTCGCCGGAGACGCGTCCAAGCAGAATGAGCAAGCGGTAGCCGGAAGTAGAATCCCTGGCGCGGAAACGGATGGCGCATTGGTTCCAGCTGTCCATTATGGCGCACTGGCTCCAAACGCCAATGTTTTCCACGCCGTCTAAGGCAGAGATGAGAATCTGCGGCGCGTCGCCTAAGTTTTCATCCCGTTTTCTGGTATAAAGCCGGATTTGGTATAGAGAACCAGAGGCAA
>CAZSQN010000012.1:0-2012 GCA_964609095.1 uncultured Gammaproteobacteria bacterium | reverse complement strand
TGGCGGAAGGGGAGGGATTCGAACCCTCGATACCTTGCGGTATATCCGCTTTCCAAGCGGACGCACTCGGCCACTATGCGACCCTTCCGTTCTGAGCTCAAAAAACTATTTCTCTGAGAATAAGTTTCTTAATTGCCGTCTTATTTCTCGTCTCCCATCCCCCGTCTTTAAATATAGCTCACGATCAACCGCTTCTTGCTTATTAATATATGCTTCATAATAAATCAACAATACAGGCAATTTGTATTTTGTTGATTTTACTTTACCGCGACTATGCTCGCCAAATCTCTGCTTTAACTCATCAGTACGGCCGGTGTATATCGTATTATCGTTTAACTTTAATAAATACACGTAATACATATAATTTGGGATTCGCCCGCTAAAACAGCGGGCGCTCGCCGTACTGGCGAGCGAACCCTCGATACCTTGCGGTATATCCGCTTTCCAAGCGGACGCACTCGGCCACTATGCGACCCTTCCATTCTATACTCAAGCCATCCAATATTAGTACATTTTCGCTATAAAATCAATGCTCACGATTTGGGCGCGGGCAAAAGGCCGGAAATGTGTTTTGCGTGAAGCGCGCAGGCGCCGCCATGTTCCGAAACATCCTTATACGCCGAAGTGGCGGCTATCGCGCCCTGGGCCGCGCCGGTAATAATCTGCTTAAATCCGCCGGAGGCATTGGTAACATCCCCGGCCGCAAAAACGCCATCAATAGAGGTTGAGCAAGCGCGCGGGTCAACATCAATCTGTCCATGCGCGTCCAGCCGCACGCCTAATTGCTCTGCTAATTCTCCTCGCGGCGTAGCGCCAATTTCAACAAACACCCCGTCAAGCTTAAGTTCGTCTTTTCCTTCAAATTTTTTGGATATTTTTACCGCTTCTAATCTTTTATCCCCTTTAAGCTCTGCGATTTCGGTTTCGTAAAGAACCATTATCCTTCCGGCCTTTACTTTTTCCTCCAATTTATCAAGGTTAATCGGCTCGGCGCGTTTAAGATCTTCTTCCCGCACAATCATATAAACATGCTTCGCGCCCATGTCAGAGAGCTGATTCCCTGCTTTTACCGCGCTGTCCCCTCCTCCAACAACCGCGACAAATTTTCCCTTAAACAAGGGACCGTCGCAAATGGCGCAGTAATGAACGCCTTTGCTTTTTAATTCGCCTGCCCGCTCTATCGGCAGTTCCAGATGCTCCATACCCATGGCAAGAATCACGGTTTTGCTCTGAAACGTTTCTGCGCCTATTTTAATTTGAAAACAATGATATTCATTTTTTACAAGTTTTGCCTCGCCTTCCATAACTTCAACCCCCAATGAAACCGCCTGCTCTTTCATCTTCTCCATCAGTTCAAAACCGTCAATGGATTTAAACCCGGGATAATTTTCTATTTTTCCGGCCGTGGCCGTTTCGCCGCCAAACGCTTTTTCCACCAATGCGGTTTTCATATTATAACGAGCGGAATAAATCGCGGCGGCATAAGCGGCCGCTCCTCCGCCGATAATAATTGTGTCGTAAAATTTCATATTCTATTTTTAGATATAATCATCTTCATCTTACTGCTCCAAATCAAAATTTACAATATAACATTATCGCATTCATCATCAAATTTAAAATCTCTAAAAACTATTCTACCATTCGCGCGAATTAGAGCCGGTAAAAATAAAAACCTAAAAAACAAAAAATCCTCCTTTCGCCTCAAGGAGGATGATTATTTATAACGAAAAATGAAAGAATAATTTATGGGCAGCTAAGCGCCCGAACGTCATCCAGCAATACTTCGCCGGAAATATGTCCTAACAAAATGAGCAAACGATAGCCGGAGGCCGAGTCCCTGGCGCGGAAACGGATAGCGCATTGGTTCCAGCTGTCCATTATGGCGCACTGGCTCCAAACGCCTACATTTTCCATGCTATCTAAGGCAGAGATGAGAATCTGCGGCGCGTCGCCTAAATTTTCATCCCGTTTTCTGGTATAAAGCCGGATTTGGTATAGAGAACCAGAGGCAA
>CAZSQN010000011.1:19778-21794 GCA_964609095.1 uncultured Gammaproteobacteria bacterium | reverse complement strand
TGTTTTTAACCGCACCCTTCGCCCTTTCGGGCAAATCCACCGCACAAGGCGGATGGCGGACTTATTACACAACCTTGTCATCGGAAAAAACCGATGAACACCAACTCTCACTACTCCGATTTAATTATAACAGATTTGCCCCACCCCGCTACTCACTATATCTCATCGGCAAGCTCAACGGCCTCGTCTTCATCCAGTCCCTCGTCAATAAGTTCCTGCGCCTTTTCTGCGGTATCCTCATCTATGTCGTGCTCCAGCATTAAACGGCGGATTTCTCTATCCATAGGTTTTGTTTTAACCAGTTCATATTTTACAACAAAACACCTTCTTTTTCGGCTTTGGATATAAGATGTTTTAGGTCTTTGGCTGGAATTATCGGGCAGAATTGACCCCAGACCCACCTGCCCTTTGCCCTACCTATTCGCCCAACAATAAAATATCCTATCCTGTATTCAACTTCGCCAGTTTTCCAAGATTTTTTGTATGCCAATGTTCCTTCAAACTTAACCTTTCTCAACCTCTCCAACACAAAAACCTTATGCTTCTTGAGGTTGCTTGCTGGCAGAAAAGTCCACGCTTCTTTTATAAAGTGTATCCGCCCGTCTCTGCCTATATCTTTCATTGCAACAGTTCTCTCTTTTTCTTTTTCAAACCGTTCTTGCTTTCTTTTGATAAATTCTTTGATTGTTTCTTTGATTGCCATAAAAGCTAAATTATCATATTTTACCCCACCCCACTACTCACTATTTCTTCAGTGAATTCTACTGTTTTTTACCAATTTCATCACTTGAGTCTTTGTGAATCTGGGCAGCTTTATCCTCCAAATCTTTAGATAATGGGCAATATTTTATTTTGATATCCGGTAAAATTTGACCCTTAGTTCGCTCCAGAAAATTTTGATGAAATTTCTTATTAGTAAAAATAAGCAGTTTTTTCTTCGCTTTTATTAAACTCAAGAAATAAAGTTCCGCGAATACAGATTTCATCTGTCCCGACTTAATTTTACCATTTTTGTTTAACGAGTGCGCTTTAATGCCGCCGATAATGGTTTGGTCTTCGTCTTTTGAGACAATATCAAATCCATGCTGTCCACCAGTGATGAGTTTTAGTGGCAGTTCTTTTTCTTCAAATGACTTGTGGTATTTATCTTTGAGCCACTCTCTTACATAAGGCTCAATGATGGTTTTCAATTTAGTTGTATCAGCCATAGGATTTCACTCTATCAAAAATTACCTCGCCTCACAACTCATTATTGTTTGGCAACAAAAAAAGACCCGCCTTTGGCGGATCATTTTTTGGTAGCCCCAACGGGATTCGAACCCGTGTACCAAGCTTGAAAAGCTTGTGTCCTAGGCCAGGCTAGACGATGGGGCCATAGTTGATACTTTATTCTGATTTTGTTTTTTTAATCAAGGATTCAATAAGTCTGCGGCTTTTCCAAGATTTAATCTTATATTCTTTCTTTTGCGCTTCAGCACGGTTATGAAAATATTCTTTATAAACTAACATAATGGGCAATGCTGATTTAGTGCTCATAACTTCCCCATTTTCATGTTGCTTTATACGTTTTTCCAGATTTTCAGCGCTTCCAATGTAATATTTTCCTTTGACCGTTAAAAGAATATATGTAAACGCCATAGGCTAGATGCCGACGCTCATGGTCGGCATCCCGACCCTTCCGCTTATTATATTAAATGAGGTGTCGGGACGATGGGGCCATAGTTGATACTTTATTCTGATTTTGTTTTTTTAATCAAGGATTCAATAAGTCTGCGGCTTTTCCAAGATTTAATCTTATATTCTTTCTTTTGCGCTTCAGCACGGTTATGAAAATATTCTTTATAAACTAACATAATGGGCAATGCTGATTTAGTGCTCATAACTTCCCCATTTTCATGTTGCTTTATACGTTTTTCCAGATTTTCAGCGCTTCCAATGTAATATTTTCCTTTGACCGTTAAAAGAATATATGTAAACGCCATAGGCTAGATGCCGACGCTCATGGTCGGCATCCCG
>CAZSQN010000011.1:0-19678 GCA_964609095.1 uncultured Gammaproteobacteria bacterium | reverse complement strand
CGCTTATTATATTAAATGAGGTGTCGGGACGATGGGGCCATAGTTGATACTTTATGAAGAATATATGTAAACGCCATAGGCTAGATGCCGACGCTCATGGTCGGCATCCCGACCCTTCCGCTTATTATATTAAATGGGGTGTCGGGACGATGGGGTCATATTTATAAAAAGAATAACAGATTTACCCTGATAAATCAATCATCATTGACACCCGTTTTCCTTGGATGTAATCTCTTCTTGTCCCTTGACAAGGAGATGAAAAATGCCTGACGGGCCTCTAATGGATGCTTTGAAGCAATCGCAATCAGAAAACAGCATGATTGTTGCCGCAGGACGCGACATTGAAAATCTGACAAGACTGCTTACCAATGCTTGTATAGCGTTGGAGAAGCACGGCGAAATTTATGATCAAGAATTATCTATGTGGTGGCACAATCGGCAATGTGCGATGCGTCAGGAACAAAATAGACGCCAAGCCGAGGTAGAGGAACAAAAATGCCTACTCGTCAAACAGGCCCGCGCCAAGCTCACGCCCGAAGAGCGCAAAGCCCTCGGGATTGAATAAACGATCTTTTTAAACCCGCTCCTCCCCCGTATAGAGCCATTGCCGCGTACTGAGCTTTGCTCCAGTACTGCGGTTTGGTCTTGTGCGGGGTTTTTTTATTTCTCAATAACTTGTGCTACAATAACAATATGAACTCCAAGAAACCATTATCCATTTCAACCGGCGAAACGTCCTTTTACCCTGCCGTTTCGGAAGAAGAAGGCCAGCTTTCCGTTGATGTCATAGAAACCGCTAAAGAAATCATCGTCAAATCAACCATCGCCGGCGTTAAGCCGGAAAATCTGCAAATCCAGCTTACTTCCGACATGCTCACCATCCGCGGCAGCCGCCCCAAAGACGAAGAATTGCCGAACGCCCGCTATTATACAAACGAATGCTATTGGGGCAAATTTTCCCGTTCCATTATTCTTCCCCAACATGTGCACGCGAACCGGGTAAAAGCCACTCTTGCGCACGGCCTCCTGACCATCCGTTTGCCAAAATCAGCCGGAGATATTGCCGTTCCCCTTTCGGTTATCAAGTGATATGGTTTTCGCGATAAAAAAAATCCCAGCTTCGCATCGATGGGGGGTAGTGAAGCAAAGCTCTACTACCCCCCGATGGCTTTTAGCCATCATTTTTTTCTTGCTTTTAATTTTGGGCATCCTTGTTGCTTTTGAAGCGGCGGCATCGCGGCGCATCTATCCGGGCGTGCGCATTGGCTCAATCTCCGTTTCCGGAGCGACGCCGGAGGAAGCGCGGAGGAAAATCCAACAGGCCGCTGATGACTATCTGCGCAAAGGGCTTACTTTCAATACCTCTGGCAGAAGGGTTGCCATTGAATCGGTGATTATCGCGCCCGGGGATCCGGATTTATATTATGAACTTCTTTCTTTTGACGCGGAAGCGGCTGTGAAAAGCGCGTATGCCTTCGGACGAAACCAAAATGCGCTAAATAACTGGAGAAACATCATTTCAGCGAGCTTTGACAAAAAAATTATTCCCGCGACCTTTAAGCTTAACCGCGACCGGCTCGCCGGCATCTTAAAACAAAATTTATCCGATTTGGAAAACGCGCCCGTTGACGCTTCGTGGAAAATAATCCTTGCCGACGGACGTCCCCAATTCACCGTAATCAAAGAAAGCGGCGGCTATATTTTTGATTATGGCGCGGCCTTTAGCGAGCTTGAAGCAAGCATCATTATGCTCCAGCCCAAAGAAATCACCATCGGCGAACGCAACGCGAAACCGAAAATAACGGCGGAAGATGTTAACGCCGCCATACCGGAAGCGGAAAAAATACTTGGCCGCGCTCCGCTTGAGCTTTCCGCAAACGGAACTAAATGGACGCTCCAACCGGCCAAAATCGCCGAATGGTTGGAGGTTGAAAAAAAAGACGGGGTGCCGCGAGCCGCGTTTAATGAAATTAAAATCAAAGAAGCGCTGCAGTCGTGGGGGGAACAATTCGGCTTGGACAAAAAATCAAAAAATGCCAAATTTGAGCTCAAAGACGGAAAGGTCGCGATTTTCCAGTCGTCGGAGGACGGCCGCAAGCTCGCGAGCGAGGCCAACGCGGCCGCGATAGAAAATGCCCTTTTGGACGGCGAAGCGGATACGCCCGTACTTCTTTCATTAGAGGTGGCGGAGCCGGAATTCAGGACGGACGAAGTCAATGCCTTTGGCATCAAAGAACTTATCGGGATTGCCGCGACCTCTTTTGCCGGCAGCCCCAAAAACCGCAAACACAACATTAAAGTCGCGGTTGAAAAATTAAACGGCTTAATCGTGCCCGCGGGCGAAGAGTTCTCTCTGATAAAAGCCATCGGCGCCGTTAATGCTGAGGCCGGATTCAAAGAAGAGCTGGTGATAAAAGGCGACAAAACAACGCCGGAGTTTGGCGGCGGACTCTGCCAGATTGCCACAACTATTTTTAGAGCGGCGCTTAAATCGGGATTGCCGATCCTTGAGCGGCAAAGCCATTCTTACAGAGTTCCTTACTACGAACCGCCGGTGGGCATGGACGCGACCATCTATCAGCCCAAGCCGGATTTCCGGTTTAAAAATGATACCGGCGCGGCTATCCTTATCTTAAGTTCAATTTCCGGCGACAAACTTACTTTTGAGTTTTGGGGCGCGAGCGACGGCAGGATAGCGCAAACAACAGAACCGGTTGTCACCAATGTCGTTGCCCCGCCGCCGCCAAAACTTGTAATAACGGAGGAACTGCCGCCGGGGATTAAAAAATGCACGGAAAAAGCGCATGTCGGCTCTGACGCTTCGTTTGTCTACACCATTACCCGTCCCGACGGCACAAAAGAAGAAAAAACATTCAGGAGCCATTACCGCCCCTGGCAGGAAGTATGTTTGGTCGGAGCCGCGCCCGGAGGGGCGACAAGCACGGAGAAAACGGCTTTAACAGAATAGAAATCAAAAAACTCCGCTTCTAGCGGAGTTTTTATATGCCGGATGATCTGCGCTCAAGAAGATACATCAAAGGAGTTAGCCAGTCGAAACCGGCGAGATCCTCCGATGCATCCCCATGCTTGTCGTGAGCGCAGGTCAAAGCCCTCGCTCCTTCCCTCCATATCCCGCAGTGCTGCGGGACGAAGGAGTCGAGCGCAGATCGCCCGACACACGCTGTCCAAAAACCGATTTTTAACGTACCTCGTAGATTATCATAAAACCCGGCTCCCTGTCAAGCCCCGCACATAAATTAAAAATTATGTGCGGGGTCAAGGAAATATCGGATCCGTAGATTCGTATTTTATTTTTCTATCACCTTGTCCACCAAACCGTACTTTACGGCCTCGGTCGGACTCATAAAATAATCGCGATCAGTGTCCTTTTCCACCTTATCTACCGGCTGGCCGGTGTGTTTGGAAAGTATCTGGTTCAAGCGGTCTTTCATTTTAATAATCCGTTCCGCGCGGATTTTAATATCAATGGCCTGCCCTTCAACGCCGCCCATTACCTGGTGGATCATTACCTCGGAATTAGGCAAAATAAATCTCTTGCCTTTTTCTCCGGCGGAGAGCAGCACCGCGGCCATAGAAGCGGCCATGCCGATGCAGATGGTGGAAACAGGCGACTTGATATATTGCATGGTGTCGTAGATCGCCATGCCGGCGGTCACGCTTCCACCCGGGGAGTTGATGTAAAGTTTAATGTCTTTTTCTTTATCCTGGCTCTCCAGAAAAAGCATCTGAGCGATTATGGTATTGGCTACGCCGTCCTCAATCCCGTCGCCTAAAAAAATAATCCTATCTTTAAGCAAGCGCGAATATATATCGTAGGCGCGCTCCCCAAACTGCTCTTTTTCTATAACCGTGGGAATTAAATAAGAAGATTTTGATGTATTTTTTGGCATATCAAACAAGGATACATTCATAGCATGCTTTTGTCAATAGTTCTATCTTTTAACAATTGCAATTATCCGTTTACTATCAATACTCAATTTCTCTTTCTCGTAATTGCCGTAAACTGATACTATTTTTAATCCCGCGCTTTGAAATATTACTTTTAGTTCAGGGAAAGTATAATATCTAACGCCGCTATGGCTTTTTCTCTGTTTGCTTTTAAGCTCCATCTTAATGAAATCAAACTCATACGGGGTTTTGGGATGTTTGATTAAATATTGAAGAAGACGAAAAACGTTGTCAGAATCCAATAAAAACGTACCGCCTTTTTTCAATAAATTTCTTACGTTTTTTAACACTTTTTTAGCATCAAACAAACCAAACTCGGAAAAAAATAAAAATACTTTATCGTATTTGCCCCTCAACTTAATATTATGAATATCCTGCTGATAAAAATTTATTTTTAAAATATTTCGTCTGGCGTTTTCTTTGGCGACCCTAAGCAAGTGTTCTGATAAATCCAGCCCGTCAATATCAAAACCTCTTTTTTTAAGCTCAAGCGTATGCCTGCCATGACCGCAAGCAAGATCTAAAATCTTATCTTTTTTATTCAATTTAAGAACGTCAATAATAAAATCAATATCTTTCTTAAGTTGGCTTTCAGAAAAATAATCTTCATGCTCTTTCAGATAACGACCTTTAGAGCCGTAATATTTTTTTAGATGTTTTGAATTCATATAAACAATTCAACTTTATCACAAACAGCAGAAAAGATATATTAATGGTTGTTGGTTCTAACTTTTGTTGCTATAATCAAATCAATATGAATAAGGAACAGATTTACGCAAAATTCTACGATTTAGAATATCGGAATAAAAAAGATGATTTAAACTTTTATTATAAATTAGCCCAAAAGATTGATGGGCCGATTTTGGAATGCGCTTGCGGAGCCGGACGCATTATTGTTCCGATTGCGCAATCAGGAAAAGAGATTTGGGGCTTTGATGCAAATGCTGCCATGTTAAATATTGCAAAAAATAAAATGAAAAAAATAAGGATAAATAAGAGGGTCAAGATTTTTCAAGATGATTTAACCTCTTTTTCATCCTCATTACTAAAAAATAAAAAATTCAAATTTATTTTTCTTCCTTTTGATAGTCTTTCGTATCTTGCTCAAAAAACAGAAGGATTTTACTCGCCAAAAGATGTACTGGAAAGACAATTTATAGCTTTAAAAAAAATAGTTGAACATTTGCATAAAGACGGCGTATTTTCTTTTGATCTTTTTTCGCCCAATGATTTATCAAAAGAATATATCGTGAGACACCATTTTTCAAAAATTATAAACGATGAAGTATGGAATCTTTTTTCTTCCATACGCATTCCCGATAAACGCGTTTTTCAAATACATTATTTTATGGAGATTTTAAAAGACAACGGCGCATCTAAACGATGGTATTATCCCGTGGCGGGTTATCAGCCAGATTTTAAAGAGACGTTACTTCTCTTAAAGAGAGTTGGCCTACGTGTTGAAAAAATTTATGGAGATTTTGATCTCGGGCCATATAAAAAAAATAGCAAGCAAATGATTTTTATTTGTCGGAAGGCGTAAAATTATCTATATCAAAAAATATGCTCGGGAAATATTCCCGAGCATTATTTAAGAACGCGTAATAAATATCGAATTCTCACCGA
Source organism: uncultured Gammaproteobacteria bacterium (assembly GCA_964609095.1). GTDB lineage: Bacteria > Patescibacteriota > Patescibacteriia > CAZSQN01 > CAZSQN01 > CAZSQN01. The sequence goes on along the minus strand of CAZSQN010000011.1, from coordinate 14,083 downwards.
ACCATTGAGACAGCTGAGAATCTTCCAGCCATCCCAACAGTTTTGGATTACGCTGACTCCAGCATGCCATTCCTCGCGTACTTTCGGCAATAATTTCTAATCCGGCGAATTGAATCAGTTGACGCCAATGTTTAGGAGTAATGGCCCTTTCGTCGCCATAATCGCCAATTTTACCGCGAGTATTAGGGACATCGATTACCACGATTTTGGCCACCCTTTTTTGTTCGACAAGTGAACGAACAATATCTTCATCAGAATAGTGTTCAAGAACACCTTGACTGAACGCTAAATCGAAACTCTCATCACGGAAATCAAGTTGGAACATGTCCATTTGATGGAAGTTGAGATTTGAAAATACATTCGTAAATTGCTTCATTGCTTGAATCAATTCTCGGTTTGCATCTATCGCTGTAATTCGATAACCGACACTTGCAAGCAAGATGCTTGTAAGGCCGCTACCACAACCGATCTCAAGGACAGTATCTGGCGGTTTGACGGAACGACGGATTAGCAGTATCAGCTCTTTGAGGATTATCGAACGATCAAACAGGTTGAAGAATCTTTTGTCAAAAAACTGTGACCAACCATCAATTTGATGCATTATCTTCTCCTTTCAAAAATGGGGGTGAGAATAGTATGTACTATTCTCACCCCCGGACGGCACTACTAGCCGCAGTTGCTTGGGGCCTGGCATGTGTTGAGCGCCTTCCGCTTGGGAAGGGGCTTAACTGCCAGCTTCAGCCGCTTCTTGGGCTGTGCCTTCACTGCCATCACCTCCTTTCGGTTTGGATTTTCTCTGATTCAACTTCAGGAACGTTTTCCCGAAGTTGCTCAAGGAGCAGTTCACGCGTCATTTGGCGATAGAAAACACACATTCGTTCAATTTTTGTGGTCTTGGTCGCCTGAGCGAATTCTTGGGTGATATTGCATCCGCCACCGCACTGGCCTTCAATCATGCACCCTTTACACATCTCCAACGCTCCGGTGAGATGATCTCTCACAAAACGGTAGTAAACGGCGTCGGGCGCAAAAAATGATTGTATCTTTAAAAGGCTTCCAAGCTGGGTTGTGCTGTAGCCACATCCGTAGATGTTTCCGGACGGACCTACGCACATGCTATTGCCGCGTACTGCACCGCAGAACGAGACGCGACTTTCAAGTGTTGATTCATTAAGATTCTCGACTGGTCGTGACCAAAAACCAAGAACTTCGATGTCTTGTTCTGCCGCATAACGCCGAAGTTGCATCAGTTTTGCAACGATATCATCAATGGGAATATCCACCATATCGACGACATCAATATCAATCCTGATGTTCTTCATGCGGCGGGTTTTCGCCCATTTGATAATCGACTCATCAAGTTCATTGAAATTTTTTTCGGTAACTGTCACCGCAATGCCATTAAGCGGATATCCCGCTTGCGCCAACACATCGAATCCGCGAATGATCTTAGAAAATGTACCGCCTCCGGATTTTGTCAATCGGACACGATCATTTCCTTCGCGTAAGCCATCGAGGCTGGAAGCTATTTCGACATGATACTCCACCAGAGTTTCAGCTATATCCTGAGTGACAAGAGAAGCATTAGTATTGATTGAGAAGCGAAACTCGAATTCTAAACCGTAGACGGTATGGCAGTATTCAAGCACCTGCTTGATAACAGGCCACGCCAATAGCGGTTCACCTCCGCCAAAATTAATTTCGGCGATAAGCTTTCCGTGTCTACGAAGAATTTCCAGATACTGTCCTACGATTTCCTTGGCCGTATCAAACTGCATGATTTTCTTGGAATTGTTGATGCGATCAGAAGTTTCCAAGTTATTGAAATGAATGCAGTAGTTGCAACGAAAATTGCAAGCTTCACTCATGATGAGCTCAAGATAATCAATCAACGAACCGTTTATGATTTCCTTTTCTCGTTCTCGCATCTTTTCTTCAAGAAACTTTCGATCATCAAAATTATCTGGAACGAGAAAATAGCAGCGTATCAATTCCTCAATCGTCTCTTGGTCTTCCTCAGTTGGTTCATCACCGAGGCGGGAGTGAAGCTTCGTCGGATCTGAAAAAGATTCAAGAAACTCAAGCGTCTCGATAGGAACAATCTTTGGGTGACAAAACAGCGAGTGCCAGATTACCGCAGAGTCGCCGTTCTGAATGACTTGCATGAACGGCGACCTAATGTAGACGGCGTTTGGATTTAGTGCCAAGACAAGCTCCTTTCCAAGTATGTGCTCCGTGCTTCATTGATATAGAGAAATTACCCTAAATGTTAAAGAACCGTTTATATTACTTAGAATAGTCAATATTTGTCAAGCGGTGATCTTATTTTCACCTTCCACTCGTTCGGCAGCTCTTCAATGTTACCCGCCACCGTAAACCCGGCCGCCTTCTTGTGCCCGCCGCCGCCGTATTTGGCGGCCAGCGCGGAAACATCATCATCGCCTGTGGTGCGATAACTTCCCTTCACTTTTCCATCATTGGTTTCGCGCAAAACCAAAATAATCGGCACATTTAACACGGCGGAAAAAAAGTTGGAGATTCCTTCGGTTGCCTCTTCGGGAACGCCATGCTCTTTTAAATCTTTATCAAAAAGCACGGTGGTGGCGGTTTCATTTTTTCGGTCATAGCGCAGGCGCTCCATGGCCAATCCCCAAAGCTTAAGGGTGTTCGCTGATTTATTTTTCCAAAGGGCGCGAAAGATGCTCCCGAACTTGGCTCCGCGGGTTAAAAGTTCGCCGCCCAATCGCAGCGCCGAGGGTGTTGTTGCCGGATTGGTAAAATTGCCCGTATCAGTGCAAAGTCCGGTAAGCAAACAGGTGGCAATGCGCTGGTCTATTTCTATATTGTTGGCCGCCAGCAAACGATGGACCACTTCGGTTGTGGAAGCCGCATCCGTTGCCACCGCGTTTATATCGCCAAAACGGGTATTGGTATGATGGTGGTCAATGTTGATGATGGCCGGCCGCGGCTGGATTTTAGAGACCAGCCCACTAACTCCGGCAAACGCCAGATCGCCGGCGTCAAAAAGCAGAATTAAATCCGGATTGCTTCTTAACGCCTCCTTTTCGCTGTTTATCATCTTAAAATTGCCGGGCATAAATCTGTATGGCGTCGGCGCTTCATCAGCGCAAAATCTCGTATGCGGCCTGCCTGCCGCCTCTAACGCGTTGCCAAACGCCAGCATGGCGCCCAAAGTGTCCCCGTCCGGTTTTTTATGGGAAATAAGCAGACAATGTTTTGCGCTTTTAACCGCGTCCCAGATCTGCCGATAAATAAGATACTCCATATAAATCTATCCAATCTAATACCAATATTATAGATTGTCAACCAGCGATAAATATGAGAAAATAAATCAACGGATTCGTAATCCGTAAAGTTATGTTTTTGGAAAAACTGGAAATTCAGGGGTTCAAATCATTTGCCGGCAAAACCGCGCTTGCCTTTGAGCCGCCAAAAGGCAAGTGGCGCGGCATGACCGCCATTGTCGGCCCCAACGGTTCCGGCAAATCAAATGTGGCCGATTCCATCCGCTGGGTATTGGGCGAACAGTCGCTCAAGCTTTTGCGCGGCAAAAAAGGCGAAGATGTAATCTGGCACGGCAGCGAAAAGCGGCCGCGCGCCGGTTTTGCCGAGGTCTCTCTTTACTTAAATAACGAGGATAAAAGCGCTGATATTGAATACTCGGAGGTTGTCATCACCCGCCGCCTCTATCGCGACGGCGAATCAGAATATCTGATAAACAAGAATAAAGTCCGGCTTTCGGATATCCAAATGCTTTTGGCCAAAGCCAATTTTGGCGAGAGGCATTACGCCATTATCGGTCAGGGCATGATTGATTCCATCCTGCTTATGCCACCGGAAGAGCGGCGCTCCTTTTTTGACGAAGCCACCGGCGTCAAACCCTTTCAGATTAAAAAAGAACAAGCCATAAACAAGCTTAAATCAACGGAAGAAAACCTGCGCCAGGCGGAAGGATTGCTCGCGGAAATTGAGCCGCGCATGCGCTCTCTTTCGCGCGCGGTAAAACGTCTGGAAGAGCGGGAAAAGGTGGAAGCGGAGCTGCACGAACTCCAGCACCAATACTATGGACGGCAATGGAGCGAGCTTAAAGAGGAAACCAGCCGCGAGGAACTGGTCTTGCAAAAACTTGAAATTGAATTAAAGCAAAAATCAGATGGATTAAAAAATAGCCGCGAAGCGCTTGCCGCTCTTGAAGCCGCGGAAGGCGCGTCTGAATCATTTATACGATTGCAAAAGGAATTGCAAAAACTAATGGATGAGCGAGGGCGCCTGCGGGAAGCGGAATTTAAAATTAAAACCGAGATTGAGCGCGCCAAGCAGGGCAAGCTTCTTCCGACCCCGCTCCCTCTTTCCAAAATAATTTCGGAAATCAATAACATCGCGAACGGACTTGACGCGCTGTTTCAAAATCTGGAACAAGCTAAAGACATTGAAGACATGAAAAAATCGCTCTCGGAGCTGGACAGCGCGCGGAAAAATATGCGCGCCCTCGCGAGCAGATTGGAGAAACCGGCGCCGGAAGCGGACGAACTTTCTTTTAAGAAATTTGAACTTGGGCTTAAGGAAGCTGCCGGGCAGATACATTCCCTTGAAGAAAAAATGAATGCTCTTAGGAGCGAACTAGAAACTGTCGGAAAAAAAGAATCTGCTAAAAAAAGCTCGTTTTTTGAGGCGCAAAGAACGCTCCAAAAACAGGGAGACGAGGTTCACGCGGTGGAATCGCAAGTCAACGCGGTAAAAATTGAATTGGCTCGGCTGGAAGTTCGGCGCGAGGCCTTAGAGGCGGAAATGGCGCAAGAGCTTAAAGAACGGCTGGAAAGAGTAAAAAAAGAATCTTCAGCCCATCCGGAAACGGCATCCGCCGACCTTGCCGCCAGAATCCAAAAACTTAAATATCAGCTGGAACTTATCGGCGGCATTGATCCGGAAACAATCGCCGAACACAAAGAAACCGCGGAAAGGCACGGGTTCTTAAGCAAACAAACGGAGGACTTGCGCGCCTCATTAGAATCGCTTAAAACGGTTATTGCGGAATTGGACGCTCTTATAGACAGCCAGTTTTCCGCTAACTTCAAACAAATCTCCGACGACTTTTCGCGCTATTTCAAAACGCTTTTTAGCGGCGGCGTCTCCAAGCTCTCGCGCGTTAAATTGAAATTAGACGCGCATTCTGACGAGGCGGAAACAGGCGAGGAAGAGGCGGGGCAAAAAACGCCTTCAGCCGCCAGCGTTTTTGAGCAAGCGGAATACACGATTGAAATTTCCGCGACTCCGCCGGGCAAGAGGATAAAAGGCATGCACATGCTCTCGGGCGGAGAAAAAGCGCTCACGGCCATCGCGCTCATTATGGCCATAATTTCTAATCAGCCGTCGCCTTTTGTGGTCTTGGACGAGGTGGACGCGGCCTTGGATGAGAGTAACGCCATACGGTTCGCGGGCATACTTGACGAGCTGGGAGAAAAGACGCAATTTATTGTGGTCACCCATAACCGCTACACCATGGAAAAAGCCGCGGCCATCTACGGAGTAACCATGGGCGAAGACGGAACAAGCCAGCTGCTTTCCGTAAAATTGGAAGATATTAAAAAATAAATTAAATCAATCACCAAACCAGAATAACGAACAAATTCCTAATAACTAATTTCTAATACCCAATCAACGGTTTAATGTCTAATGGCCAAACTTTAAACATTGAGTTATTAGCCATTGATTAGAAATTAGAACAATTAGATATTAGACATTTATTGGCTATTGGTTATTTTTTCGGCATTCGGGATTGGGTATTGACAATTATATCTTAATTAGATTAAACTGCTTGCATATGTTAGCCATCAAGCTCTCAAGAGTGGGAAAGAAAAAACAGCCGTCTTATCGGCTCATAATCGTGGAAAAAACAAAAGACCCTTGGGGCACATCGGTGGAAGCCGTCGGTTTTTATAATCCCCGCACCAAACCAAAGACCGTTAATCTTAAGGCCGAACGGATCAAATACTGGCTTGACCATGGAGCCCAGCCGACCGCGACTGTTTGGAATCTGTTAATAGACGCGAAGGTCGTGGCCGGAGAAAAAAGAAAAGCCCATCCGCCAGCGAAAAAACAAGGAGCGGAAACAGCGAAAAAAGAAGAAGCAAAAGCCGCCTAAAAGGCGGTTTTTGATTATTTGCGGGGTTTGACAATTTCATATATATATGTTAATTTATAATTAACCAGGACTGGTGAACTTAGTAGCCGTTCGGCGCAAGTTCGGTCGACGGTACTGGACGAATTGTTTTGACTTAAACTGATTTACTGTATGGCAGAACGCTATTCCGATCAGGAGTTTATTGAGTACACTGTCAAAGCTCTTGTCGGCCATCCGGAGGATGTGAAAACAGAGCGCACCGTGGATGAACGCGGAGTGCTCATCACTCTTCACATCAACCAGGAGGACATGGGCTACGTCATCGGCCGCCAAGGCCAGACGGCTCGCGCTCTCCGGACACTGCTTAGGATCGTGGGCGCGAAAAATAACGCCCGCGTCAACCTGAAGATTTATGAACCGGAAGGGTCCAGACGCCCGCACGGTCCGCGTCACGAAGACGTTGACACCTCGGCTGTTGACTTGAGTCTCTAAAAATATAAAAACCGCCCCGCAGTAGCGCGGGGCGGTTTTGTGTTCGGCAATTATTTAGCCATCAGATAAAAAAATGACGCCGAAGCCGCGGTCATCACCAATAGCGCGATAACGCCAAAGAAATTAGAAAGATATCCGTTTGTTTTCTTTCCCATAACTTTGCGGTTGTTGGCGATGTGCAAAATAATGGCAAGAAGCGGCGGCGAAACAAGACCGTAAATAATGGCTGTTCCAAAGAGCATATCCACCACATCAAAGCCCAAAAAATTTATTATCAATCCGACAAGAGTTGAAAAAATAATTACGCCGTAAAAAGCTTTGGCTTCCTGAAACGAGCGGGAAAGCCCTTCTCTAAACCCAAGCGCTTCGGCAAAAACATAAGCCGAAGCGCCGGCCAAAACCGGAATAGCCAAAAGCCCCGTGCCGATTATGCCCAAAGCAAAAAATAGTTTGGCCGCCGAGCCGACAAACGGCTCCAGGGAAGAAGCGATCTGCTCGGGGGTGGAGAGATCAAACACCCCTCGGGCGTTAAAAACAGTTGCCGTATTCACCATGATAAAAAACATCACCACATTGGAGATAAACATCCCCAAAGTAACATCTTCTCTCATGACGCGGAGTTCGTGCTTGGTGACGATTCTTTTTTCAAAACGAAAGGCGCTTTGTTCGCGCCGCTCTTCCACCTCCTCCGCCGCCTGCCAGAAAAAAAGATACGGGGAAATGGTCGTGCCCAAAATGGCCACAACCAGGGTGATAAAATCGCGGTCCAGACGCAAAGTCGGGGTAAAGGCGGATTTAACAACTTCAATCCAATCGGGTTTGGCAAGAATGGCGGCAAAAACATAAGCGAAAAGAAAAAAAGTCAGCCATTTTAAATATTTGGCTATGGCGCGGTAAGGGAAAAATATCATTAAAAAAATAATGATAACCGCGTAAAGCACCGACCAAAATCCCTTTGGCAGCGGCGCGAGAAGAGTTGTCGCGGCGGCCATGCCGGCCAAATCCGCTCCGATGTTTAACGTGTTGGCGCCAATGGCCAAAATAGCCAGGGTAAAAAGAACCGGTCTGGCGTAATGCTTTCTCATCACTCCGGCCAGTCCGGAAGAAGTGACCATCCCTATTCTCGCGCACATCTCCTGCACCGCGGCCATTAAAGGGAAGGACAGGGCCGAGAGCCAGAGCATCCCAAATCCGGCTCGCGCCCCGGCAATGGCATAAGTGGTGATGCCGGAAGGGTCATCGTCGGCCGCGCCGGTAATCACCCCGGGGCCTATTTTTTTGAAGATATTTCTTATTTTTGAAAAAAATCTTTTCCGCGCCATAATACATTAAGCAACATGTCTATTATGCTTAAATTGTACTCGCGGCAGAAAACAAATTAAAGATGGGGATAAAAAACATAAAGTACTATGTTAATAAAAATTAAGTATGACAGAACTTCTAACGGGATTGACAAAAATAAACTAAAGTAATACTATAGCTTATTCGAGTTCTTTTTACCCCTTGCCCCGGAGGTCGTGAATGCGCCTGGAAAAAGATTTTCTGGAAGGCCAGATGCGGCATCTCGAGAACAAGCGAGCTAAAGTTATGAGCCGTTTGCGGCAAGAAATGCCCGCGCTTCACCGCGAGGACAAAGTGCGGCGGCTCTTGCCCGCGATTTTAAGAGCTATCCTGCGCATCAAAGACGGCGGTTACGGAATCTGCGCTGATTGCGGCGAAGACATTGCTCTAGCCCGGCTCGAATTGCGGCCGGAGGCGGAACGTTGCGTGGATTGCCAAAAGGAGGCGGAGGCCGATGGAATCATCCGCGTCTGAAATCATTGAAATCTGGTATGAGGGACTGGTTGCCGGAGTTCACAAACTGCTGGATTGCGCAAAAGCGGGCATTCAGTCCGATATACAGAATACTCTGTTTCCGGTTTGGGCTGAAACCGCGCATAAGATTGTCTCAAGGCACAAAGGACACGCGTGCGCGCCATGCGCTTGGACAACGCTCGCTCCCGAAGAACAACGGCGCGCCTTCGCCAATAAGACATTCAGCTTTGAAAATTTTGCCGCTACCGCGCTGCGCGCGCTAAGCATGGTGCTGGAGAAATCAGCCGGACAACATTAAAAGGGCCGCCTTTGCCGCCCTTTTTTTATTATTTGCCAATTGCCATTGCTATGCCGCCGCGCGGATTTTCTCTTCTTTCTCAAACGTAAACAAGCGGGAAATGTATGGGGTTTCGCTGTCCAGTTCATCATCAGTCATCATTGGCTCCGGCACCAACCGCCGCGGAAGGCGGAGCATGATAAATTTTATGTCTTCAAAAGGCACATCGCCCTCCACCATCCGCACATTTGATCTTTCCCGCCCGCGGTAGTGGAGATATCGGTCGCGCGGCAACTGCTTTACTGAAAGATGCTCCCCGGGCGCAAAACCGATTATCATTACCACCGCGCCTGTTTCAACTTTGCCAAATCCCCGCGTAAAAGGCGTCCTAAGTCCGGCCAAATCACCGCCCATTATGGCGGCGTTAGGATACTCTTCTCCCCCATGGGCGGTCTCGGAAAACTTAATTTTTAAACGATCTTTATTTTTCGCAAGATCAAAAACTGTTTTTGGATATTCCTTGCGAACTATCAAAGATTTATTTTCGCTCACAATCTGGCGGAGCTTTTGCTCCCACTCTTTGTGCTCGGTCGCTCCCTGCTTCTCAAAATAATTTGCGATATCCTTAGCCAGCCGCTCCGTCAGTTCCCGCTTTTTTTCATCATCCATTGCGCCGCTTATGAGCTTTTCGGTTTCAGCAATAATTCGCGTTATATCCTCTTTTGTCTCAGGTTCCACCGCCGGCCATTGTTCAACCATATAAAAATTTTCTTAAAAAATAAGCATGACACTATCTTACAACATATTTACAGAGATAGACAAAGGGTGAGGCGGGATTGACTAAATTGCTAAACTTTGTTAAAGTAAAATCCGTTCACAAAAACCCCTCGACATAGCTCGGGGCAAGCCCCCGAACTTCATTCGGGGCAGGGAGAACAAAATGACCAAACGTGAACGCGTGCTCCTTACAATCTGCGGCTTGGCTGTCGGCGTCGGAGCCATGAGAATCTCGCTGGGCCTGGGTCTTTCTGATATTGCGGTTTTGACAGTGGGAGCGCTTGTCGCAGCGATTGCCACAACCGCTTTCTTCTTGCTCTATCACAAATTCAATCCAACGCCATAAAACAGAAGGAAAGGAAAAATGGATATCACTCGCGTTACTCCGGTTGAATGGCTGGAAGGACGCGTCAGCGGCGATTGCGCAAAAGTAATCGCGGCCAACGGCGCGGAATACAGAATACCTTTTCGCGAACAAACCGATTTGAAAGATGGGATGCTGGTAAAGTTTACGCTTTGCCATAGCCGCTACAAGGGAAAACAATGGGTCAAGAGAATTATGTTTCTGCCGTGAAGCTCGGGATTAAATTCTGGCTGTATCTGATTCCTTCCATTTTTTTGGGAGCGGCTGACGGTTTCATTTCAACCAAAGTCGCGCTCAAAAATCATCTGTTTTGGCAAATCGCAATCGGCGCCTGCTTGGGCCTTGCCTCCGGACTCGGAATCCTCTTCCGCTTACCCGCGCCAAACGCAACCGACGGAGCAATCGCGCGATACGGCTTCTGGCCGTCTCTGGCTCTGGGCACCGCGTTCTCTTTAGGCGCGATGGGCGGCCAAACGCCGGTTCTCGCCTTTGCTTTCTCCAACATCATTGGATTTGCTTCCATTTTAAGCATCTTCCTCTGGAGCGAATACAGAGAAAAAAAATAAAAGTTCAAAAGCCCGATAACCGCTATTCGGGCTCTTTTTTTTGTAACTGGCTCTAAAATCTGGAGTCATAGACGAACAGATTTTAGCAAGCAGTTACAATCCGCCGAGTTTGCGGGTGCCGCATTACCGAAGTCCCGCGCAGCGGAACGGAGGCATATGCGGCGGACCGAGAGGCGGATATAGACGGTGGAAGTTAAAAGCTGTAATCTAAATTTATGCGCTTTGACCTCATTACAATTTTTCCCAAAATGTTTGACTGTTATATTAACGAGTCCATTTTGAAGCGCGCACAAAAAAAGAAACTGATTAAAATCAATGTATACGACCTGCGTGGCTGGGCCACGGACAAGCACAAGACGGTTGATGACAAGCCCTATGGCGGCGGCCCGGGAATGGTGATGAAAGTGGAGACGTTTTATCGCGCCTTGCAGGCGCTCAAGAATCAAAAATTAAGAAGCAAGAATAAAGGGACAAGGATTATTCTTACCAGCGCCAAGGGAAAACAGTTTACCCAAGATGACGCGAGGAGATTGGCAAAATATAAACAAGTAATTATTCTTTGCGGCCGCTATGAAGGAGTGGATGAACGCGTGGCCGAACATTTGGCCGATGAGGAAATCTCCGTTGGACCTTATGTTTTAACCGGCGGCGAATTACCGGCTATGATTATGGTTGATGCTATCTCGCGCCACATTCCCGGCGTTCTGGGCAAAGCCGAATCATTGGAAGAAACGCGGCAAGCTAAAAGCTATAAGCTAAAAGCTATAAGCTCAAGTTTAGAATATCCCCAATACACGCGACCTGAAAAATTCCGCAAATGGAAAGTGCCAAAAGTGCTTTTATCGGGCAACCACCAAAAAATTGAAGAATGGAGACGGAAAATGGCCAGAAAATAAAAATCACCCCGACGATTCTGTCGGGGTGATTTTTTAAATTATTTTTTCGCAGCCCGCGGAACGCGGCGCTTATATTTTTTTAACATTTCTTTTGTTGTCGCCCTGTAAGTGCCAAGCGCCGCGACCAATTCTTTCCGGGAGTCGGTCATGACTGTCTTTTTTTCGCCCGCGGCCAATGCCATGCTTACATCGTTTTCGCAGGTCTCTTCTTTTGGAAAAACAAGAAGTTTGCCCTCTTCTGTCTGTACTCCTTTAAACAGGTCTATTCCGTCCTTTCTTAATTTCCTCATCCATTGAAAGGCGCGCGCCGTGGCGTCGCGCTCTAACATCCGTTGTGGAAGAACGACGATATCTTTGAGCTTGGCAGAGATAATCTGTTCCCGTTCTTTAGCGAGTTTTTTCATTACCGCGCCGGTTCCTTTAATTCGGCGCTCTAGACCATCAATCGTTGCTGTCATTGATTGCAATGAATCTATTAAGACACCGCCTTCCGGCGTTGATAAATCAACGCGTAATTTAACCAAGTATTCTTTATTGCCGGTATGGTAGGAAATTTCACTTTCTGTTGCTTTTTCCGACGCTTCAAAACGCGTCTTGTCAAACCGTAAACGTTGTTTAATCGCTTTAATTAGATATTGAAGCACTAAGGGATCGTCTAATTTGTTCCGAGGCAATAGCACCGCCTCCGGTTCGGGTTTGGATTCAATTGCTTTTTCCCCAAAAGTAGTCCAATTTTCTTCTTCGTGTTCTGTTTTTTCGTCCAAATGTTTTTCGTCCGCCCCACTTTGAGTATCATAACTCCCAAATATAAAGCCCATTTTCTCCAACCGCATAATCAAAGAGTTTTTTTGGGCCATTATGCCGGTATCATTTGGATCGGTTCCAATCAAGCTGTAGGCCTTTTCTTCTATGTCATCAAGCGTTCCCTCTTTTTCTACAATGGATAAAATTGATTCTTCAAACACTTCTTGTCTTTCTAATCTGAGTTCTCTTGACTCATATATATTCTTTATAAATTCTTGGTCTTGTCTGTCCAGGGCGCTTTGTTTTTCACGCAATGTTTTAATTGCCGCGACATCTAAAAGCCGCTTGGCTTCTGGAACCGCTTTAAACGTTGAACGCAACAAATCCCTTAGTTTCTCAAATGAGAGTTTTTCAATCTGTTCCGGATGACCGTATAACGGACTAATCTTTTCAAACCGCTGGTCCTGATGCTGGTCGGCATGACCAAGTTCGTGAAGAGCAACGGCTATATCAACTGGATTTTCAAGCGGGGGGACAAGCGCGCTCTTGCCTATATCAAGATAAGAATAATTTTTAAGCGTTTTTTCGGCAACATAAACGGTAATACCGTTTTCCCGCGCTTTAGCCAAGGCCAGAATATCTATTTCCGTCGGTTTCCCCGCCTTTTCTCCTTTCAGGACAAACGACCGCAAAATGCGCGCCTTGCCGGGTTCGCCTTCTTTGGTTTGTTTGTTAACCGGATGCACTTGTTCTTCCAATTCTATGATTGCCGTTCCGATAAGATTGCCCTCCTTGTCCCTGTATTCCATCTCTCTTCTAACCACACCCGCTTTTTCTTTTGTTTCCGCTCCCGGTTCGGCAAGCTCGCTCTTCAATTCATCGCCGGCTTGCGTTGCTTCGCTCGCAATTTCCGCAAGCTGTTGTTTGGTTGTTGCGTCCACTTCAATGCCGCCTTCAGCCGCGATCTCTTGCGCCATCTCCATGCCGGATACGGACAACTCCTTAACTTCGGCATCAGCGCGGGAAGATAATTTTTCTATATTTTCAGGAACAAAAATATCTTCGGCTTTCTCCCGCGCCTCCCTTGTTTCCGCCTGTTCAACCTTTGGCGCATTTATGTTTTCCAAATCTTCCGTCATACCCCGCACATAAATTATTTACTAATTAGCCCAGCGCATAACATAATTATGCGCGGGGTTCAATCCGCTCACGAATCTTTTTAATCTTCTCCTCATCAACTTTTTTTGAAAATTCTTCAAGAACCCGCGTCTGTCGAACTCTCAAGACGCGCATTTTCTCCCTAAATCTTTGCCAGGCCAAAAAAATTTTTTCTCTTTTGTCCAAGTTTGCCATACCCCGCACATAAATTATTTATTAATTAGCCCAGCGCATAACATAATTATGCGCGGGGCATAATACGCTCTAAATATAGCATAAATTAAGCCCATTTGGCATCGGCTAAGAACTATTGCATGACCCCCTTGACGGCATTTTGGCCCTATAGTAAGATAAAGACACGAAAATCTTTTAGCTAAAAATAGTGTTTTTCCGGTTCTTAAAGGGAAAACAGCTGATTCTTATCCGAATCTTCTGTTTTTTTTCTAACAAAATTTAGAGCTTAAAGATTGCGCACTTTGACAATTTAATAAGCACAACAACCACCAGCCCGCGACATCTTCGATTTAGAATCGAAGTGCGCGGGTCCGCTCACTCCGCCTTTGGCGGAGATGTAGCGGAAAAAAATAGACCTGCCTATGAGATCACTCAAAGGCAGAGTATCCAAAACATGTGAATCCTCCCCGCGACATCTCTGATTTAAGATCAGAGTGCGCGGGTCCGCTCACTCCGCCTTTGGCGGAGATGTAGCGGATATTCCAATTAATTTGAATTCAAAATATCTTAAGTGATTAAGAGCTAAAGAATTCTCTAACAGAGTCCCGAGTTTATCGAGGGATTTTTATTGAGAGTTTGATCCTGGCTCAGGATGAACGCTGGCGGCGTGTCTAAGGC
>CAZSQN010000010.1:0-22151 GCA_964609095.1 uncultured Gammaproteobacteria bacterium | reverse complement strand
CCGCCAAGTTTTACATTTGTGGAGATTAAACAAAAAGAAAAAAATCAGGTCTGGAGCGCTTTGGCGCTTGCTTGGCAGCTTGGTTATACCATTGCCGTGCCTATTGTCGTCCTCGGACTTTTAGGAAGAATTTTAGACAAGAGATTTGGAACCTCGCCGCTGTTTCTTTTATTGGGTATTTTAATATCAATAATCATTTCATCTATTGGAATTTATAAAAAAACCAAAAAAATTCTAGATTCTAATTTCTAGATTCTAATTTCTCAACAAATGAACATCTCGCTCGCCGCCGAACCCATTTTCCATATAGGCGCGTTTCCCGTAACCAACACCCTTCTGGTTGCTTGGGCCATAATGCTTTTTTTGTTTTTGGTCGCTTTTTTGGTCAGACGCAATCTGCGCGAGGTTCCCGGGAGATTGCAGAATATCGCCGAAGCGGTAATTGACGCCTTGCTTGGGTTTATAGAGAGCATTACTTTAGACCGCCGGCAGGCGATTAAGTTTTTCCCTTTGGTCGCCACGATTTTTATTTTTGTTTTATTTTCAAATCTGGTGGAGATAGTTCCCGGTTTGGGAACCATCGGATTAAAGGAACTGCACGAGGGCAAAGAGATAATCGTGCCGTTTATCCGCTCTTCCTCGGCTGATTTAAACGTGACTTTGGCCATTGCTTCCATCACCATGATTGCGGTGCAGGTATTCGGCATCAGCGCCCTTGGCCTTGCCCGCTACGCGCATAAATTTTTTAATTTTAAAAATCCCATTGAATTTTTCGTCGGCATTCTTGAGCTTATTTCTGAATTCGCCAAAATTGTCTCGTTTTCCTTCCGCCTCTTCGGCAATATCTTTGCCGGCGAGGTGCTTTTGACAGTCGTGCTTTTTTTGGTACCATATTTCGTGCCGCTGCCATTTTTGTTTTTAGAGATTTTCGTCGGCTTGGTTCAGGCGCTTGTTTTCTCCATGCTGGCCTTGGTCTTCCTTAAAATGGCGGGGGAGGCGCACGGCGGGCACGAAGAAGCCAAAGTTCATTAAGAATTGCCGGGTCTCAATCTTTTTTGGTTGGGACCCGATAATTCTTAAATCAGCGACGCCGAAAGCCGACGTTAAATAAAAAATTTATTATTCGTCGCGAGCAGTAGGATGTCGCGAATATATGGCAGTAGAAGCAGTAGAAGCGGTAAAAGCGGTTTCGGGAGCGAATGTTGAAGCCGTTAAATCCGTTGCCGCCGCCGCCGCCATTGCCATTGGCGCGTTAGGGCCGGCTTTAGCCATCGGCAAGCTGGCCGGCAAGGCCATGGAGGCCATTGGCAGGAATCCGGAAGCCGCGCCAAAAATCCAGACCGCGATGATTTTGGCCACGGCCTTTACCGAGGCCATTGCCATCTACGCGCTGGTTGTGGCACTCATCATCAAGTTCGTTTAGGATTCAGAGCAGAGGGTATGGAAAATTAAAATCTATACCCTAGACCCTTAACCCTATACCCTTAAAATATTTATGGAGCTATTGTTAGAAAAATTAGGCATTGATTGGCGGCTTTTTATAGCGCAGATGATTAATTTTTCCATTCTGCTTTTTATTTTATATAAATTTTTATACAAACCTGTTTTGGGCATGCTTGAGCGCCGCCGGGAAACAATAGAAAAAAGTTTGGAAGACGCGAAAAAAATAGAAGAAAGAGTGGTATTGGCCGCGGCGGAAAATGAAGCAAAAATCAGGGAGGCGCGGATAGCGGCGGGCAGAATCGTGGAAGAGGCAAGCTCGGCCGCCGAAGCGGTGAAAAAAGAAAAGCTGCTGCTTACCCGCAAAGAAGTTGAAAAAATAATAGAACAGGGCAAGGAGCAACTCGCGCGCGAGCGCGAAGAGGTTTTGCGCTCTGTCCGCGAAGAAGCCGGCAGTTTGGTCGCGGACGCGGTGGCGGCGGTTCTAAAAGATATCTCGCATGAAAAGATAGACAAAGCCCTGATTGAAGAATCATTAAATAAAATCAAACAGTAAAAATATGAAATACAAAGTCCGCGATCTTGCCGCCTTGCTCATCTCTCTTACTGACGGAGCGGCGCGAAAGGAATTGCCGGAAATGATTGATAAGTTTTTGGCTTATCTTAAAAGTATCAACGGCGCAAGAATGCTGCCGGCAATCATGGCGGCTTTTGACAAAGAATGGAATAAAAAATACGCCGTCGCGCAAGTTGAGGTTTCCTCCGCCAAACCTCTTCCGGAAAATTTCGGCAAAGACATTAAAAAGATATTGGGCAAAGAAACGGAAATTTTGGAAACTGTTGACCCGGCGCTGCTTGGCGGAATTAAATTAAAGATTGATGATTTACTGATTGACGCTTCGCTAAAAGCAAGAATTGAAAATTTAAAACATACGATTACGAATTAATTATTACTCGGTATGGCTAATACTAAACAATACATTATTGAAAGATTAAAAGAGCGCATTGCCGGCTTTAAAGCCGATGTGGCGGTAAATGAAGTGGGAACGGTGGTGGAAGTCGGGGACGGCATTGCCAGAATGACCGGATTGCGCAACGCGCTTTCTTCTGAAATGCTGGAGTTTCCCGGAGGTATTTTTGGCGTGGTGCTAAACTTGGAGGAGGAAACCGTGGGCGCGATGATCTTAGGCGACGCTTCCGCCATTAAAGAAGGCGATATTGTTAAAAGAACCGGAAAAATTTTATCAGTTCCGGTTGGCGAATCGCTTGTGGGAAGAGTTATTGACCCTCTTGGGCGCCCGCTTGATGGCAAAGGGCTGATTAAAGAAAAAGCGTTTTATCCGATAGAAAAAGTTGCTCCCGGGGTCTTGGCGCGCGAGATGGTTTCCGAACCGCTGCAAACCGGAATCAAGGCCGTTGATTCAATGATTCCGATCGGCCGCGGCCAGCGCGAGCTCATCATCGGCGACCGCCAGACCGGGAAAACAGCCGTGGCCATTGATACTATTATCAATCAAAAAGGTAAAGGAGTTATCTGTATTTATGTTGCCATTGGCCAGAAAGAATCAAAAGTTGCCCGCATTGTCGCCAAGCTGGAAGAAGCCGGAGCGATGGAGCACACGATAATTGTCGTGGCCGGCGCGTCTTCCGCCGCTTCACTTTCTTATATTGCTCCTTATGCCGGCTGCGCCATGGGAGAATATTTTATGGATAAAGGCGCTCACGCTTTGATTGTCTACGACGACCTTTCCAAGCACGCTTGGGCTTATCGCCAAGTGTCGCTTCTTCTGCGCCGTCCGCCCGGACGCGAGGCCTACCCGGGAGACATTTTTTATCTGCACTCGCGGCTTCTGGAACGCGCTTCCAAGATGTCAAAAGCAAACGGTGGCGGTTCGCTTACGGCATTGCCCATAATTGAAACGCAGGCCGGAGATGTTTCGGCTTATATTCCGACAAATGTTATCTCCATTACCGACGGGCAGATTTATTTGGAGGCGGATTTGTTTTATCGCGGCATCCGTCCGGCGCTTAATGTTGGGCTTTCTGTTTCGCGCGTGGGCTCGGCCGCGCAGATAAAAGCGATGAAAAAAGTCGCCGGAAAATTGCGTCTTGATTTGGCGCAGTTCCGCGAGCTTGAGGCCTTTGCCCAATTCGCCACCGATTTGGATGAGGGGACAAGGCGACAGATTGAGCGCGGCAGAAGGACGGTTGAAGTGTTAAAACAAGGGCAGTACGCGCCAATGCCGGTGGAATCGCAGGTGGCCATTCTTTACGCCGTCACCAACGGTTATCTTGATGACGTGAAAACTGAAGATGTCCGCGTTTGGGAAGAAAGGTTTCACCGCTATTTGTCATCTTCGGCGCCGGACGCGCTCCAAGCCATTGCGGAAAAGAAAGAATTATCGCCGGAAGTTGAGGAGAAGCTGAAAAAAACAATTAGTGAGTTTAAGAAGCAAGTAGCATGAAGCAAGAATCAAGCGTTTATTCTTAATTCTTGATTCTTCATTCTTAATTCTGAATTATGGCCGTTAGCACTCGCTTAATCAAAAGGCGCATTAAATCAGTCGGAAATACCAAAAAGATTACCGGCGCGATGGAGCTCGTGGCGGCTTCTAAAATGAGAAAAGCCGTGGCCGCAACTTCCGCCAGCCGCCCGTATTTTAGGATTGGAAAAGAGATGATAGAAGCACTCTCGGAGGCCGGCGCGGAAGTATTGGAGCATCCGCTGTTTCGCGAAAACGCCAAAGCAAAACGGGCGCTGCTTATAATCATTGCTTCGGACAGGGGATTGGCCGGCGGTTATAATGCCCAGCTTTTAAAAAAGACAATAGAATTTATCAAAAAAGAAACTCAAAACGGAACGGAATTTGATTATATAACCGTTGGCAAAAAAAGCCAGGACGCGGTGAAAAGAATGAACGGGAATATTATTGCCGCGTTTTTGAATATGAGCAATAATCCGGGAATTGTTTCCATGCGGCCCATTTCGGATATTGCTTTGCGTGAATTTGCGGCGGGAAAATATTGCCGGGTATTTATTGCTTATACGGATTTTGTGTCGTCTTTGCGGCAAATACCCGCGATCACGGAACTTCTGCCTTTAAGAAAAGAAGACATTGAAATTGAATCGGGAAAACAGGAGAAAAAAACAAAGAAAGAAAGAGAATATATTTTTGAGCCAAATTCTTTTTCGGTTTTAGACGCGATGCTGCCGCGGCTTGTGGAAACGGAGGTGTTTCAGGCGATTTTGGAATCAGCCGCGTCGGAACATTCCGCCAGAATGCTCGCGATGAGAAACGCCACTGACGCGGCAAGGGATATGATAGACGATTTAACTTTCACATTTAATCAGGCGCGCCAAGCCGGCATTACGCGGGAGATCTCGGAAATCGCGGCGGGCAAAGCGGCCTTGGAATAGCTTTTAGCTTATAGCTTGTAGCTTTTAGGGATGAGTTTCCTAACAGCTAAAAGCTAACAGCTAACAGCTTTGAATATGAATAAAGGAACAATTACTCAAGTTATAGGTCCGGTTGTTGATGTGCGTTTTCCCAATGAGTTGCCCCAGATTTTAACCGCTCTCCATGTTTTGCGGCAGAGCGGAGAAAAATTAACGCTGGAAGTCCAGCAGCACATCGGCGGTAATACCGTGCGCGCCGTTTCTATGGGCTCCACAGACGGCCTGGCGCGCGGGGAAGAAGTCATAAATACAGGAGCGCCGATAAAGGTGCCGGTGGGGAAAGTTACCTTGGGCAGAATGTTCAATGTCACCGGAGAACCCATTGACGGAAAAGGCGAAGTTAAGGCAAAAGCGTTTTTGCCCATTCATAGGGCCGCGCCGAATTTTTCCGAACAGTCAACCAAAGCCGAGGTTTTTGAAACCGGGATAAAGGTGATAGACCTTATTTGTCCGTTTGTCAAAGGCGGCAAAGTCGGACTTTTTGGCGGAGCCGGAGTGGGCAAAACGGTCGTGGTGATGGAGCTTATCAGAAATATTGCCAGCGAGCACGGCGGGTTTTCGGTTTTTGCCGGAGTGGGCGAGAGAACGCGCGAAGGCAACTCGCTTTATACGGAAATGGAAGAGTCCGGCGTTATTGGCAAAACATCGCTTGTTTTCGGACAAATGAACGAACCGCCGGGAGCAAGGAGCCGCGTGGCTTTGACGGGCTTGACTTTGGCTGAATATTTCCGCGATGAGGAAAATCAGGATGTGCTTCTTTTCGTAGACAATATTTTCCGCTTTACCCAAGCCGGTTCGGAAGTGTCGGCTCTTCTTGGCCGTATTCCTTCGGCAGTCGGGTATCAGCCGACTTTAGCCACGGAAATGGGCGAGCTTCAAGAGCGGATTACTTCAACTAAAAAGGGCTCCATCACCTCCGTGCAGGCGGTTTATGTGCCGGCCGACGACTTGACGGACCCGGCTCCGGCAACGACTTTTGCCCACTTGGATTCAACAGTGGTGCTTTCCCGTTCGCTCTCCGAGCTTGGCATTTATCCGGCCGTGGACCCGCTGGATTCGGCTTCCACGATTTTAGATCCGTTGATTGTGGGTGAAGAGCATTACAATGTGGCGCGCGGCGTGCAAAAGGTCTTGCAGCGCTATAAGGATTTGCAGGATATTATTGCCATTTTGGGAATGGAAGAATTATCAGAAGAAGACAAACTGACCGTCAGCCGCGCGAGAAAAGTGCAGAAATTTCTTTCCCAGCCGTTCTTTGTGGCCGAAACATTTACCGGAACTCCGGGCAAATACGTGAAAAAAGACGATACCGTGCGGGCGTTTAAGGGGATATTGGAAGGAAAATATGATGATGTGCCCGAAAGCGCGTTTTATATGAAAGGCGGAATTGACGAGGTTAAGAAGCTGTAAAGCTGTAATCGCTTCGCTAGCCATAACCGTCCCGCAAAGTGGGACTAGCTATAAAGATTTTATGGAGAAATTCCAAGAATTAAAAGTATTGAAGTATTATTTTATTCTCTCAAAAGACCTTAATCTTTTAAAAATTGAAAAAGCAGATAAAATGATTGAGTCGGCACGGGAAGTCGGCGCCATGCTAAATGCTTTAACAAAAGCAATTAAATATACGTTAAAACCGAAAACGGCTTTACAGCTAACGAAGTGATTAAAGCTATCCCACAAGGGCGTTTATAGCTAACGAAGTGGTTATGGCTAAACTCCAATTTGAAATCACCACCCCCGAACGGATTGTCTATCGCGACGAAGTAGACCAAATTACCATTCCTACCAAGGAAGGGGAGATTACGGTTTTGCCAAATCATATTCCGCTCGTATCCTTGCTTTCTCCGGGCGCGCTGACGATTAAAAAAAACAAAGAAGAGGTCTATATGGCCACTTCCGGCGGTTTTATAGAGGTTCAGCCGGGAAATAAAGTGATTGTGCTGGCCGATACGGCAGAGCGTTCCGAAGAGCTTGATATTGCGGCGATTGAAGCGGCCAAAGAGCGGGCGCGGAAGGTATTGCGGGAAACAAGAAATGTTGACGATGTCCGCTTTGCCGACGCGGCCGCCGGTTTGGAGCGCGAGCTCGCGCGGCTTAAAGTGGCGAGAAAGCATAGAGGAGGGAAAGTTTTTAAATCTCCTAATGAATAAAGTAAGGTATGTGCTTCAAAAGATGTCAGAGAAATCTTTTGCCATCGATTGTACTTTTAATATGTATAATGATTATTGGTTATGCTTTTTTATATAAAAGAACATATTTTATAAGTTCTATTTATCTAGCAACAGCAATTATATTATTTTGGTATTCAATAGAAACTAGATATTTAAAAGAAGAAACTAAATATGCAAATAAAATAAATATTTTACCAGTTATAGTATTTTTGAGAGATGAGCATAGACCTGAATGGATTTATATGAAGAATATTGGTCTTGGTTCTGCTGTGAATATAAAAATAGAAATAGATACGATACCAAGTGAATTAAATAATTTTGTGCGCCCATTTTTAATGGGGGCAGTTGATGTCTTGATGTCAGGAGAAGATCATCATCTTCTTAGTTTGCAAGATAAAAAATTATTTGACGAGCTAAAAAAAGATAAAACTCATAAGCTTATTCTCTCCTGTTCATATAATAGAGTAAAACGTTTAAACGAAAAACCATTTAAAACTAAAGCAGAATTTGACAACGATGGATTACGTTTAATTAGAAGTTCATATGATGATATGGATTAGCGATCCCCGAGCATTGCCGCCGAGTAGTTTTTGTTTTGACATATTTTATTTTTATACAATGTCGGGCTTTATTCTTCGTTCTCCGAGCTACGAATAACAGGTTGCAAACCTTAGTCTTATTCGCGCGAATAGTACCAAGCTCTAAATTCAACCATAGTCTTACCTGCCTGCCTGCAGACAGGTTCGTACGCATGGCCCCGTAGTGAGCCTATGCTCTACTACTGGGGAAAGGTTCCAAGGTTGGAAAGCGGGAAGCATGGTCTTATTCGTACGAATTTGACTAGGTTGCGGCAGGTGGTATAAGGTAAGCGCGTATGAAACATTTGGAAAAACAACTTAAAGCTCTGGCCAACCGACGGCGTTTAGCGATCATAAAGTTTTTAAAGGATACAGGAGAATCTCCGGTTACTGATATCGCGGAGCATATCAAACTTTCCGTCCGTTCAACCTCAAAACATATTGCCATTTTGGCCGCGCAAGACGTGCTGGATCGGGAACAAAGAGGCGTGCTTGTTTATTATCGCCTGGCAGAGCCCCAACAGCTCATAATCGGCAAAGTCATATCCCAAATCTAAACCATAGTCTTATTCGTACGAATAGGACTATGGTTGAGTTAATAAAAATAAATATAACAGATTCCTCGGCCATTGACGCCGGGGGGTTTTTGTTTTAATATTTTTAGTGGTTTGAGATGATAAAAAGGAGAAAAACATGCGCTCTTTTCACCTCGCGCTAATCCTTTTTGTTGCGGGTTTTGCCTGCAAAGAAGAGCCGAGACGTCATAAGAGACGAGATTTTGCCGAACAAAAATATTGCGGCGATAGGCCGATAAGCAGCTCCGGGTGCATTTTGTCTATTCCGCCCTTAAGGCAGGAATGTTCAGAACATTGCTGGGCTACGGTTCTGGAAATGCTTGGGACTTATTACGGCCGGGAAGCGCGCGTTTGCGAGTTGGCAGGGATTGTTAGAAATCACGATAGAAAATCTTGCTGTTCGCTTGCGGACATCTGCGGCAATGCTTTGTGCAATAAGCCGCTTACGCCAGAAGCGATTGATGATGTTTTATCGTCCGAGTTCGGGCTCGAAAGCCGGTTTGCTTACCGTATTCTGCTTGAGTCGGAATTGCAGACGGAGCTTTCCAATGGTCGTCCGGTAATTGTCGGCTATGCCGGAAGAGAAAAGTCGCATGTGGCGCTGATCACAAGTTTCTACTTTGAACCGGACAGGGATTTTGGCGCCAAAGCCATTTACCTTGTGGCCGATCCCTTTAACGGTTTCACGCAAATGGATTATGAGCAGATTATTGAAGGCGTAGGCATTGACGAGCCAATGCCTTGGGAAGAAAGCTGGTGGCGGATTTCGCCGCGTGAAGACGGCTGCAATGAACGATACGACCCGCTTTGCGGCTGTGAATCCTCCCCATAAAGGAGGATTTTTTGCTGGCTCGATGCCAGCATCCCGCTAACACGCGCGTATCCAGAAGCGGGTAGCGGAATATCTTGCAAAAATACGATATTTGCCGTAAAATAAATTCTACTATGAATTTTAAATCAATCAAAGATAATCCGTTAAAGATTAAAGCGGATTTGCTCGTAGTCGGCGTTTTTGCCGGGCCATTGGATAAAAATCGGGAAATCAGGAATTTGGATAAGCTGCTTGGCGGGGCGCTAAGCGATGAAGCAAATGTTTCCAATTTTTGCGGAAAAAACGGCGAGACATTGATGGTTGGCGGCTCTGCCGCTTTGGGCGCCAAGCGCGCGGTCTTGCTCGGCCTGGGAGAATTAAATAATTGGAACGCGGAGGCCCTGCGGCGCGCCGCCGGTTCTCTTATAAAATTTCTGCAAAACAAAAAAGCAGATACTTTGGCTATTTCATCTTTCGGGTTAAGCAATAGCAAGCTTTCTTTAGATGAAGCGATTAGGGCTTTTACCGAAGGCGCCCTGCTCGCGAATTATAATTTTAATAAATATAAAGTTAAAAAAACGCCGAAAGAAAAATTTGATAATGCCAAAACCATTATTTTTGTCGTTGAAGACGCGGCGTCTATAAGGAGCGCGCAAAAGGCGATTAGCGAGGCGGAACTTTCCGCCAAAGCTGTTTTTTACAGCCGCGATTTGGTCAATGAGCCGGCTTCAATCTGCGTCCCGTTTCATTTGGCCGGTCACGCGCGAGAGGTTGCCAAGGCAAGCAAGGGGGCGGTGGCGGTAAAAATTTTTAATCGGGAAGAATGCCGAAAGAGGGGAATGGGCGCGTTTCTTTCCGTCGCCGCCGGAGCCGGCGAGGAGCCGTATTTTATGCATTTAATTTATAAGCCGCGCGCCGCGAGCAGACGGCTTAAAAAAATCGCCCTTGTGGGCAAGGGCATTACCTTTGATTCCGGCGGACTGCAGATTAAACCGGGCGAATCAATGGCCACAATGAAATTAGATATGGCCGGAGCCGCGGCCGTGCTGGGAGTTTTTTCGGTAATCGCGGAGATTGCGCCAAGGGCGGAGGTGCACGGGATTATCGCCGCCACGGAAAATATGCCCGGGCCAAAGGCGTATAAACCCGGCGACATCTGCCGCGCCTCTAATGGCAAGACAATTGAAATCGGCCATACGGACGCGGAAGGGCGGGTGACTCTTGCCGACGCGCTTTCTTATGCCGCGAAATTAAAACCGGACGCCATTATTGACTTGGCCACTCTTACCGGCGCCTGCATGGTGGCGCTGGGCGAAGAGGTTGCCGGACTTATGTCCAACAGCAAAAAATTAGCCGACAAAATTAAGGCAGCCGCGCGAATCTCCGGCGAAAGGGTGTGGGAACTGCCGCTTATTCCGGAATATAAGCATCTTATAAAAGGAACGCACGGCGATGTTAAAAATTCCGGCGGCAGCCGTTATGGCGGCGCCATTACCGCCGGGCTGTTTTTGGAAGAGTTTGTCGGGGCCGCGAGCTGGGCGCATCTTGATATTGCCGGGCCTGCCTGGGCCGAAAGAGAAACCATATCTTATATTCCTTTGGGCGGCACGGGGTTTGGCAGCCGGACATTGATTCAAATTTTAAAAAATTTATAAAAAATAATCGCGTCCCGCAATCATGGGACGCGTTTGCCTTCTTCTCTGAGAAGCACTAATGTTAATATATGGATTTGGCTTTTCCGACTAATTTAAAAAATCAGCCCAAAGCGTATTTGTTGCGGGCCGGATACCACGAGTTCAGCGACCCCAATACCGGGAAAATAAGCTATATCCGGCGCTTGAGCGGGGATTTTTATCCGCGCTTTCATATTTATTTGGAAGAAGCAAAAGGACAAACAATGATTCGCCTTCATTTAGACCAAAAAAAGCCGTCTTACGGAGGCGGCACTCGCGCCCATGGCGGGGAATACGACGGCTCGGTTGTGGAAGGCGAGATTGTCCGCCTGAAGCAATTTATAGTTAGAATGGATTCTAACGACAATGATTAAACCCCGCACATAACGAATTATGCGCTGGGTACAGTGGGGCAGAGCACTAAAATTAAAATAAAGATTTTTAATATCCAAGTTATGTGCGGGGTTTTTGTCGGCTTAAGGAACAAAATTATCAGGTTTTTTTATAAAAATTTCTGCAAACCATTGTTTTTTAAGCGCGACCCGGAGGAGGTGCATGACCAGATGACCTCCGTCGGCCGAATTTTGGGTTCAAATTTTTTAACGCGCAAATTGACGGGCGCGCTGTTCCGTTACTCTGATTCGTCGCTGGAACAGGATATTTTGGGCATTCATTTTCAGAATCCGGTGGGATTATCGGCCGGATTTGACAAAGACGCCTTGCTTACGGATATTATGCCCGAAGTTGGTTTTGGCTTTGAAGAAGTCGGTTCAATTACCGGCGAGCCGTGCGAAGGCAATCCCAAGCCGCGGCTCTGGCGGCTTAAAAAATCAGAGGCGCTGGTTGTTTATTACGGGCTTAAAAATGAAGGATGCGAGAGGATAGCGGCGCGCCTTCAAACTAAAAAATTTAATTTTCCAATCGGCATCTCCATTGCCAAGACAAATTGCGCCGCAACGGCCGAGGCGGAGGCGGGGATAGAGGATTATTTTAAGGCCTATCGCGCGTTTGCCGATATCGGCGATTATTATACGGTTAATATCAGCTGTCCCAATGCTTTTGGCGGCCAGCCGTTTTCTGACAAAATTAAGTTAGAAGCGCTGCTCTTAAAACTGGAGACGGCTCCGGCAAATAAGCCGATATTTCTTAAAATTTCTCCTGATTTAAGCGAGGCCGAGCTTGATGATATTATTTCCGTTTCCGCCGGGCATAATATTTCCGGTTTTATCTGCACGAATTTAAGCAAAAAGCGCGAAGCAAATAAAAAGATTCTTGACGCTGAGGTCCCTCTAAAGGGCGGAATAAGCGGCAAGGTTGTAGAAGACCTTTCTAATAAATTTATTGCCGATATTTACCGTAAGACGGGAGGGAAAGCCGTGATTGTTGGCGTGGGCGGAATTTTTTGCGCCGAAGACGCGTATAAAAAAATCCGCCTTGGCGCCTCTTTGCTTCAGCTTATAACCGGAATGATTTTTAACGGCCCGCAAGCGATAAGCGAGATAAATCTGGGATTGGTAAAACTTCTGCGGCGCGACGGGTTTAAAAATATCTCCGAAGCCGTTGGCGCGGATAATTTATCAGCATGACTTCCGCGGAAGAAGTAAAATCAAAATTAAATATCGTTGATATTATCCAGGAATACCTTCCGCTTAAAAAGCGCGGAGCGTCTTTTTTCGCTCTTTGCCCTTTTCATCAGGAAAAGACGTCGTCTTTTCACGTTTCAGCCGAGCGGCAATTTTATAAATGTTTCGGCTGCGGGGAAAGCGGCGACATATTTTCCTTTACGCAAAAAATGGAAGGGATGGAGTTTCCCGAGGCCCTGCGCCGTCTGGCGGAAAAAGCCGGAGTTAAAATAGAGCAGTTTGACGCGCGAATCCAGAGCCGGAAAAACAGAATTCTTGATTTGCTGGATTTGGCCGCGAAATTTTATCACGAGACCCTGCTGCGCTCTTCGCAGGCGGAAGAGGCGAGAGAATATCTTAGCGGCCGCGGCCTTGCTCCCACTACCATTGAGCTTTTCCAACTGGGGTTTGCCGTCAATTCCTGGGACGCTCTTTTTAATTTTCTTGTTTCAAAAAAATACGGTCCGGACGAGATTTTTCTCTCCGGGCTGGCCGTCAGGCGCGAGCGCGGAGACGGATTTTACGATCGGTTTCGCGGGCGGATTATGTTTCCCATCCGCGATTTGCACGGCGCCGTTGCCGGCTTTACGGCCAGAATCCTGCCGTCGGAAGAGAAAAACCCCCAAGCCGGAGGAAAGTACGTCAACACTCCGCAGACGGAATTTTACAATAAGAGCAGGATTCTTTTCGGGCTTGATCTGGCCAAGCGTGAAATTAAAAATCAGGATACGGCGGTTATCGTTGAGGGCAATATGGATGCGATCTCGTCATTTCAGGCGGGCGTAAAAAATGTGGTGGCTTCCTCAGGCACCGCCTTGACCGAAGAGCAGGTTGCGCTTTTGCGCCGCTTTACGGAAAATATCTGCTTATCATTTGATATGGATAAAGCCGGCGAGAACGCGGCGGAAAAGGGGATAGACCTTCTTTTGCGCGCGGGCGTTAACGTCAAAATAATAACTTTGCCCAAAGACGCGGGCAAAGACCCGGACGAAGCCATAAGGAAAAATCCGGATATCTGGAAGGAAGCCATTAGCTCTGCTAGACCGGTGATGGAATACCTTTTTAGCGTGGCCGAAGAAAGGTTCGGGCTATCCGATGGCGAGGCAAGAAAGCGTTTTGGAAAAATGATCATCTCGCATATTGCCAAAATAAATGATAAAATTGAACAAAATTTTTGGCTTGGGCGGCTTTCCGCCGTCTTGGGCGTTTCGGAAGGCATTTTGCGTGAATATCTTGTTTTGCCGAAAGAGGCCAAGGGCGCGCCGGGCGCGGCTCCGAATGAGAAGAGCCAAAGTGTTAACCGCCATGTTTTATTGTCGCGGCGGTTAATGGCTTTGCTTCTCTTTTTCACCCAAAGCGCTGAATTTGTCATTGACAGGATTTCGCCCAAGATGCTTGGAGATGAAAAAATCAGCCGCCTGTACGAAGAGGCGATTGTTCATTATAATAGTACGGGCGCCCTTAAATATCAGGATTTCAGGCAGAAGCTGGGCGCGGATGAGCTTATAGACGCGCTTGACCGGATAGTTTTGGAAGGCGAGACGGAGTTTGACCTGCTTGAGGCGGAAAATTTCCAAAAAGAGGTATTGGCTTGCGCCAGGGATTTAAAAGAATGCTATCTGGCGGAAGAAAGAAAGCGATTGACGCGCGAACTTGCCTTGGCCGAGTCAAGAGGCGACCAGCCGCTGGTGGCTGAAATTTCTTATAAAATCAACGAATTATTTAAACTGCAGAAACATTTTTAAAATGAGCAAAAAGAAAGTTAAAAAACAATTGAAATTGTTAAAGCTCGGCGGCAAAAAACCAAAGCGCAAAGCCGCTCCTAAAAAAAGGCCGGCCAGGCGCGCCAAACCAAAGGCGCGTGCGGTAAGGGTTAAGGCCCAGCCGCCAACGCCGCTTGAATTGGAAGAATTGCTGCGCAAAGGGCAAATGCGCGGATTTATCACGGAATCCGAGCTTTTGCGCGCCTTTTCAAATCTTGAGGATTATCTTGGCGTTTATGAGAAATTTTTGGATCAGATTGATGCCGTCGGACTCCAGCTTATAGAAACAAAAGAAGGTTTTTTAAGCAGCCGCAAAGAGCGGCTGGAGCTTTTGGGCAAGCCCAAGACCGAGCGCGCGCCAAAAGAAATTAAGGGCATTGATTTAAGCGATCTTTCGCAGGACTCCATTCAGATGTATTTGCGCGAGATCGGCAAAATCCCGCTTTTGACCGCGGAAGAAGAGGTGTCTTTGGCAAAGCGCAAAGAAAGAAACGATAAAGAAGCGGAAAAGCGGCTGATAGAGGCCAATCTCCGTTTGGTTGTCTCCATTGCTAAAAAGTTCGTGGGTAAGTCGCTGTCTCTGCTTGACTTGATTCAAGAGGGGAATGTCGGGCTTTTCCGCGCGGTCAAAAAGTTTGAATACAGAAAGGGCTATAAATTTTCAACCTACGCCACTTGGTGGATTCGCCAGGCCATTACCCGCGCGCTGGCGGACCAGAGCCGCACTATCCGCATCCCCGTGCATATGGTGGAAACAATCAACCGCTTTCAGCAGGTGCAGCGTCAGCTTATTCAGGACCTTGGACGCGAACCGCTTCCCGAAGAGGTAGCCGCCGAGATGAATATGGAACTGGAAAAAGTCCAGCATTTGATTAAAATATCGCAGGATACGGTGTCGCTTGAAACCTCTGTCGGAGACGATGACGAGGATTCAACTCTGGAGGACTTTATAGAAGATATTAAAAATATTTCTCCCGACAGGGCGGCCGCGCTTCAGCTTTTGCGCGAATATGTGCGCGCTTCCATCGGCCATCTTTCCGCTCGCGAGCAAAAGATATTGGAGATGCGTTTCGGACTGGTGGATGGCGTGCCGCACACCTTGGAAGAGGTGGGCAAAGAGTTTGATGTTACCCGCGAGCGCATCCGCCAGATTGAAGCCAAGGCCTTGGAGCGCATCCAAGGAGGAGCAGGAATTGAAAAGTTAAAGGATTATTATTGATTTTTAAAAGTGATTTTTCAAATTTAATCGCGAAAGAGCGCCGCTTTTTTCAAAAAAGCGGCGTTTGGCACTGGACAAATTTGTAAAATCAAGTAAGATTTATTAGGTATTCCGAGGTGGCGCAGCGGTAGCGCAGGGGACTGTTAATCCCTTGGTCGTGGGTTTATACTGCACGGGCGTGCAGTATAAAGGGCGTGAGTGCGCGTAACGCCCAGGCTTGAGTCGGAGCGAAAGGAATCCCACCAAAATAAAATTAAAATGAGCGCTAAACTCCGAGGTGGCGCAGCGGTAGCGCAGGGGACTGTTAATCCCTTGGTCGTGGGTTCGAATCCCACCCTCGGAGTTTAGCGCTTATAAAAAGAAAACGCATGAAAAGAAGTTCTTAAGAGATAATGTTCAAATAGGTGGAAGCCATAAAAAATCATTCGTCTTTTTGACGAGTGATTTTTTATTTCCGGTGGGATTCGAAGGGCACGAGTAAACGCGAGCTGGCGAGCGTTAGTGCGTGGTTCAGACCGAGCTGGCATAGGTCTGAAAGGCTCGAGTCGGAGCGAGAGGTATCCCACCCCCGGAGCCAGTGTGCACGAACAGTGATTTTACCGTAGTATGTTTTTACGGTGTCAACAACCTCGGTTTTCCACAACCTACAATTCAGTATCATCATCAATTTCAGCTGTAATGTGAGATATCTTTTCTACCTGCACTTTGACTAGTAGAGGTTTTTTGCAGTGAGGGCACGGCATTTTAAAGGAGGCATCTTCCTCGAATCTGGCATTTTTAAATAAAACCTCCGTGCAGTTCGGGCAATGCTCGATAATTTGTTTCTTCATATTTATTGTCATTTTTCGGCTATATTCGGATACAATCCGCTATAGTCGTTATACCTGCCTGCCGGCAGGCAGGTACGATTTGGGCGTCCTTGATTTTTAGTGTAATACAATTAGTGAATAGTGTCTACTTTTTAGCTATATTCACCGGTTCTTGACTTTATGTCGTTAAAAGAGTAGTATAGATGTATAACAAATAAAACACTATGGCTACAAATAACCCCACAAAAAAGCGAATACAAGCATTAAAGGCCGAATACGATGCCTTACGCAAGGGTAAGGAGTCCCTTTTGGTAATGGTTGATGAGGCCGAAATTCCGGAAGCGGTTTACAACTCAAACGCCATAGAAAACTCCACGCTCACGCTTAAGGAAACGGAAAAAATCTTGCTTGACATGGAAGTGTCTCGCGATGTTTCCGTGCGTGAAGTTTTTGAGGCGAAAAATCTCGCGCGTGTTGTGGAGTACATTCGTACCAAATCTCAAGAGATCGAGCTGAATAAAGAGATGATTCTTTCGCTACACCAGATGCTTATTGGCGGAATAGATGATAAGATTGCCGGCCGGTTTCGCGCAAAAGGCGAGTATGTGAGGGTTGGTACGCATGTCGCGCCGGCTCCGGAACATGTTGAAAGCATGGTTGATGCGATATTGCTCGAGTATTCAAGCGATCTTAATTCTTATTTCTTAGACAAGATTGCAAAATTTCACCTGGATTTCGAAACTATCCATCCGTTCAATGATGGCAATGGCCGCATTGGCCGCGCCATCATTAACTTTCAGTTTCAGCGATTGGGGTTCCCAAGAATTATCGTTCGTGATCGGGAAAAGAAGGACTACTATCAGGCCTTTGGTGATTATCGAGAAAAAAAGAACACAAAGACAATGGAAAAAATTCTTGTACTCGGTCTTATGGAATCATTTCATAAACGCATCGCGTACTTTAAGGGCGAGGTAATTATCACGCTTTCCGATTACTCAAAGAAGCGCAAACTTTCTGCTCCGGCTGTCTCAAACGCCGCTCGCCGGCAGAAGATCCCCGCCTTTCGAGAGAGGGGTGTCTGGAAAATTCCAGAGAATTTTGAATATTAAAAATGAATATGAATATGAACTCCGATCTAACATTTATCACAAACGAAAAGAATAAACAGCTCAAGCAGAGAATTGCCGAGCTTATTAAAAGTAGCAAGGAATTGAGATTTCTTGTCGGCTTTTTCTATTTTTCCGGCATAGACGAATTGTATGAGGGGAGGCAATTGAAGTTCCCAAAACAGAAACTGGTATAGATACAAAATACTTAATCGCCCGCCTTGAGGAACAAAACAAACGAGGGCAAAAATTTTTTGAGACATATTGTCAACAAAACATACCTTTCGCGCTTTTAGCGGTTAGTGAGGGCGGCCTCACAAATGCCATAGGGCGCATTACGAATGAGCAGAGGGGTTTCATTCACTTTAGCGCCGGTACCATACAGGAAATAGAGAAGCAGAAAGAAATCGCAAAAAAAATAACCAGCGGCCAAAAATTCTATGTCGATGGGACTTCGGCCCTGATTTTATCTGAAACTGGATTACTCAAAAGAATTCATAAATTTCTACCAAATATAAAGGTGCCTCAATCAGTAATCAGCTTATTGTTCGAAGTAACCGATAAATTTAGATATAGCCCCGGGCAAGTTGGCACAATGTATTTCTCTCAAGGGAAAATAGGATTTTCTTCTGTAAATGCCGAGAAAAGGAAAACAATTCAAGAAAACTTTGAACAAGGTATACAAATCTTAGAATCACAATCTCAGGGTGTTGAAGTAATCTCTTCTGCCAGTAAATCGCAGGCCTTCTCGGAACAACAAGTCCCACCAAGCTTATGTGATGCATGTATACTTGCACAGCGAGATGAAGTACCAGTTCTCACAGAGGATTTCCTTTATCTTCAAATGAATGAAATTGAGACAAAGAAAAAAGCACCGGAATATTGCTCTGTATTTGCTATCGTTAGAATTTTGTATGAACAAGGAAAGATTAATTTTGAAGAATATCTCAATCTCTTTGCTTATCTGTCATCCTACCGATTTAGATTTCTCCCGATAGCGGTAGATGATTTAGAAAAAGCTGTTTTTGGCGACGGTTTAATAACAACGGTAAGAACAGAAGAGCTGCGGAAGTTTAATTTTCCTCTGACGCTCTCAGAAAAATATGGGGTTCCCAAGCCCACAGCTTCTCGCTTGATCGGACATTTTTTGATAAAAATGATAATCAACGACTCTGTTCTACCAGAAATAGTAGGGAGAGTTTTTTCGGAGATAATTTCCGACTTCCCAACAGAAGATAAAAAATCATTCGGCAATTTTATTTTAGTTTCTTGTGTCCGAGCAATAAACAAACATGGCCGCCAAAGTATTATCTTAGGAACCCGAGTGCAAGAAAAAATTGACCTGTTATCACAATTTATTCAAATGTATAACCCTGGTGATCTCATTATTCCCAAACACTATGAGTAACGAAGAAAAAGAGCGGCAAAAAGAAATAAAAGAAAAATTGGAAAGCGAGGGGCTCGACCCGGATGAATTTGACGAGGACGAGCGCGAAGAACTCGCCGATTTACTTTAGTATAAAAATTATGGAAATCGAATCAAAACAACCCCATAGCAAAGCAAGCTTGCAACGGGGCAGGCAAATTTTAGAACGGCGGAAAGAGATTGAACAGGAACTCGTGGATATGCTCAAAGAAACCGAGAGTGATTTTACCTTGGATCATGTTCGGGATGTCATTTATAACGAAGAGGATAACGACGATATGATTTACCCCATTGGATATAAAGTCATCCAACGGGGTGAAGTCGTAGCTGGTTTGACCCCAGTAGTAGAACGCAATGCGTTCACTACGGGGCAGGCTCTACGCCCTCACCCCGGAAGAGATTAAGATTGTGGAAAATAGCTGATGGAGATATTTTTTGCGTTGATTTTGGAACAGTAAATCAGCTGAAAGTGCCTTATTTTAAGCCAAGTTATCCGCTTTTGACATTACTACTGGAATAGAGTACTCTAGTAGAGTGGAATACTGTGGAATATATTCCAGAAGCAGAATATGACTAATTCTGAAGTAAAAAATTATGTTGCCCGCCAGCTTACGGAGCAGGCAAAAATCCTGCGACTTTCGGCGTATGACAGGAACGAGCAGGCGTTTCTCAAGCGGTATTTTTACTACCGTCTGGATAAACACTTGCGTAACTTTTTGGAGCAAGGCAGTGAGCCGCGTTGGGTTATGGTTCCCGGGCTGCGCGGCGTCGGGAAAACAACTGTTCTCGCCCAGCTTTTTTTTGCATATCAAAAAAGGTTTAACGACAGAGTGCTGTATGTCTCTTTGGACGATATAGCGAACAAGCTAAATAGCGACCTGTTTGCGGTTCTGGACGCCTACGAGGAGCTGCTTGGCGAAAGCCTCTCGTCCCTTAAGGAAAATGTATTGCTTCTCGTTGATGAGGTTCATTTTGATTCCAAGTGGCAATCTGCTTTGAAGTCGCTTTATGACAAATCGCGTCGTGTTTTTATTATTTCAACCGGCTCATCGGCAATCGCTATTAACCGCACCGCGGATGTCGCGCGCCGGTCGCTGGTTGAAAAAATGTATCCTCTCAAATTTACCGAATATATTATGCTTGCCGACACAATTGCTAACCGTTCAGAAATCCGTTTCCCTTCAAAGCTCGGGGAAGATATTGCCCAAGGACTTTTTGCAAGTGAAAACGCAAGTGAGGCGTTTAAGCGGCTTAAATTATTAGAAAATCAAGTTCGCGCTTATTGGCAAAAGACGGATATTTTGGCTATTGACCGATACATTAAATATTATTCACTGCCTTCCGTGCTTTCTTACAAAGACGACGCGGCAATTTATACGATACTCAACAGTGTGGTAGATCGAATTGTGGAAAAGGACCTGCCGACCATGCAATCGTTTTCTACCGCAGTGTTGGCAAAGATACCGTCTCTGCTTTTTCTAGTGGCTTCTTCTGATACGAGAAGTTTGGCGGCGTTCGCAAAAGATCTTAAAGATATTGATGAAAAAACGCTCATTGCCGTATTTCGGGTTTTAGAAGAGGCCGAACTGCTTTTGAGAGTATATCCTTTTTCTATTTCTGCGCCCAAAAGAGTGCGTAAGCCATCAAAATATTTATTTTTCGCCTCCAGTATTAGGGCGGCTCTGATTCATATAACGGATTCGCGCGCTATAGACACACAACATAAAGGGAAATTATTGGAGGATAGCGTTGGTATGTATCTGTATAGACATTTTTCAAGCGTTATCGGGGCATCGCTCGGGTATGACGATGCGCAAGGCGGCGCTGATTTTATTATTGATGCGGGAGGGAAAAGGATTGTGGTAGAAACGGGCTGGAATAAACGCAATCCCAGTCAAGCAATTCAAACTATGCAAGAAGTCAAAGCTAATTACGGCCTGCTCGTTTCGAACTCTTCTTTGCTCGAACAAAAGAATGATGTCGTAATCGTACCCTTTGATTTTTTCTTCCTTTTGTAAGAAACTAACCGAATCTTCCAACTTAATGTTGTAGCCTTGCAAAAAATTTATGGACGAAGAAAAAGAGCGGCAAAAGGAAATAAGAGAAAAATTGGAAAGCGAGGGGCTCCCTCCAGAGGCGGGCAGGCGACACGGATGAATTTGACGAGGACGAGCGCGAAGAACTCGCCGATTTACTTTAGTATAAAAATTATGGAAATCGAATCAAAACAACCCCATAGCAAAGCAAGCTTGCAACGGGGCAGGCAAATTTTAGATGGATTCGACCCCTTTGACGGGCTCAGGGCAAGCAAGCTAACCACAAGACGCCGGAAATAAAGTATAATAGTTAGAATAAATCTATGCGTATAAATAATTTTTTTAAATTAGTAATTGCGATTGGCGTTTCGCTTTCTGCGGGGGTTATCGGTTCTTTATTCACAACGCCCGCGGTTCAAACTAGTTGGTACGCGACACTCGTTAAACCGGCTCTCAATCCTCCGGCTTGGGTGTTCGGTCCGGTCTGGACGACACTTTTTGCGCTTATGGGCATCGCGGCGTGGCTGGTGTGGAAAAGACTGGATTCCGGCTCGGAGGCCGGAATGACAAGAAAAATTAAGATCGCTCTCGGCATATTTCTCGGTCAGCTGGTATTGAACACGCTTTGGTCAATCATATTCTTTGGCCTGCATTCTCCGGGCGGTGCTTTTATTGAGATTATATTCCTCTGGCTCGCCATCCTCGCCACAATCATCGCCTTTGCAAAAATTTCCAAACCAGCCGCCTGGCTCTTGGTGCCCTACATTCTTTGGGTTAGCTTCGCGATGTATTTAAACTATTCAATCTGGGCATTGAACTAATTTAAGCAAATCGTTCCAAGCTCGCAATTTTGGGCAACGCGCTGGGTCAGGTTCTCAATCGGTATCAAACGTCTACCCCGGGTGCAAACCTGCCTGCCTGCCGGCAGGTAGGGCTCACCCCCGGGGCAAACAAATGGCCCCAGTAGCAGAGCAAGCTCGCTACGGGGTAAACAAATCAGGTGTGCCTTACACGTTCTCGTACTTGGTCAACAGACCCTTCATCTGATCGTGCATCACCGTCGGATATTTGTACTCCTTGATCCAATCAAACGCTCGAAAGTCAGAGAGAAGGGCGAGCCATAAAAAATCATTCGTCTTTTTGACGAGTGATTTTTTATTTCCGGTGGGATTCGAACGCCGCAGCGTTGCCGAGCGAGTTTACTGTGAGCGAGGCAGCGAGGCGGTGGCTAGGCCGAGGAGGCGGAAGCCGACGAGAGCCAAAGCCGAATCCCACCCTCGGGGCAATTACGGGGGACAAAAGTCATAATAAATGATAGAATCGAATTATGAACCCCGTTAGAAATTCCAAATTGTTACTAACGGGGCAATGGTTTAGATATGATCACACAAGCAAAAATTTCTAACGGGGTGAAACGACTCGGCTTATTTATAATCGCAGGAGTGGTGATTTTTAGCGGTTTTGT
>CAZSQN010000009.1:0-22224 GCA_964609095.1 uncultured Gammaproteobacteria bacterium | reverse complement strand
AAATATAAGAGATGTCACATGACGCAGGGGTAAGAAATATGGATATTCCAAGAACAATTTTATTCGATTTTGATGGTGTGTTATGTCATGACAGATTTTACGGAAATCGAGTGCAAAATCAGTACCCGAAAGTGCATGATTGGATACAGCAGAATATTTTCGGAAAGGATGGCGGGATAGTAAAAGATTGGATGCGAGGGAAGATAAACGCAAGAGAAGTAAATAGAATAATCGCCGAAAATACCGGAATAGAAAAAGAATTGCTTCACGAAATGCTTATAGATAGTGTTAAAGAAATGAAGATAGATGAGAGAATGATGGAAGAAGCAAGACGGTTGAAGCGGAGTGGATGTAAGCTATGTTTGGTGACTGATAATATGGATGTGTTTACTGAAATTACTGTCGGAAATCACAAATTGGATAGTTTGTTTGATGGAATAGTTAATTCTTCAGACCACGGCTGTTTGAAGAAAGATGAAAATGGAAAATTGTTTGATATTGCATTATCGGTGGTCGGAGAGAGGAATATGGGAAATACATTGCTTATTGATGATTCTGCTGACGCGATTGAGTTATACAGAAAAAAAGGAGGCAACGCCCACCATTATCGGAATTTTGATGAATTTATGAAAGAATCCCCGTGTCATCGGTAATAAGCGTATAAAGTGCCATGGATAATAAAGAAATTAAACTCGGCAAATATCGCCATTATAAAGGAAAAGAGTACGAAGTTCTCGGCGTGGCCAAACACAGCGAAACTTTGGAAGAAATGGTGGTATACAAGGCGCTTTACGGTGAAGGCGGCTTGTGGGCGCGGCCGTTAAAGATGTTTTTGGAAGAAGTGGAAGTTGAAGGACAGAAGATTTTGAGGTTTAAATATATAGGAGAATAATTTGTATCATCCCGCCGCTCACTTACATGACGCAATGCTGGCGGGATTATTGCATCGAGCAATAAAAAAAGCCCCGATTTACTGCTAATCAGGGCGCTTGAAGGTTCGTTTACATTTTGGGCATTTCAAATTAGCCAAAGGGCAATCGCAAGAAGGACAGTAGAAGTAGAAGCAAATGCTCTGCGTGTCCGGCGTCAGACCGCATTCACGACAGAAGCCGTTATCTAGACGCGCGGTGCAAGGCGGGTCATCATGGTGCAGAACAGTTTTTGCTTTCATTATATTTCCTTCCTCCGGCTGAATTTCTACGATGGTTCCGTTATCAAGCCAATGTTCAATGGCATTCGCTGTCGTTATTGATTCATGGTGCTGTTCATTTTTGACGACCCAGATTGTCTGTCCGTCGCTTTCCAGCACAATGTCGTCTTCCGGACCGATAATGGCATCGTATTGATCTTGCGGAGCATTGAACCCCAATACTAATGGTTTGAGGATTCTATATTTTTTAATTTGCCGCCTCCTTTGTTATTTTTTGAAAGTGCTATGGCAGTATATTATATTGAGATTGTAGGGAAAGTCAAGGATTCGTCCGAAGTTTGCCCGAAGGGCGGATAATTGAGAAATAAATAAAAAATCCCCATTGATATTAAAAGATAAGTCAAGAAGGATGCGGGTTAAGACTTTAAAATTATGAAACTTATAACTTTAAACACCTGGGGCGGGAGGGCGCTGCATCCGCTGATGCATTTTTTCCGCAAAAGGGCGCCGGAGACGGACATATTTTGCTTACAAGAGGTTTTTGATACCGAGCAGGCGGAACTGGATGCGCGCCACCCTGACGAGCATGTCCGCGGCGATTTGTTTAAGAAAATAACCGCCGAGCTCAAGGACTTTGAAGGTTCGTTTGCTTATTTTGACGATAATCCGCACCGGCAGAGTTTGGCTATTTTTGTGCGGCGGAGCATACCTATAAAAACAATTGCCGATTTTATTGTCTATAAGCCGGCAGTTCCAAAAGAAGTTGGGAGCGCGGTGATATCTGCCCGCAAATTGCAATATGTAACTTTGGACACCCCAAACGGCGAGCGGGTTATCTGCAATTTTCACGGGCTATGGAACGGCGGGCCAAAGACGGATACTCCGGAACGGCTCGCGCAATCCGGAAGCATTAAAGAATTTCTGGAAAAAACCGAAGGACAGAAAGTATTGTGCGGCGACTTTAACCTTTTGCCGGAAACCGAATCAATGCGGATTGTGGAGGAGGGAATGAAGAATCTTGTAAAAGAAGAAAAGGTTAAATCAACCAGAACGGCGCTCTATAGGCATTATGACGACCCTAATGAGCCGAATTTTGCCGATTATATTCTTGTTTCGCCAGAGATATGCATCAAGCATTTTGAGGTCCTGCCGGACATTGTTTCCGACCATTCTCCGCTGTATTTGGAGTTTGAATAATCCCATTAGAAGCTCGCGCATAGAAGATTATAACTGGGAATTAAGTTTAATGCCCTTAGGACGGGGCTTCTAACGGGATAAAAAAAACCTCCGTGGGGAGGTTTGTGAAGATCAACGTTTGCGTTTTTGCGCAAAGCGCAGAGGTGATATTTGAACCAATTTTATACTCGGATCAGCTTTCGTATTTTTTATAACATATTTCACGTCCGGGTCGTTGTTCAAAATTGTCATAACAGCGGCAAACTTTGACGCCTGGACTTTGGTCAAGCATATTCTCGCGAGAATAGGGATCTGATCATCAGGGAATACTTGTTCCAATTTTACAACGCCTTGGATTTTTGAAAGGCGAATGGCAGTTTGTTTAAGCTCCGCAACTGTTTTGTGAGTTGCAAGAACCAAATTCAGTTGGATGGTTTTTATTCTGCCCATTATTTTGCGCTCGGCTTGATGAAGCCCGTGCCGTCACAGTGACTGCAAACTTCTTTGGTAATTCCGTGTTGTTTTTTGTACGCGTCGAGATATGCTCCAACAGAGATATCTTCATTTAACACGAGTTTGCCATCTTTTACATCTTTAATTGCTTTTACAATTATTCTCGCGTCTTCTTCATCGCCAACTCCAGAGCAGGAAAGATAGTTCTCGGCTTCGCCCACAAACAGGATTGACGCGGCGGTTTTGCCTAATATCCATTCAGAACCGAGCGGGGGAAGTGCGCCAAATCCTCTGTCTGCTGTCTTCTTTCTTCTTTTTGCCATATGTTGCCTCCAGGTTGTTTTTAAAGGGCCGAATATACTATAGTTAATAAGCAAAGAAATGGCAAATAAAAATTTAGAAAAACTGTATAAAAGTGTTGACCAATGCCGGTTTTGCAAAGCAATGGGCAATAATTTGCGGCACATTCACGGGTTTGGCGCGATAAGGCCGAAATTGATGCTGGTATTGGTTAATCCGACTTATAGGAATTTGAGCTCCAAGCCGGAGTACAAAGGCCCGCGGTTTCCTTTTATAGGCGTGCGCCAATTTTGGCGCGTTTTGGCTGATGGCGGCTTAATCAGCAAGAAAGTTGCCAACGCTTTGCCTCCTTCGTCAGAATGGATTGGCGCGAATACGGCACAGATACAAAACGAGCTTTTGCGCAATAAGTTATTTCTAACCAATGTTGTAAAATGCTGCTATCCTCACGGCAAGTATCCGAAAAAAGAAGTTGTTGATGAAGGATTGAAACAGCTGGCAAAAGAGATTAAGATAATCAAGCCGAAGAAAATAATCGCTTTCAGCATTTTTGTTTACAAACTTTTGACCGGTGAAAATATCAAAATGTCCTCTCTGAATAGGGGTTTGCCAAAAGCGATGCCTGAAAATATTTCCGGTTTAAACATTCCTGTCTTGCCTTGCTACTTTCCCATCGGCAGGGGAAGCCCCAAAAAAGCGGCTAAAGTATTATTTAGATATGCAAAAAGACAGTAAAAATAAATTATTTCAATGCGTTTTGCATGGAAGTTTTAGAAAACATTTTGAGGAGATTAAAAGAATCCATCGTTTATTTTCTCAAAATGGCATAGAAGTATTGGCCCCGGCTCTTTCTGATATTAAAAACATCAGTGGCGGATTTGCCGTGTTGGAATCCGATCAGATTCAAGATAAAAGAATGACCGAGCTTCTTTATTTACGCAATCTAAAAAGATTGGGTGAAAACGGTTTTAGTTATTTTGTAAACCCCGAAGGATATATAGGCAAAAGCGCCTCATATGAATTGGGTATTGCGCAGACCTCCAATGTGAGATGTTTATTTTTAGAAAATCCCGAAGACCATTCAGTTTACGTGCATAAAAATGCGCTTTGGAAACCGGAAATCCTTATTGAATATATTTTAGAAGCCGGCAAGCTCCCGGACCCGGAGATTAAAAGAAATGAAAAAGCAATTCATAAATTATGGGAAGAATTAATGGTGCCCGGTTCCGTGGTTGCCGTTGGAGGGATTATTGAATACGAGTCGTTAAATTCAAAGCGTGAAAAGGATATTCTGCTTGTGAAAACTCACAAATGGGGAGGCCAATATTCAATTGTCGGGGGCAAGGTGCGCAGAAACGAAAGATTAGAAGACGCGCTGATAAGGGAGGTTAGAGAAGAAACGGGATTAAAAGCCGCTATTGGAGAGCATATTTGTACTTTTGACCAGATCAGAAATTCCGGTTATTATCTTTCCGGAATTCAACATATATTTATTGACAAAATTGTTCGTGTCGGCAATAAAAAAGTAAATTTAAACGATGAAGCCCAGGAGTATGTTTGGATGCCTGTAAGAAAAGCTTTGGAAGAGCTGCCAATAGAACCAAACGCCAGGCACACTCTTGAGCTCTATTCAAAAATAAAATCATAAATTGTGCAGCATATAGCCATAATGCAGCCGTCTCTGGTTTTTTTGGAGAAAATAGTTGAAGGAAGCAAAAAGATAGAATCCAGATGGTTAAAGTTCAAGCGGGCGCCTTGGGATAAAATCAAGCCCGGCGAAACCGTCTTTTTTAAAAATTCCGGCGGGCCGGTGAGCGCGAAAGCAAAAGCCGGGCGCGTTATTCAATTTTCAGATTTAAATCCGCGAGCTGTTTTGGAAATTTTGAAAAAATATGGTAAAGATATTGGAATTGGAACAGAGGAAATACCGGAATTTTACTCCCGTTTTAAAGATAAAAAGTATTGCGTGCTGATTTACCTGAAAAGCGCACGAAAAATTAAGCCGTTTAGCATAAATAAAAAAGGCTTCGGCGCCATGTCCGCCTGGATTACGGTTGATTCGGTTAGAAAGATTCAAACATTTAAACATATAAACATATAAATATATAAACATTTAAACATAAAAATATGCCGGAAAAGTTTATTCCACCCGAAGCAAGAGGCGAAGAGCGCGAACGGACAGTTGAAGGAGCAGAGCGGGAAAAATTCATCAAAGAACTTCAGGAATATATTGACGGCCTGGAAGCGGCGCTCTCTGATCCTGACTTACCCGAAGAAGAACGGGCTGATATGGAAGAGCAGCTTGCCGGACTTAAGGATTCGTACGAACAGGCCCAAGCCGGTGGAGAAATTAAATATAAAAATATTTAAAAATTTAAATATTTAAATCTTAAAATATTGAAATATGGCGACGATTGTTAGATTTGAGGGCTTGGTTTGCTGGCAAAGAGCGAGGGAGATGACTAAAGCGGTTTATGAAACATTTAAAGATTGCCGCGATTATGGCTTCAAAGATCAAATCCAGCGCGCGGCTGTTTCGGTCATGAGCAATATTGCCGAAGGGTTTGAACGCGGCACCCAGCAGGAATTTTTAAATTACCTTTTTATTGCCAAAGGATCAGCCGGAGAAGTCCGGTGCCAGCTTTATGTCGCTTTGGATGCCGGTTATATAAATATTCAGATATTTAAAGGTTTAAAAATGCTGGTTGAGGAGTGTTCTCGCTTGCTGCAAAGCTTTGCGGTCAAAGTCAAAACCGGAGCGAATCGCGGCTTGCAATATAAGCATATCCCCAAAGAAGATACTTGGGGAAAGGAAATTTTTAAACAATATAATCCTGATTTGTATAAGAAATTATATGGCGATAAAGATTGAGTTTAAACATTTAAATATTTATATATTTAAATATTAAAATTTTTAAATATGAAAGTGGCAGTCGGTTCAACAAATCCGGTCAAAGTTGCGGCTGTTGCCGAGAGCTTATTGTGTTATCCGCATTTGGCAAGCGCGGAAGTTTCTGGTTTTGAGGCAACATCCGGAGTTCCCGACCAGCCCAAGACGCTTAATGAAACTGTTCAAGGCGCGATGAATCGGGCAAAGGGAGCTTTTAAAGAATGCGATTATTCTTTTGGATTGGAATCAGGCCTCATGGCCGTGCCTAACACTAAAAGCGGGTTTATGGACGTGTGCGTTTGCGCGATTTATGACGGGGATGAATACCATCTTGGCTTGTCATCCGCTTGGGAAGCGCCAAAGCAGGTTATGGAACATATGTTAAAAGACGGATTGGATATGAATCAAGCGGCTCTGAAAGCCGGATTTACAAAAGACCCAAAAATTGGTTCTGCCGAAGGTTTGGTCGGAATTATGACCAAAGGCCGGCTTACGCGAAAAGAATATACCAAAGAAGCCGTCAGAACCGCGCTTATACATTTGGAAAAATAAAGTTATGCCAGCAGAAAAAATCAGTTTAGAAAACGCCAAGGATGATAAGCTTTTTTATTTTGTCGCCAACGCGGTGGTATATAGGGAAAGCGACGGACGATGTTTGGTGCTTAAAAGAAGCGAGCAAGAAAAGGTGCATCCGGGCAAATACTGTGTCCCCGGAGGCAAACTGGAATGGGCGCAGTTGGATATCGCGAGGCCAACAAGAGTAAATGGCGATGTGTTGGATTTTGAGGACTCGGTGGAAGAGCTCCTAAAAAGGGAGATAAAAGAAGAAGCCGGAATTGAGATTGGCCGTGAGCTAAAATATATAAACAGCGTGGCTTTCCTCCGACCTGATGGAATACCGGTAATTTTGATAAAATTTGCGGCTAAATATAAGAACGGGGACGTCAAACTTGAAGACGGCTCATTTACCGATTATAAATGGGTAAACGGCCAAGAGATTAAAAATTACGAGTGTATTAAAGGAATACCCGAAGAAGTGGAAAAAACGGTTAAAATATTTTCTTTATAAGACATCTTAAGGTATCATAACCGCATGAGTGAAACCATATTAAAAGTGGAAAATTTATCCGTGAGCGTTGACGGCGCGCCGCTTTTAGAAAATTTGTCGTTTGATATGGAGGGCGGCACCATCAATCTGATTATCGGCCCAAACGGCGCAGGCAAAACCACTCTTTTTCGCGCGCTGCTCGGCATCTTGCCGTATCAGGGAACAATCGCCTGGAAGGAAGGCGTCCGTTTCGGCTATGTCCCGCAGAGGTTTAGCATTGACCGCGATATGCCGCTTACCGTCGCGGAGTTTTTTGCTTTGAAAACCCCTGACACGCGCCGCGTTATTGAAATGCTCTTGGCGGTTGGCCTGGGCGCGGGAGAGCCGCATCCGGAACACGCGGAGCATCATCTGCATCATCATGTGCTGGAGCGGAGAATCGGAGCTCTCTCCGGCGGCGAGTTTCAAAAAGTCACCATTGCCTGGGCGCTGATAGATAATCCCGATGTTTTATTTTTTGACGAGCCGACCGCGGGCGTTGATGTTGCCGGCGAAGAAACCATTTACGCGCTCATGCGCCGGCTGCGGGACGAGCGCGGACTTACCATCTTGCTTATCTCCCATGAGCTTAATATTGTCTACGAGAACGCGGATACGGTTATTTGTTTAAATAAAAAAATGATCTGCGTTGGTCCGCCCAAAAGCGCTTTAAGCCAGAGCGTTCTGGAAGAGCTGTACGGAGAGCAGGCCGGGGTTTATAAGCATCATTAATATGTTTTTTGAATTGGAGCAAAATCAAGTTATTTCTTTATTCGTGGCGATATTTGTGGGCGCGGCCGCGGGCGCGCTGGGTTCGTTTATGGTTTTGCGGCGAATGGCGCTTGTCGGAGACGCGCTTACTCATGTGGCTTTGCCCGGCATTGGTTTGGCCATGCTTTTGGGCTTTAATCCTTTTTTGGGCGCGTTTTCGGCGTTATTTATCGCGGTTTTAGGCATTTGGCGGCTTAAAGAAAA
This sequence comes from uncultured Gammaproteobacteria bacterium, assembly GCA_964609095.1. GTDB lineage: Bacteria > Patescibacteriota > Patescibacteriia > CAZSQN01 > CAZSQN01 > CAZSQN01. The sequence goes on along the minus strand of CAZSQN010000009.1, from coordinate 14,193 downwards.
AACAAAACTGCCCTTTGAAGCGCTTGTCGGGATCTTTTTTACCGGCGCGCTGGCTCTGGGAGTGCTGGTTGTGCCTGACGAAGAATTGATTGAAGCCCTGTTTGGCAACATAACTTCGCTTAAAGCAAGCGATGGCGCCATTGCCGCGGCGCTGGCCTTGCTTATTTTTTTCGGAATGAGAGCAATTAAAAATTCATTTATTCTTTCCACGATTTCAGAAGACGTGGCCAAAGCGTCAAAAGTGTCGGTGTCGCGCGTGAATTTTATTTATCTGCTTTTGGTGGCGCTGGTAGTGGCTTTGGGAGTCAAGTTTGTCGGCGCTCTCTTAATGGGAGCGCTGGTGGTGATACCGGCGGCGGCGGCGCAAAACGTGTCGCGCAGCTTTTCGCAATATATTTCTTTGTCGGCATTATTTGGCTTGGCCGGCGCGGTGGGAGGCGTTATTTTGCATTTTGCGACAAAATTTCCTCCGGGCCCTTTGGTCGTGCTGGTATCAACATTGATTTTCTTTTTGACTTTTACCTCAAAACAGCATTAAGCTGTTAGGCGTCGCACTGACGGAGCCGTGCGGGGGCTTGCCTTTTTAGGGCTTTTTTGTTTAAGATTGATTTACTAAATTACTTTAATATCGAAGTTGTTGCGCGGGGTATGTCCAAACTGAATAAAAGAACAAAAATCGGATTCGCGATTATAATCGTGTTGGCGGTTTTGGCCGGTTTTTTTGATTATCCAAAGGTTTGGAACGCGGCGGCCGCTTGGACTAAAAAGACAACCGGAATTCCAATATCGGATTTTCCAACCTTGCCGTTTCGGCTCGGACTTGACCTTCAGGGCGGAACGCATCTTGTTTACGAAGCGGATATGAGGGAGATACCGGAGAGCGACCGAGCTGATGCCGTCTCCGGCGTGCGGGATGTGATTGAGCGGCGCGTTAACGCTTACGGCGTTTCCGAGCCGGTGGTGCAGACGATTAAAACAGGGGATTCGTGGAGAGTGGCGGTGGAGCTTGCCGGCATTAAGGATATAAATGAAGCCATAAAATTGATTGGCGAAACGCCGGTTCTTGAATTTAGAGAAGAGGGCGTAGGCGAGCAAAGAGAGCTTACCGAAGCGGAAAAACAGGAACTTTCAGCATATAACGCCAAGGCCAAAAGCGATGCGAATGAGGTCTTGGCAAAAGCCATCGCGCCTGGCGCTGACTTTTTGGCGCTGGTTAAGGAATTTTCCAAAGGGCCGGAAGCCAAAGATTCGGAAGGAGATTTGGGATTTTTGGGTTTGACCAAGGGTTTTCAGGATATCGTTCTTGCTTTTGACAAAGCGCGGCTTGCCCCGAACAAGGTTTTGCCGCAAGCGGTGGAGAATAAAGACGGCTTTCATATTGTCAAATACGGCGAAAAAAGAATTGGCGAGCGCAAAGTCCGCGCCAGCCATATTTTAGTTTGTTTTGAAGGGGCTAAAAATTGCGCAACTTCCACCACTAAAGAAGTGGCGCGCAAAGTGGCGCAGGATTTGCTCCGCCGCGCGACTCCTAAAAATTTTGCCGAGCTGGCTAATGAAAATTCAACCGATTCCAGCGCGAAAAAGAATAACGGCGACTTGGGATACTTCTCGCGCCCACAGATGGTCAAGTCGTTTGCCGACGCGGCTTTTAATCAGGCGGTCGGCGCGATCCGCGGCCCGGTGGAATCTGAATTCGGGTTTCATATTATTTATAAAACAGACGACCGAGTGGAAAACCAGTACAAAACCCAGCGGATTTTTGTAGACAAAAAAGCAGAATCGGACATAGCGCCGCCTTCGCCGTGGGCCGTAACCGGATTGTCCGGCAAACAATTAAAACGGGCCACTGTCCAATTTGACCCCACCACGACCGAGCCGCAAGTTTCGCTTGAGTTTAATGACGAAGGAAAAGAATTGTTCGGCCGGATTACAACCAGAAATGTTGATAAGTCAGTGGCGATTTTTTTAGACGGCCAGCCGATTTCAATCCCGCGCGTGGTCTCGCCGATTACGGGCGGCAGCGCGGTGATTACGGGCAATTTTACAATTCCGGAAGCGCGGCAATTGGCTCAGCGGCTTAACGCCGGCGCCTTGCCCGTGCCGATTAAGCTTATTTCACAGCTTTCGGTCGGAGCGTCTTTGGGCCGGGAATCATTGCGCTTGTCGCTCTTGGCCGGTTTGGCCGGATTTGCCCTGGTTGCCCTTTTTATGATTCTTTACTACCGTTTGTCAGGATTAGTGGCCGTACTCGCGCTTTTTATCTACGCCGCCTTTGTTTTAGCCATTTTTAAGCTCATTCCGGTCACTTTGACCCTTTCAGGCATTGCCGGATTTATTATTTCCGTGGGCATGGCCGTTGACGGCAATGTTTTGATTTTCTCCCGTTTGAGAGAAGAGCTTAAAGCCGGTAAAACTCTTGCCGCCGCCATTGAAGAAGGGTTTACGCGGTCATGGCCATCTATCCGTGACGGACACTTTACAACGCTTATATCCGCCGCCATTTTATTCTGGTTTTCTTCCTCGGTGATTAAGGGGTTTGCCCTTACCTTGTCCATCGGCGTGATATTTTCTTTGTTCTCAGCGGTGATTGTCTCCCGGATTTTTATGCGCGCCATTTCCTCAAAAGTTAAAAGTCCGGGATTGTGGATCGGAGGGAGCGCGCGAAGAGATAACCCGGAGCAAAAAATATGAAAATAATCGCTTTAAGAAAAATTTGGTTCGCCGTCTCCGGCCTTTCTATTGCCGCCTCAATAATTTTTTTGGCCGTCTTTGGGCTTAAATTGGGGCTTGATTTTACCGGCGGCAGTTTGCTTGAAATTTCCTTCGCGGAGAGCAAGCCCGGCGTAACTGAAATAAGTGAAGCGATTTCCGATTTTAATTTGGGCGAGGTTGTGGTTCAGACAGCCGGAGACAGCGGATTTTTGTTGAGAAGCCGCTCAATTGACGAATCAGAGCACCGGCAAATGCTTTCGCGCTTTGAAGAAAAATTCGGCAAATTAAACGAACTTCGTTTTGAATCCATCGGCCCGGTGCTGGGCGAGGAATTGAAAAAGAAAGCGATAGCGGCGCTGCTAATGGTGTTTGCCGCCATAACATTTTATATTGCCTGGTCGTTCCGCCGCGTTTCGCGGCCGGTTTCGTCGTGGGTTTACGGCATCGTCACTCTGGCCACGGCCTTCCACGACATAATTATTCCGCTCGGGCTTTTCTCTCTTTTGGGCAAACTAATCAACGTGGAAATAGGCGGGCCGTATGTGGCGGCCATTCTCACCATCATGGGCTATTCCATCAACGATACTATCGTGGTTCTGGATAGAGTCAGGGAAAACGTGACCAAAACATCCGGAAGTTTTGAAGATACGGTTGAGAAAAGCGTCAAGCAGACCCTGGCGCGCTCCGTAAATACGTCTCTTACCACCACCTTGGCTTTGCTCGCCGTTTTCTTTTTTGGCGGGGAGTCGCTGAAGTGGTTTTCGCTTGCGCTTATCGCGGGCATTGTCACCGGAACTTATTCCTCCATCTTTATCGCCAGTCCGCTGCTCGTAGTGTGGGAAAAGTGGCGCAGGCGATAAACTTTTTTGAACATTTGCGTGTTAATATCCAAGAACCGCTTAAATTAGCGGTTTTTTTGCTGTTGATAACTTGATTTTTATTTAATTTTGTGCTATTATGTGTTTATGCCCCGATAGCAGTATGCCTTTTATCAGCATTGATTATTCATATTTTTCCAATTTAGCCGATTTGCCGCCCTGGGTAATTATGGGCCGGCTTTTTTTAGACGGCGCGTGGATTCCTTTTCTGCTTATTTCCGCCGTTGGTTTTTGGAAAATGTGGGTTAATTGGAGACAGGTTCTGTACGCGGGCAAGCTGAAATTTGTTTTATTGGCGATTGATATTCCAAAGGAAACCGAGCAGACGCCAAAGGCGGTGGAAAACATGTTCGCGCATATTGCCGGCACGATTAAAGGAATGAATTTTTATGAAAAATATTGGCTGGGGGAGTTTGTGCTCCCTTTCAGCTTTGAGATAATCTCAATTGAGGGTTATATCCAATTTCTAATCCGCACTCCGGCCAAACACCGGAATCTGGTTGAGGCCGTGGTTTACGCGCAATATCCGGACGCGGAAATTACGGAAGTTGATGATTACGCGGCCGCGCTTCCGACAAAATATCCGGATCCTGAATATGAATTTTTCGGCACGGAATTTATTCTGTCCAAAAAATCTCTTTTTCCCATCCGGACGTATTTAAGCTTTGAAGATAAACTCGTGGGTGAATTCAAGGACCCGCTTTCTTCATTGCTTGAGGTAATGGCAAAACTCCGGCCGGACGAACAGCTTTGGATACAGCTTATAGCCGTGCCGGCAAGCGACGCCTGGAAAGAGGCCGGGGAAAAAGAAGCGAAGAAGATGGCCGGGCATGTGATTCCGGTTAAAAAGACAATGTTTGGAACAATTTTGGGCGTGCCGGCGGAAATTGTTGGCGGCGCGCTGAGCGAAATCCTCCCTTCGGGAGGCGCGGCGGAAAAAAAGCAGGAACAGTTTCCCAAAGCAATGCTTTTAACCGTTGGCGAAAGAGAGGCAATAGCCGCCATTCAGATGAAAGCGTCCAAACCCGGTTTTAATATAAAATTCCGGGCCGTCTATCTGGCAAAACGCGAAGTATTTAAAAAGGGGCCGATCTATACCATTAGCGGAGCTTTAAAGCAATTTGCCGCGTTAAATTTGAACAGTTTTAAACCGTACGGCAGGATGACGCCCAAGTTTGATTATTGGTATCAGCGCATAGTGAGAAGAGAAAAACAAAGAAAGCTGGCCCTGGCTTATAAAAACAGGTCTCCGGCCAGAGGCGCGCCGCTTTACATATTAAATATTGAGGAGATGGCGACTTTATATCACTTCCCGTCGCTGCTGGTAAAAGCTCCGCTCTTGAAGAAGACGGAAGCCAAGCGCGCGGAGCCGCCGATGGGCCTGCCGATTCATGAAGAAGTGTAAAATATTACGCAAATCCGCGAATGAACTGCCAATGATGCAAATATGCGAATACTTTATTCGCGCATTCGCGGCATTCGCATAAATTCGCAAATTAGCGTTATGCTTGATTACGACCACGACCATGACAATGAGGTAATTCCTTTTGCCGAAACAAATTTTCGCAAGCAGCGGAGAAGATTTGGGATTAAAACGGACGACAGGCGCCGTCATGTTTACGTTTTGGGTAAAACCGGAATGGGAAAAACAACCATGCTTGAAAATATGGTCCTTTCCGATATTAACGCCGGTCATGGCGTGGGCGTGGTGGACCCGCACGGGGATTTCGCGGAAAAGATTCTTGATTTCATACCAAGCAGCCGCATTAATGACGTGGTTTATTTTAATCCGGCTGATACGGAATACCCCATCGGCTTTAATGTTTTGGAAGCGGTAAACGAAACGCATAAACATTTAGTCGCCTCCGGACTGATGGGCGTGTTTAAGAAAATCTGGCCTGATGTTTGGAGCGCGAGAATGGAGCATATTTTGAATAACTGCATTCTCGCGCTGCTTGAATATCCCGGCTCAACGCTACTTGGAATAAACCGCCTTTTAGTTGACAAGGAATTCAGAAGAAGGGTTGTTTCCGCCATTAAAGATCCGATAGTCAAGAGTTTTTGGCTCACCGAATACAATACTTGGGAGCCGAAATTCCTTAAAGAAGCCATCGCCCCAATTCAAAATAAAGTCGGACAATTTTTGTCAGCGTCAATAATCAGAAACATTGTCGCGCAGGTCAAATCAACCATTAATCCGAGGGAGATGATGGATGAAGGCAAGATTTTTATCATGAATCTGGCCAAAGGGAGAATTGGCGAGGATTCATCGCGGCTTTTGGGCGGCATGCTGATTACGAAAATCCAGCTTGCCGCTATGGAACGGGTGGATATTCCGGAACGCGAGCGGCGCGATTTTTATCTTTATGTTGATGAATTTCAGAATTTTGCCACTCAATCATTCGCCAATATTCTTTCCGAGGCGCGCAAATATCGTTTGAATCTTATAATTGCGCATCAATATATAGAACAATTGGACGAGGAGTATGTGCGTCCGGCCGTATTTGGCAATGTGGGCACCATTATTTGTTTTCGCGTGGGCGCCAAGGACGGCGAGTTTTTGGAAAATGAGTTTGCTCCGACTTTCACGCCGACCGACCTTGTTAATCTGACTAAATTTGATACCTATCTTAAATTAATGATTGACGGCGTTTCCTCCAGCCCTTTTTCGGCCCAGACCCTCCCGCCGATTCAAAAGCGCACGGGAAACGCGGAAAAGGTCATTAAAGTATCGCGCGAACGCCATAGCGAGCCAAGGGCTTCAATTGAAGAAAAGATTTTGCGCTGGACAGGCATGGCTCCCGGAGAAGAAACACGAGAGATTGAAGCAATGCCGGGCCGGCAGGAAATGTCTCGTCCGTTTCCGCCGCCTATCAGAACGGCGCCGGCTCAAGGCGAAAAAGAAAAGCCGCCGCGCGGAGAATTTGCGGAAAGGTTTCCAAAAGCTCGCGTTAGGCCGGCTTTTCCTAAACCTCAAACCTCTTTGCCCAAGGCGGATACGGCTCGGGCGCAAAGTAACTCCGCCCAAGGCGGATACGGCTCGGGCGCAAAACCTCAAGCATCAAAACCGCGCATAGTTATGGGCCTGAAAGAGGAGCTGGCCAAAGGTTCGGTAGAGGTTCTGGCAACGACAGAAAAAAAAGACGATGTCTTGCGCCGTGAAGAAAAGAAACCGCAGGCGGCTCGCAGCGGGGACAATAAAGAAGATAATAAACGGCAAACAAAGATTCGTCCCGGAGACAAAATTAAATTTGGAGAATAATAGGAAATCTGGTTATCCACAGCCGTCATTTTGCTCAAGTAAACAAAAACTCAGTAAAAAGGTATAATAAGAATGGCCTTTGGCCGGAATAATTTAATTTCGCTCATTTATGACCAGATTATCTAAAATACTTTTAAACGTATCGCAGGCCTCTTATTATCTGATTCTTTTGCTGGTGCCTGTTTTTTTCCTGCCGTTTACGGTTGATTTTTTGGAGTTTAACAAACAATATCTGCTTTACGCGCTGGTTTTTATTTCTTTGCTCTCGTGGATTGGCGCGGCTGTTTCTGAACGGAAGTTTGAGTTCAGGAGAACTCCGCTTGACCTGCCGCTTCTCGCGCTTTGGGTGCTTGCGCTTGCCTCCTCGCTTGCTTCAAAAGACAGATACCTTTCTTTTTTGGGCAATTTTGAAATTTTAAACCTCGGTTTTGCCTCAATAACTTTTTATATCTTTCTTTATTTTTTAACGACGAACGTTGTTACCGGAGCCGGCAGAGCGAAAACGGCAATCAGATTTTTGGTCATATCGGCTTTGCTCTCCGTTGTGTATTTTTTCCTCCAGCAATTGGGGATTCTCGCCCGTATCGGCGTGCGGCTTCCGCTGCTGAATTTGACGTCAATTCTGGCGACTCAACTTGGCTTTTTTGTCTTGTCGGCGCTGGTTATTGCCTTAAATTCATTATTTTTACCCCGCAAAAGCAGAGTAGCGGATATTTTATGGTTGCTGGTTTTTGCAATTTCTCTTGGAACCGTTATTGCCATCGGCTTTAAGTCAATCTGGATAGTGGCGGCCGTTGGATTGTTTTTTCTTCTCGTGTTTGCCATTGCCCGTTTGGAAGAGCTGCGCACGCCGTGGATTTCCGTCGGTTTTTCCGTGTTTGTGCTTTCGCTTCTTTTCACGCTTTTGGGCACGCCGCGTTTTCTTACTTTAAGGCTCCCGCTTGAAGTATCGCTCTCAAACGCGGTCACCTGGAAAGTCACCACTCACGCCCTTGGAGAAAGCGTTTTAAGATTTGTGCTCGGCTCCGGTCCGGCCAGTTTTTCTTATTCTTTTTCGCAATACAGGCCGGAAGCGTTAAACACAAGTTTTGTCTGGGCAACTCGTTTTACGCAGGGCTCGTCAACTTTTTTGGATATGCTGGGCTCATTGGGTTTTTTGGGCACGGCGGCTTATATGGTAGTGGTGCTTTTGGCCTTGGGCACGGTTTTATATCTTTGGATGAAGCGTCCCTCACGAGGAGTTAAAAAGCTTGAATTTGGCGGCAATGGAGAAGGAGCGCTGATCTCCGTTTCCACAACTTTATGGCTGATGCTGCTTTTGGTTTCTTTTGTCGCGACGCTGGGAACGGCGCTTTGGATGCTTTTTATCGTCATGCTGGGAATAACTATGACTTTGTCGCGGTCAATTCTTGCGCCGGAGGCAAAACCGTGGTCGCTTTCACTTAAAACATCGCCTCAATACAGTTTAGCTTCATCATTCGGATTTATCCTGCTTTTTTCAGGCATTGTTGTTTTGGGCGCGTTTTTTGGGCGTTTTTACGCGGCCAATGTCGCTTATGCCAAGTCGCTTAGGCAGATAAATCAGGGAAATTACGAGCAGGCAATAAAGGAATCGGCGCGCGCGGTTAATCTGCATCCGACAAACACCTCTTATCATCTTGCGCTTGCGCAATCGTATCTCCTGCAGGCGGCGCTGGAAGCGGGAAAAGGGCAGCCCAACGCGGGATTGGTTACAAATCTTCTGGCTTTTGCCGTAAATGAGGCAAGGCGCGCCACCAACCTTGCTCCATCTTCTGTGGCGGCATGGGAATCATTGGCAACGATGTATGCCAACGCGCGCGGCGTGGCGCCGGATGCCAATGATTGGGTTATCAGGTCATTGAATAGGGCAATAGAACTTGAAGGCACCAATCCCGTGCATTATCTGCGGCGCGGCGGGGCCAAATTGGCCGCTGGAGATTTTGACGGGGCCAAAAAGGATTATGAACAGTCCATTCGCCTTAAGCCCGACTATGTTGACGCTTATATTTCATTAGCTTTTGCCGAAGAGCAAAAAGGGGACTTGGATGCCGCTTTGGTGCATATGGTGGACGGACTGCGTTTTGCCCAGCAAAATCCGGATGTGATGTTCCAGGTCGGACGGATTGCCTATAACAGAAACAAAGAAGGCGATTTGCAATTGGCGGAACAGGCGTTTTTGGGTGCGGTTCAGGTTAACCCGAATCACGCCAATGCCTTGTTTAGTTTGGGACTGGTTTATGAAAGATTGGACAGACCCGGCGACGCCTTGCGGTATTATAGAAAGGTTCAGCAGTTAAATCCTCAAAATCAGGATGTCAGGAGAAAGATAGAGTCATTGCAGGCGCCCGCGTCGACGGAATAAAAACAAAATTTTTGCGGGTTATGGCTGAGAATAAAAAAATTGATTTTGAAACAACAGACGGGGTTAGAATAAGCGGGGTTTGGAGCGGAGCGGAAGGAGCGAAATTAGTTTGCCTGCTTTTGCATATGATGCCGGCGGCCAAGGAATCTTGGTCGCCTTTTCAGAATAAATTAAAAATCGCCGGCATTTCCTCGCTTGCCGTTGATTTTAGAGGGCACGGGGAAAGCGTTAAAAAATTTCAGATTTCAGATTTAAAATTTCAGAATAATAAAGAATATATAGTTTTAAATTATAAAAAATTTTCTGACGCCGAGCATCAGGCAAAGATTCACGATGTGGAAGCGGCGGCAGAGTGGATTATGCGCCAAGGAATTAAGCAAGATGATTTGACAGTTATTGGCGCTTCAATAGGGGCGAATCTCGCGATTCAATACGCGGCGGAACATCCTTCTATTAAAGCGGTTATCGCTCTTTCTCCGGGTTTTGATTATCGCGGAGTTATTACTATGCCCTTGGTTAAGGCATTGCGCCGAAATCAAAAATTATTGCTCGCGGCTTCCGATGACGATCCGGAGGCGTATAACGCGGCGCAAAAATTAAACGAAATTTCATTGGCGAAAACAACATTAAAATTGCTTGTTGGCGCGGGACACGGCACAACTATGCTTGACAGAGATCCGCTGTTTATGGATGATTTGGTTAAATGGGCAATTAATTTTTAATTTTATGTACGAAATACGCGATCCGGTGCATAGGACAATTGAGTTTACCGAACGGGAAAAAATGGCAATTGACCATCCGTTTGTCCAACGTTTGAGGTTTATCCGCCAGCTGGGAATGACTTTTTTGGTTTATCCCGGAGCCGGACACGACCGTTTTTCCCATTCGGTCGGCGCCATGCATGTTTCTGGCCTTGCCTGGAAGAGAATAGGGGAGACAAGCGGCAAGATAATGAAAAAATATTTTAGCCATTCCGAACTTGATTATCTGTATGAAGTACTGCGTTTTGCCGCCCTGCTTCATGACATCGGCCATCCGCCGTTTTCGCACGTGTCTGAAAAATTTATGCCGCGGCTTGGCCAACTTTCTCTTCCGACCGAGTGGTTTTTGAACTTTGACGCAAAGAGGAGAGCAAAACACGAAGATTACAGCGCACTCTTGATCGCCAATATGGCAGTTGGCGAAAAACCGATTTTAAGCGCGTCAGAAGCGCAGGATATTTGTTCTCTCGTGCATCATGATTGTCTGCCGTCAAGCAAATGGCGGGAAACATTTGGGCGAAGCGGGGGCAGAGGAGGCATACACTCGCTTTTGAGGTCGTTAATTTCAGGAGAGCTGGATTGCGACCGTATGGATTATCTTCTTCGCGACGCGCACCACACCGGAGCAACATACGGCCATTACGACATGGAGCACCTTATCTCCAATCTCGGGGTTACTTTGGACAAGAATAACGACCTTGTTTTAACTTTAGACGCCAGCGCCGTCCGCGCTTTTGAGGACTTTTTACTGGCCAGATATCATATGTTTTTGCAGGTTTATCTGCACAAAACAACGCTTGTTTTTGATCATTTTCTGGAGCAGGCAATAATCAGCGGAGAGTTAAACGTAAATATTCCCGGAGAGGCGCGGGATTACGTCAAACTCCGCGACAGCACTGTTATTGAACGTTTATTTGCGGCAGCTGAAGCTCCCCAAAACCAATGGTCGCGGCGATTTATCCGCAGAAAGCCGGCCAAGCTGGCAATTTCCGCCAGCCGACCGGCGGGAAAACGGATTCTCCGTTTTATTGAAAAAGAATTTTCTAAAAAGAAAATCAGTTTTTTCACAGTTAAGGCGAAACAATTTTTGTCAAAGGCGACCTCTCATGTCGGCGAGGGCTCGCATCTTTTGGTGCGCAGGAAACTTTTCGGCAATTTTTTATTTGAACCGATTGAACAGTATTCCCCGCTTCTTCAAAAGTACAGCGAAGTCATTGACCTGAATAATCTTTACGTGCTTCCGTCAGATTGGGCCAAGGCCAAGAAGATTTTGAATAAAATTAAAATACTCAAACCGTCTTCCATATAATAATTTTCATTATGCGACGGAGGTTTACTATGATACTACATAGTATCATAGTACAAATTATTTATGATGAAATGAAAAATAAAGATTCCTAAATTAGTCCCTAAATTAGTCAATTGACACCCAAAAATAGACCTGCTACTCTCCAATTAAATATGCCCCGCACATAAATTTGTTTATTACGAATATGCTGCGGGAAAATAAAAAAACTAAAATGCAGTTTGTCTAATTATTACATAAATTATGTGCGGGGTATGCCCAAATCAGCCAAAATTGTCTTGGCGATTTTAATAGCCACTCTCCTTGGCGGGGGTGGTTATTTTTATTTGAAATTGGCTAAAAAACCAACAGAACCGCTTATAAACATCCCTCCAAAAACAGAGGAAATAGACACCTCCGACTGGCAGACGTATAGGAATGAAACGCTTGGGTTTGAGATAAAGTATCCTAAAACTATTGCTCGGGGGATTGAGCGTATAGGCCCACAACCAAATATTGAGGATGAATTTTGGAGAAAGCAGATCGGTGAAGTTAATTTTTCGCAAGCTGCTTATGTTGGAACTGATGGACCCCAATTCCGCATTATGGTTAAGGATACGGATTACACAATGGACGGATTTGGATTTCGTGGAGAACCTGACATTATTATCAATAATCTCCCCAGCCGCAGACGCACTGGATTTCCCGGTGAAAACAAGTCCAAAATTTATAGTGATTTTGTCTTGATCAGAAATAGCATACGCCATTATGATATTGAATTTAGATCCTCGACCAATCCTTCAAAAGAAGAAATAGATATTTGGAATACTATTTTATCAACTTTTAAACCAATTCAATAATAACCCTCACTAATTAGATAGCTTGTCCTAATTGGCGAGGGTTATTTCATAAATACTCTCGGTCTTGCCAATGTTGGTGAGACAAACTTGGGTCTTTGACAACCAAGGAGAAAAGCAATGGTTAAATCCATTGTTTTCAGCGCGTCTTTTGTTTCATGTGCCTATGTTGACATTAAAGAGACCTTTGTTATACTTTTATCAATTTATGAATTCAAAGTTTAAAATACCGTTCGTAATTTTAATAGCTGTCCTTTTAACGGGAATCGGCTATTTTGGCGTATTTAAAGCTAAAAAAATAGTAGAACCCTTCGTAAACACTTCTTCCAAAACAGAGGTAATAGACACATCCGACTGGCAGACCTACCGCAATGAAACACTTGGGTTTGAAATAAAGATGCCGAAAGATTGGACTGGAGGGTATTATTTAGGAAGACGCATTCCTGATGATCCTGAATTCTGGCAAGATCAGGTGGGTGGAGCTGATTTTAACGGTCTATTTAGAGGAACAAGTTCTCCACAGTTCAGTGTTAGAGTCAAAGATTCTGATTTGACGTTAGATAGATTTATAAATGTTGTGGGTATAAATAGAGAACATCAAAATATATTTATTGCCGGTTTACCCGCCAAACAAGATATTCTTGATGGTAGAAAGGATAAATATCCAAATTATAGAGAGATTATAGTTACAAAAAACGGACAAAGAAATTATGTTTTTTACTTTGACGCATCAGATACGGATATTAATCGAGATATTTTAATTTGGAATGAAATATTAAAAACATTTAAACCGATCCCTTAATAATCTTTACTCATCATGAAAGCTTGTCTTGATGAGCGAGGGTTATTTCATAAATACTCTCGATCCCGCGGACGCGGGGTAAACTTGGGTCTTTAACAACCAAGGAGAAAAAGCAATGGTCAAATCCATTGTTGTCAGCGTATATTTTGTCTTTTGCGCTTGCGTTTATAATCAGTCCGAACAAGTAGGAACAAATTCTTCGGGGTTAGTATGCCAAGTTAGCGACGAAGAAAGAAATAATCCAGAAGCTTATAACAGGTGTTGTGTCGGCACGGAAGATAGTTGTAACGATCATTCAAATGAACCGAGGATTTATGGTAAAAGAATTGGTCGTTATCTCGATTACCCATCTTTCTCCAACGGCGCCTGTACCGGCGGCGGAAGCGGTGCATATCAATGCGCTACTTTCGCGCAGAATCTTTGGGCTAAGTTAAATCCAAAAGATCGTGATGGAAGACCTATTCCTGTTTTCACTAAACGTTGGCGCGTGGCCGCTCGGGCTCTCCAATGCGCGAACTTAGAAGAGAGTTTGTTCATTTTTAGGAACGGCTCACCAGAGCCGCCGCGCGAAACAGACATCATTGTCTATCTAAATAACGGTCAGAACGAGCCAGCTAATTGCAATGTCAATCTTTCGGAAGAAGAACTAAACGAGCTGTACGCTCACCCCGGCCACGCTTCCGTAGTGAGCAAGGTGATTAAAGAAAACGGCGACATCGTCCGTCTTGGCCTGATTGAAGAAAACTGGATTGCCTATGGCAATAACGGAGAATTGTGTGACGACAATCTCTCTGACGAAGTGATGCGTACGGTTAACGTTTCTCTTGAAAATGGCCGTTATTCAGTTGACTCCGGTTCAAGAAACCTTCGCGTCATCGGCTGGATTCGCCATCCGTTGGCTGGCATTTATGAAGATGAAGGTTGGCACGAAGACGAGGATGATGGCGTTCGCGATGGATACAGCATCAGCCAATCCTTCCGCACCGCATACGATCGTTTAGGCAAAGATATGGTTGGCTGGGCGCGCGACAACGGCGGCACACCTTTTGTACATATGCGCAATGGGCATCAACTCCAGGACTTTGTCACCGCATCAGGTAATGGCAGGGCGCTTGTCTACAACCCCAATTTAAAAACAACACTGCTTATCCGCGACGGCTTCTACGCCAAATACCTTGAGATGATGAGCACAACCGGCCTTCCTCTTGACGAAGAATACGCATTAGGAACCTGCGACGCTCTTCAACATTTTG
>CAZSQN010000008.1:12893-40290 GCA_964609095.1 uncultured Gammaproteobacteria bacterium | reverse complement strand
GGATTCGAACCAAGATAAACGGATTCAGAGTCCGTTGTCCTACCGTTAGACGATCCCGCAGCACCGAAAAGAACTTTGTAAGGATTCTCAGCCTGCGGCTGATGCGCCGAAGGCGCAGAACCAAGATAAACGGATTCAGAGTCCGTTGTCCTACCGTTAGACGATCCCGCAAAATATGCCGTTGTTTGGTTATTTTATCAGAAAATCAATCCGCGCTCAAGTATCGACATCATTTTTTACTTGCTGTATGATAAAAGCAACTAATTTTTTAAAAAATTACTATGAATGACAAACTTAAAAATTATTTTTGGCTGGCGGCGACGGTGGCGCTTTTTGCCGGAGCTTATGCGTCCGTGAGCTATGTAAACTCTTACGGCAAATCAATTGAACCGTCCACCTTCCGCTCTTTTGCCGTTTCGGGCGAGGGCAAGGTTGTGGCCGTGCCGGATGTGGCGCAGTTTAGCTTTAGCGTGATTACGCAAGGCGGCAAAAATGTGGCTGATTTGCAAAAGCAAAACACGGAGCGCGTGAACAAGGTGATTGATTTTATGAAGAAAAACGGCATTGGCGCCAAAGACATTAAAACCGAAAGATATAATCTTGAACCGCGCTATCAATATTTTAGCTGCGCGGAAGGCGGACGCGTTTGTCCGCCGCCGGAAATTGTCGGTTATTCCGTCACTCAAACTGTCTCCGTAAAAGCGCGCGATTTTAACAAAACGGGAGAATTGCTCGCCGGCGCGGTGTCTAACGGCGCTAACTCGGTTTCTTCTCTTAATTTTACCGTTGACGATCCGACAGCGCTTCAAAATCAAGCGAGGAAAGAAGCGATTTCCAGGGCAAAGGATAAAGCCGGGGATATTGCCAAAGCCGGAGGGTTTCGCGTCGGGCGGCTGTTGTCCATTGAAGAGGGCGGAGGATTTCCGCCCATTCCCATTTATCGGTTTGATGAAAAAGCCGGCATCGGCGGCGGTGTAGAAGCGCTTCCCGCGCCGACTATTGAGCCGGGCTCGCAGGAGATTGCCATAATCGTGACTTTAAGATACGAAATAGAGTAGGCGCTCGGCGCTATTGCCTCATCGAAACGGCGTCGCTCGCTTCCTGCGGCTCGCGCGCCTCGCGCTCGGCCTTTTGCCCCGATTGCGTCGGTGGCCGAGCCAAAAGGCCTGCGCGATGTTCTTTGAGGCAATAGCGCCTCGCTAAGAAAAATAGAAAAAATTAAGAATGCTGAATACTATCACCATCCGCGGGGGCAAGCCGCTCGACGGCGAGGTTGCCGTCCGCGGGGCGAAAAACAGCGTATCCAAATGCATGGTAGCCGCACTCCTTACCGACGAGGAGTGCGTGCTTCATAATGTCGCGGAAATAGAGGATGTGGGAGTTGTTTCCGGAATGATAGAGACATTGGGCGGGCGCGTTATAAATGACGATTCCGGAACCGTAAGGATAAATTGCGCGAATTTGCGTCCGGCTGATTATGATAAGCTGGATGAGTTTTCCGGGCGTAGCAGGATTCCGGTGCTTTTTTGCGGACCAGTGCTCGCGCGTTTTGGAAAATTTGAAATGCCCGGGTTAGGCGGCTGCAAGATAGGCCCGCGGCCGATTAACTATCATCTTAACGCTCTTAGGAAAATGGGAGCGTCCGTAGTTAAGAGCAAATGCTCCATCAAGCTTAGCGCTAAACGCCTTAAAGGCGCGGTAATAGAGCTTCCATACCCTAGTGTCGGCGCCACCGAGCAGGTTTTGCTTTCCGCGGTTTTGGCCGACGGTGTCACCGTGCTCCGCGGCGCGGCCATTGAACCTGAAATAATGGACTTGGTAAGCGTGCTCCAGAAAATGGGAGGAATAATTTCGGTAGACGCCGGAAGGACGATAAGCGTAACCGGGGTTAAGAAATTGCGCGGCTATGAGCACGCGGTTATGCCGGACCGCCTGGAGTCCGCCTCCTGGGCGGCGGCGGCCATTGCCACCGGCGGAGATATTTTTGTGCGGAATGCGCGGCAGCAAGATTTAATTGAGTTTTTAAACAAGTACAGGGAAATTGGCGGAGAATTTAAAGTTGGGGAAGACGGAATAAGATTTTTCCGCGCGCGAGGCGTGATTAAGCCGATAAATATAGAAACGGCAGTGCATCCCGGGTTTATGACCGACTGGCAGCAGACATTTGTGGTAGTGCTGACGCAAGCGGACGGCGTTTCAATTGTTCACGAAACAGTTTATGAAAACAGATTCGGCTATGTGGAGGCATTAAACAAAATGGGCGCGAAGATAGAACTAAGCTCCGAGTGTCTGGTGGGCGGCAACACTTGCAGGTTTGGCGGAGGCGGACACCTGCACAGCGCGACTATTCACGGCCCCACCAAGCTTCATGGTTCGGAAATAACCGTGCCAGACCTGCGCGGCGGGTTTTCTTACATAGTGGCGGCGCTTTGCGCGGATGGGATTTCAAAAATAAGCAACATTGGCGTAATCTACCGCGGGTATGAAAAATTCGTGGAAAAGCTCCGGGCGCTGGGCGCGGATTTGGTTGAATAAGAAGATCTTTTGTGTTAAAGTGTTTATAAAGCAGCACCTTTAAAAAGGAGAGATGCTATGAGCAAGAAGTTGTCTCCCGAAGCTCAAAGAGCGTATGACGTTATTCAACGCTGCGTAGCGGCGGTGTCTGTAAAGCCCCTATCTACGAACCTTGAGGATTTTCCCGGTTCGGTCATGATGCCAGCAAGACCGGAGACATCGTTGCGCAAAAGGCGTAGCCGCTAATAGCGTAAAGTTTGTTTCTTTGTCCTCGTTTCGCGTTGCGGAGCGAGGTTTTTTATATTAAAATTATGCTGTTGACATAAAAGGTTTTTGGTTGTATATTAAGATGTCCCCATAAAGAGAGGAGGACAAATGGACGACTTGATTCATCCCGTTATGGGTTCCGCGGACGAAACTGTTTTTGACGGAGGTTTTCTCGCCTCCTTTAGAGGAAATCACCGCTTGGAGATCGGCAAGACAATCCCGGGTGTAAGGATGTTTGTCCGCACCCAAACCGGCAGCATTTACAAGATTGAGATTATTGATCCGGCAAAGCGCGAAGTTGAAGTGAGGCGCATTCTTCCGAAGAACGGCTCAAAACATTTTGGAAGCGCCCAGCGGTGTCTTTTGCGGGGCGCGGTTTGCAACAAGGACCCTCGCGCTCCGCGCGCGCCCGGCTGGATTGTGCAGGGTCTGCCAATGGAATTCTGGGGAGTGAAATCAGCGGAAAGCGAAGTGGTCATCACTTCTCCGGTTGAGCGGTTCTTTTTGGACTAAGCGGATAAGTTTGCCCGGCGCATAAATTATGTGCCGGGTTTTTCATATCAGACCGCGTCGGTCGCGCGGGTATTGACATAAATCGCGTCTTATGCTAATATGGCTGTATTCGGTATCGTCTAATCGAGATTCGCGTCTGGCTAAAAACCACGATCGATACATCGAGAAGAGCGTAATCCGAAAAGGTCGTTAAATTAAAAGGACCAAAACACGATTAATACACTATGATGTATCAGGATCGTGGATTTGCCCCTCGCCAGATGGTTGATGTGTCGGCAATGAATATCAAGTGCGCGCAATGCAGCACTGATATCAAGGAATTGCCTTTCAACCCTGACCCGGCTCGTCTTAACACCATTCTCTGTCGCGATTGTATGCGCGCCAAGAGACAGGATCGTTTTGGCGGCGGTGGACGCGGGCGGTATTAATCCGCATGCAAAAAACTCCGATTTTGTCGGAGTTTTTTGATTTACTAAGTTCTATATGGCCTATAGGTCTTAGTAGTACGCTCGTTCTTTTGTTTTTGTAATTATGGCGTAGGCCTCTTCCGGCGTATCCACCAACGTATAGATGCGGCGGTCGTCTTTGCTTATGCAGTGGTGCTTTTTGTACGCTTTTTCATCAATCCAGCTAATCAGCCCGGCCCAGAAATCTCTTCCTATAAGCACAATCGGAATCGGCTCCATCTTTTTTGTCTGAATCAGCATCACTAATTCAAAAAATTCATCAATCGTTCCAAAGCCGCCGGGGAAAAATACGTAGGCCTGGGCCGAAGCGGATAGCATTACTTTGCGGGTAAAAAAATAGTAAAAGCCGATTCCTTTTTTGACGTATTTATTAATTCTTTGTTCGCGCTGAAGCTGAATGTTTAAGCCGACCGATTCCGCGCCGCTCTCATTCGCGCCGCGGTTTCCCGCCTCCATTATTCCCGGGCCGCCGCCGGTGACGATTGTATAGCCGTCTTTGCCCAGCATCCGGCCGAGCTTTAAGGCCTGACGGTAATGCAAATTGCCTTGGTTAAAGCGCGCGGAGCCGAAAAAGGTAACCTCTTTTTTCAAATCGGCTAAAAATTGGAATCCTTCTATGAATTCCGCCATTATCCTGAAGATGCGCCAGCTGAACTCGGTGCGGAAATCGCGGCGGATTGAATAAATTTGGTTTGGCGGTTTAATCGCGTTCATAATATTCTTTATATTTTTGATTTATTTTTTCATTATATCTTAATGAATCCGTTCCATCCAGCCGGGATCAACTTCAACCTCAAGCTCAAGATAGACCTTTTTGTCCAGAATCTGCTCCAATTCTTTTCTGGCGGCCGTGCCGATTTCTTTTATTTTGCGGCCTTTGGCGCCGATAATCATTTTTTTGTACTGCGATGAGGTCGTGAGTATGCGCGCTTTAATATAGACAATTCCCGACCCTCTTTCCGTTATTTCGTCTATTTCCACATGGGCGGAATAGGGGATTTCTTTTTGCGTTTGGATGTAAATTTTTTCGCGGATATGTTCGGCCAGCCATTCGTTGTGAGGAATATTGGAAAATTGGAATTCGGGATAAAACGGTTCGCCGTAAGGCAGCGTTTCAAAGATTTTGTCTATAAGCGGCGCCAGATTTTTTCCCCGGAGCGCGGAGATTTCCAAAACGGCGTCAAATTGTCTGCCTTCGTCTTTATACCGCTCAATAAAAGGCGGATTTTTAATGTCGGTTTTGTTGATGACCATTATTTTAGGCGCGCTGGAGGAAGAAATTAAACGCTGAACGATCCTCTCTTCGTTGCCGATTTCGCGCGTGGGGTCAACCACATAGAGAATCACATCCACTCCGGCAAGGGCGGATTTGGCCTCGCGGTTAAGCGAGGCAGTGAGTTTGTCATGCGATTTTTCAAACACCCCGGGCGTATCAACAAAAACAATTTGTCCGCGGGGGTCATGCAGGATGCCGTGGATTGATTTTCTGGTGGTCTGCGGCTTGGGCGAGGTAATGGCGATTTTGGTGCCGATAAGATGGTTTAAGAGAGTTGATTTTCCCACATTGGAGCGTCCGACCATTACGGCAAAACCGGATTTTTTAGAGGAAGGCATATAGATTATTTTTAATTGCTCTAATTTGATTTTTTGTGTTATAGCATATACTATATGAAAGAGTTCTCAAATAAGCAACCCTGGATTGTCTTGGTTTTGCAAAATATCCGCAGTTTGCATAATGTCGGTTCAATCTTCAGAACGGCTGACGCTTACGGCGTGAATAAGATATATTTAACCGGTTATACCGGCGTGCCGCCGAGAGGCGAGATAAGCAAAGTTGCTTTGGGCGCGGAGAGCTGGATTCCCTGGGAGAAGGCGCATCATACTTGGAGAATTCTGGAATTTTTGCGAAAGCGAGGTTTTAAAATCGTCGCGCTTGAACAAACAAAAAACAGCATTTCCATAACTAAGTTCAAGCCCAGATACCCGCTGGCTTTGATTGTCGGAAACGAAGTGAAAGGAGTGACAAAAGATATTTTGAAGAGAGCAGACAAAGTTATTCATTTGCCTATGTACGGGAAAAAGGAATCTTTAAATGTGGCCGTTGCTTGCGGCGTTGCGCTTGCAAGTTTGAGATATTGTATCAATAGGTGAAGATGACTTATAATGTCTAATATCTGAACTCATACAGGGTTTCCACAAATGTCATCCCCGCGCAAGCGGGGATCCAGCGGGAGATTAGCCAAAATATTTAGCGACTGGATTCCCGTTTTCACGGGAATGACAGCCGCACAATGACTAACGACTGAATGTCTAAAAAATAATTTTTAAGCATTAGATATTCGGGTTTGATTAGAAATTAGACATTAGAAATTTTCATTTTGTGCTTTCCATCATCATTCCCGCATTAAACGAGGAAAAATATCTGCCCAAGCTTTTAAGGTCGCTTCAAAATCAAAGTTACCGCGATTTTGAAGTGATTGTCGCCGATGCCGGAAGCCACGACTGGACGCGAAGAATTGCGCACGATTTTGGAGCCAAAATCGTGGAGGGCGGTATGCCCGGGCCTGGCAGGAATGCCGGAGCGGCCGGCGCCAAAGGCAATATTTTTTTATTTCTTGACGCGGATGTTGTTTTGCCGGACGCGGAATTTTTGCGGAAAATATTGGCGGAATTTCACCGCCGCAAGCTAGATGTCGCCACACTTACGGTTGAACCGCTTTCGGAGAAGACAACAGACCGGCTTATGCACGGCGTTTATAATGTTTATCTTAAAGCCGTCAGGCCTTTTGCTCCGCACGCGCCCGGATTTTGCATTATTGCCAGGCGGACCAGCCATGAGTCCATTTCCGGCTTTGACGAAACAATTGTTTTTTGCGAGGACAAGGATTACGTTTCCCGTTCCGTGCGAGCCGGCTTTAAGTTCAGGATTTTGCAGTCGGAAAAAATACAGGTTTCCGTCCGCAGATTTGAGCGCGACGGCAGGTGGGCCGTGGCGCGCCGGTATTTGCTCGCCGAAGTTTATCAGATTTTTAAGGGAAAGATGAGAAAACAGATATTTCCTTACGAATTCGGAAAATACGACAAGAAAATAGAAATGAAAAATTAAAAATTCTGGACAAATAAGCCACTTTGGCCGTATTATAAGATAAGTGAGCCGGACTTGAGGAGGCTGAAGATGAATAAGTTTAGGAGGGCGTCTGCATGGCTTATCGCCGGCGGAGGAGCCATAATCGGCCTGGCAGTGCGCGGCGGAATTGTCGCCACGGTGGCCTATCTGGGGTTTTGGTCTTTTCCCATTTATCTTGTGGCCGACTCGGCCAGCGCGCTGGCTGTGGGCTGGCTTTACGGCGAGGGATCGCATAAAGAAAATTGGCTGGAGAGAAAGCTGGGCATAAGCGAAGCGAATCTGAAGCACGGCTCGCTTTTAATCCGCGGCTTTACTTATCTCGCGCTCCTTTCTTTGGGAATTATCTGCGGGCCGCCGTTTGTGGCCACTCTCATTCGCAGTATGGGCTTTAAGAGCAGAGAGGCCTACTGGCGCATCCTTTCGGTGGCTGTGCCCGTGTCTTTAATCTGCACTTCGGCCTATCTTGGCCTGATAGAAGTTATTAAAAAATTTTTCGTCCTTTAAGAAAGCTTCGGCGCAAACCGAAGTTTTTATATTGAAATTTATCTTAAATTCTGGATATAATGCTTACATTATGCCGCAGGATAAGATTCGCAACTTTTGCATCATAGCCCACATTGATCATGGTAAATCCACTTTGGCTGACCGACTTCTTGAAGTTACCGGAACGGTGGAAAAAAGAAAAATGAAAGAGCAGCTCCTGGATGCCATGGAGCTGGAGCGCGAGCGCGGCATTACCATCAAACTCGCCCCGGCGCGCATGGAATATAAAGGATATGTTTTGAACCTGATTGATACGCCTGGGCACGTTGATTTTGCTTACGAGGTTTCCCGCTCGCTGGCAGCGGTTGAAGGCGCGATACTTTTAGTTGACGCCACCCAAGGCGTGCAGGCGCAGACGATTGCCAATCTGTTTCTGGCGCTGGAGCATAATCTTGCCATTATTCCGGTTGTCAATAAAATTGATTTGCCTAACGCGCAGATAGAACGCGCCGAAAAGGAAATTCATGAACTTGTCGGCTGCGATGAGGATGAAATTATTTTGGCATCAGGCAAGACGGGGCAGGGTGTTCCTGAAATTCTTGACGCGATTATTGCCAAGGTGCCGCCGCCCGGCGGAAGAAGCGAAGAATCTTTTCGTGCTCTTATTTTTGATTCCACCTATGACGAATTTAAGGGCGTGATTGCTTACGCGCGCGCCTTTGATGGCAATTTGCGTAAAGGAGAAAAAATAAAATTCTTGGGAACGGCAACTTCCGGCGAAGCGCTGGAGGTGGGATATTTTAAGCCCAAGTACGCGTCGTCGGATAATTTGTCCGTCGGCGAAATCGGCTATATAATCACCGGACTAAAAGAGATAGAAAGCGTGCGCGTGGGCGATACGGTGACAACAGCCGGAAGCGCGGCAGAGCCGCTTCCCGGATATGTTATGGTCAAGCCCATGGTGTTTGCCGGCCTTTTTCCAAAAGAGGGCTCGGACTTTGAGCGGCTCCGTGATGCCGTTGGCAAGCTCAAGCTTTCGGATTCCTCGCTTTCTTACGAACCGGAAAGTTCCAGCGCGCTGGGGTTTGGTTTTCGTCTCGGACTTTTGGGACTGCTGCATTTGGAAATAGTTCAGGAACGGCTTCGCCGCGAATACGGGCTGGAGCTGGTGGTAACCGCGCCATCGGTCGCGTACAAGATTTATCATACCGATGGCGAAAAAGAAATTATAAAATCTCCTTTGGACCTTCCGGATCCTTCAAAAATAGACAGAATAGAAGAGCCGTATGTTAAATTGGATGTAGTCACTCCCAAAGAGTATTTGGGAGCGGTAATGCAGCTTGGAGTGGGAAGCCGCGGCATTTACAAAAATACGGAATATCTTGGCGAGGAGCGCGCGATTTTGCATTTTGAAATTCCGCTCTCTTCCATTTTGGTTGATTTTTACGATAAGCTTAAGAGCGTGTCCTCCGGTTACGCTTCAATGAATTATGACTTGCTTGGCTACCGCGCGGCGGATATTATCAGATTGGATATTTTAGTCGCGGATGAGGTCTCAGAGGCCTTGGCAACCCTTGTGCCAAGAGACGAGGCGTATAGAATAGGAAAGGGGATTGTGGAGCGGCTTAAAGAAAGCATCCCCCAGCAGCAGTTTGAAATAAAATTGCAGGCGGCCGTGGGCGGAAAAATAATCGCGGCCGAGCGCATTAGGGCCTTTCGCAAGGATGTTTTGGCCAAGATGAGCGGCGGAGACGTTTCCCGCAAGATGAAATTATTGGAAAAACAGAAAAAAGGAAAAAAGAAAATGGTGGCCAAAGGCAGCGTGGAGATTCCGCCGGAAGCGTATCTTGCCGTATTAAAAAGATAGTGCCTTGCCAGACATTATGATTTAGTTTATGAAACAGAGTACGCGCAAAAAACTTTGGATTATTTTTTCCGCTTTTGTGGCGGGAATGATGGTATTGGGATTAATCGCGCCATTTTTTTATGGGCTTGGATAAAAAGTGGCTTCTTGCCGAAAAGGCGCCGGAAGATTTTAGAGAGCGGTTTGCCGAACTGCCGGAGATTGTCGCGCAATTGCTTTGGAACAGGGGACTGCATACTCAAGAAGAGGTTGATGAATTTTTAAATCCTGATTACGGCGCGGATCTTCACGACCCGTTTTTATTTCGCGACATGGAGGCGGCGGTGGCGCGTATTTATAAAGCGATAGAGCGCGGTGAACAGATTACCATTCACGGCGATTACGATTCTGACGGGGTTTGCGGTTCGGTGATTTTAGCCACTACTTTGGAAGCGCTGGGCGGTAAGGTTGATGTCTTCCTGCCGCATCGGGAAACCGACGGCTATGGGCTTAATCCGCGCACCGTCACGCACTTGGCGCAAGAGGGGACTAATTTGATTATTACTTGCGATAACGGCATTTCCAATAAAAAAGAAATAGAACAAGCAAAAGAGCTGGGAATAGATACGATTGTGACGGACCACCACACCGTGCCGACGGAGCTGCCGAGCGCTGTTGCTATCATCCACCCGCTTGTTCCCGGAGAGAATTATCCTTGCAAAAATCTTGCCGGAGGCGGAGTCGCTTTTAAGCTGGCGCAAGCGCTCATAAAAAAAGCTTACAGCTTACAGCTTACAGCTTACAGTCATTTAGAACCTGGATTTGAAAAATGGCTTTTGGATATGGCGGCGATTTCTTCCGTCGCTGATATGGTGCCGTTAGTTGGCGAAACTAGAACCATGGTGCGTTACGGCATAATTGTTTTGCGCCATGCCAGGCGGCTGGGAATCAGAAAATTGATTGAAGCGGCGGCAATGGAAAAAGAAAAAATTGATACGACTGCCATTGGTTTTTATCTTGCCCCGCGCATTAACGCGGCTGGAAGAATGAATCACGCCAATGCCGCTTACAAGCTTTTGATGAGCAAAAACGAAGAAGAAGCGGGCAGATTGGCCTTGGAGCTTAATCAGCAGAATAAAGACCGGCAGAAGCTTTCCGAGCAGATATTAAAAGAAGCCAGAGCGCAGATTATTGACCAAGAGCAGGTTGATGAGCCGGCGCTTTTTGCAATTGGCAACAATTGGCCGGTCGGCATTGTCGGGCTGATAGCCGGAAAGCTGGCGGATGAATTTTACAGGCCGGCTGTTGTCATCACGCTTTCTTCCGGCGAGCCAACGGCATCGGTGCGCAGCATTCCGGAGCTTAATATGATGGAGGCGATGCAAGCCGTGTCAAAATATTTTAAGAAGTTCGGCGGGCATCCGATGGCCGGAGGATTCAGCTTAAACAGCTTGGATGATATGGCTGAATTTAAAAAAGAAATGCGCGCGTTTGTAGGAGAAAAGTTAAAGGGGGTGGAGTTGTCTCCGAAATTGAAGATTGACGCCGAAGTGGAATTGGAAGATATTCATTGGGAGCTTTATGATATTTTGGAAAAATTTTCGCCGTTCGGCATGAGCAATCCGGAGCCGCGCTATCTGGCAAAAGGGGTTAAGGTTGTGGGAACGAGCCCGGTCGGAGCCGACGGCAAGCACATGCGGCTGATGGTTGCCCATAAGACCAATGTCATAAGAAAAGCCATTGGTTTTTGTTTTGGCGAATGGTGTCAAAAACTAAAAATGGGCGATATTATAGATATGGTCTTTGAAGTGGGGGTTAACGAATGGAACGGGAACCGCGAATTGCAGTTAAAGATTGTGGATTTACATAAAATTTAGCTATAAGCTTTAAGCTGTATGCTGTAAGCTTATGGCTTAAGGCATAGGGCCTATGGCTTATAAGAAACTCACAATTTACACCGACGGCGGGGCGCGGGGAAATCCCGGGCCGGCGGCAATAGGCGTGGTTATTAAGCACGGAGCGGAAACGATTAAAGAGTTTGGAAGATATTTAGGGGAAACAACCAACAATCAGGCCGAATACCGCGCGTTAATCTCCGGCCTTGAGCATTGCGCCGAACTTGGCGCGGAAGAGGTGGAATGCATGCTGGATTCCGAATTGGTGGTAAAACAGATGAATCATCAATACCGCGTCAAAGACGCGGATTTGGCCCCTTTGTTTCTTAAAGTTTATAATTTAAGTCAGCAATTTAAAAAAACGACTTTTCATCATATCCCGCGCGAGAAGAACAAAGAGGCCGACAAGATGGTGAACGACGCCTTGGATAGACAAATTAAATAAAATCCGAAGCCCGAATACCGAAAAA
Organism: uncultured Gammaproteobacteria bacterium; assembly: GCA_964609095.1. Classification (GTDB taxonomy): domain Bacteria; phylum Patescibacteriota; class Patescibacteriia; order CAZSQN01; family CAZSQN01; genus CAZSQN01. The sequence goes on along the minus strand of CAZSQN010000008.1, from coordinate 28,711 downwards.
ATAATCAAAAAAGTCAAAAATCGAAAGGTAAAAGCCAAAAATTCAAGTTAAAAGTAAAAAGTTTTGATTCTGGTTTCAGGATGGGTATTTACTGTATTTTTCCGCTTTACGGCGGTTTTTTGATATAATGAAAATGTTATGCCCCGCACTAATATTTTGGATATAAGTATCCACAGACGGATATGTTTGAGATATTATGAGCAGTATCATGGGTTATTTGGCATAAAAACAAATCGCAAATATAGATAACTTTATGCAAGTTGATAGTGGCATAAAATTAAATAATTTGGGCATAAGCGGAAATAACTGCTTTGCGCCGAAATTTTAGTGCGGGGTATGCACAAAGGCCGCGTGCTATTTTTGGGTTTAACTATGGTGGCTGGTTTTTTAATTGCTCAAAATGTTTCTGCGGCCGGAACTGATGACCTGCGCGGCTGGACTTGGAGCGAAAGGGCGGGATGGAGCTCATTAAATTGCATTAATTTGGATTCGTGCCCTCCAAATGGCGCAGATTATGGCGTTGATTTTGACGGCGCCGGGGTTGTGACCGGCTGGGCCTGGAGCGAAAACATCGGTTGGATTTGTTTTGGAACAACTTGCGGCGGCACATCTCCCGACGGTTCGTCTTCCAGCGCTTCAATCAGTTTTATTTCCGGGATTATGCGCGGATGGGCAAGAGTTTGGAGTTTGGGGGATCGTGGCTGGATTTCTTTAAATTGCATTGATTTGGGAACTTGCGGAACGGTGGATTACAAAGTGGCGGTTGATTTTGCATCCGGGGCAGTATCGGGATGGTCGTGGAACGGCAATAGCGACGGCACCGGCATTGGCTGGATGAATTGGAGTTACGCGGCGATTTTGTTGCGGGAAAATGATTGCGATAACGGCTTGGATGACGATACTGACGGTTTGGCCGACTGCGCGGATAGCGATTGCGACGGAGCTCAAGGCGGCGCTGTCGGCGGCAATCCGGTATATTGCCAATTTGGCAGCGAATCCGGCGCCGCAAATTGCAATGATAATTTTAATAACGACGCGGATTTATACACAGATTGCGAAGACCAGTCGGCTTGCTGGCATAATCCCGGTTTTGGCTGCGCGGCAGTTGAAACAAGCTGCAATGACGCTGATGACAATGATAATGATGACGGCTCCGGCAACTGGGACGCAAGCAGCGTGACCGGAAGAAATTGCCTTGATTATGATTGCGCCGGCAATCCGGCGTGTCCGGCAACGGAGACAAGCTGCGTTGACGGCATTGATAACGATTTGGACGGAGCGACCGATTGCGTTGATTCGCCGGATTGCGATGACGAATGTTCCAGTTATTGCTCTTTGGATCCCGGCCGCAGATGCCGCGATGACAGTGATTGCGCGGCTCCGCCGGCCGGAGTTTGCGTTGTCCAGCCATGGCTTCAGACAAAGTTTCATAATCTCTATACGCGGGGCGCGATTTCGGCGCTCTCTCCGCCTCCGGGCAGCCAATATAACGCCACTTACTGCCTTCTTGCCGGTTCGGGAATGATTTCAAATTTTGTTTCCGATCCCAATTTCGGCTGCGCCGCGCCGCCGCCGGCCGAAGTGTTTAATTTTCCAAAAACGGCAAACCGCTACGCGACCAATTTGGGCAGATTGGATGTTGCCGGCATCCTAAGCGGCAATTACGGAACGGTTAAGGTTATTCCGGGCGCGGAGCTTGGCGGGAGCTTAACATTAGGCGGCGACGTGCTTTATTCCGGCAATAATCTGAAAACGGGCGCGCTGGAGTTTCGCGCCGGAGTCGGAGGAGCAAGCGGCGCGGGCACGATTGTAGTGGTTGGGGATTTGCTTATTACCGGCAACATTGCTTATAGAATTGAATCGGCGAATAAGATTAAAAATTTATCCTCGGCCGGATTTGTCGCGCTTAAACGGCCTGACGGAACAGGCGGCAATATTATCGTGGATAGCGGCGTGACCGATCTAGTCGGCGCGTTTTACGCGGAAGGAAGATTTGATACGGGAGCCGGAGCCAATGCCCTTTCTGTTTCCGGCCTGGTGGTGGCGCGCGAGTTTAGTTGGCGAAGAACATTTGCCGACCGCGTCCGCGGCTCCGAACAGATTATCTATGATGGCAGGGCGACCGCTAATCCGCCTCCGGGATTTAATGATGTGGCCAAATCATTGCCGGTTATCAAGCAAGGAATTATACAATGAAAAATAATCCACAGTTAGTTGTGATATAATGTAGATGAACCGTATTTATATGGCGTTATTTGGCAAAAAGCCGCAAAGTTATTTAGGCATTGATATAGGCACTTCCGGCATAAAATTGATTGAGATAAGCCGCGAGGGCGGCAGGCCGCGGCTTTACACTTATGCTTATACTGATCGGGCGCCGGAAGAATTGGGCGTCAGCTTAATTGACCGTCTTGATGAAACCGCCGCTTTATTAAAAAAGATGTTAAAAGCGGCTAAAGCCAGGTCGGTTAAAGCGATTTCGGGTTTGCCGGGCTCGGCCGTGTTTAGTTCGGTGCTTTCGGTGCCGGTATTGCCGGCTAAAGAGCTATCCGCCTACATAGAAAGCCAGGCCTCTAAGCTTATTCCCATGCCGATTACGGATGTGATTTTGGATTGGAAGCCCTACGGGCCGGCCGCGCCGGAAGCGCCAAAAGCAAACGCGCCGGAAGCGGGCAGGCAAAAAACAACCAAAGTGATTTTGACCGCCGCGGCCAAATCAATGGTGAAAAAATATATTGATATTTTTAAAAAAACAGGATTGGAGCTCTCGTCGCTGGAAACAGAAGCGTTTGCCCTGATCAGATCTCTTGTCGGCAAAGACAAATCAATCATTGCCATAGTGGATATCGGGGCGGTGCGCACCAATGTCATTATTGTTGAAAACGGAGTTCCCGTGCTTTCCCGTTCCATTGCCTTGGGCGGCCTTAATTTTACCAAGACCATCGGCGCCATGCTGCAGATGGATCCGTCTAACGCGGAACAGTTTAAGCGCGATGCCAAGATGCTCGGAACTCTTTTTGCCGAGGGCCAGATTCCCAAAACATTGGAGCAGGTGTTTATACCCATCGGCAATGAGGTCCGTTACAGTTTTAATTTATTCGCCGGGCAGAATGAAACGCCCAAAAAAGTGGAAAAGCTTATTTTAACCGGCGGTTCGGCAACTCTGCCGCAATTGGCCGCGTTTCTGACCAAGCTTTTGGGGATAAACGCTTATATCGGCGACCCTTTTGCCAGAACTCTCTTTCATGAGGAATTGCGGCCGGTGCTTAACGAAATCGCGCCGCGTTTTGCCGTTTCCGCGGGGCTGGCAATGAGGGAGTTTGAATAGAAATTGCGCAAGGATAAATTTTAAAAAACGCCTTAATGTAGTCGTGCTTGTCGTACAAGCGCGAATGTGAGCGGCGACTGCGCGATAATGAGGGCGAAGACTTGAGCCCGAATGATTAGCGCAGTCGGAAAGTGAGCTATGGCTGAAGAAAAACAAACGCTTCGCGTAAGCTTGATGCCTGAAGAAGGCGAACTTTGGAAACCGGTGAATGTCAGAAGGCGGGCAACGGGTCTGGTCGCTTTTTGCGTTTTAGGAGCAGGCATTATTGTTTCGGGGGTTTTTTACGCAAAGAGTTTAGAACAAAAAAAGACAAATGAAATATCCAAACTTTCCGCGCAAATAGAATCAATAAAAACAGAAACAGGCCGGCTGAAGCAGGATTACGTTCAAATATCGCGTCTGGTGCGCTCTCTTCTCGCGGCCGGCGCCTTGCTTCCCGAGCATCCTTCGTTTGTGAAAGTGCTGGCGCTTCTTGAGGAGCGAACCATACCGGAAGTGCATTATTCAAATTTGCTGGCTTCCGCCGAAGGGAAAACCTTGTTGCTTGAAGCGAGCGCGCCGACTTTTGAAGATGCCGCCAGGCAGGTGGCGGCGTTTAGAGAGGATAAAACAAGGGTTCTTCGCGCGGCTATCGGCGCGATGTCGGCAAATGTTTCGGAAGAAGGAATTGTAAAAGAAATTAAATTTTCCATAACCCTGACGGTTAAGCCGGAAGCGTTTAAATGATTATGGCCCCGGAAGCGAAAAAACAAAAACAATCAATTTTAGCCGAACATTTTTGGTCAACGCTTGCGCTGGCGGCGATTTTAATGTTCGGCGGAGCGTATCTTGCTTATTTTAAGAATGAAATCGCCCGTTTTAAGCCGGGCGGCATTTTTGATGCCGGCAGAGTTAAAAAGGAGCTTGAGGCGAGAGGGGAAGAATTGGCAAAGCTTAAGTCCGCCGTGGCGGCATTAAATTCAATAAGCATGGAAGACAGAGAAAAGATTGAAAGATTTTTTCCGCCGATTCCCGACGAGCCGTCCATTATCGCTTCGGTGTCGCAAATGGCGCGAGCCAGCGGGTTGGTTCTTCTTTCCATTGACGCGGCGGGAACCGGCGAGCCGCGCGGCAAATTCCCAAAAGGGCTTAAGGCCGTGGAAATTACCATGGGCGCGGGAGGGGGAAACTATATCAGATTAAAAACATTTCTTGAGGCGCTGGAGGTAAGCATCAGATTGTTTGATATTCAATCGCTTGCCTACGCGCCGGCAAGCAATGCGTATTCCATCCGTTTACGCGCGTATTATTTGGAATAATAAAATTTATGCCGGCGAAAGGCAGAAAAAATACAATTCAGCTTATGATTTTGGCTCTGGCCATTTTGGGCATCGGCTTTTTTATTTTTCGTCTTCGCGGCAAAAAGGCGCTGCCGCTCCCGAGCCCGCAAGTAGAGACATTTGAGGCCGTTACTCCGGAGGCGGAAGTGCTAAGAAGCGAAGATTTTAGAAAATTGCGCGCTTTTGGCGATTATCCTTTGAGGCCGGGAAAAATGGGGCGCGAGAATCCTTTTATTCCTCCGGCCCGCGAGGAAACGGAGAGACAATAAAAATTTATAAATATGGCCATATTGCAAGCGGCAACTATCATAGATATCCTGCTGGATGAGGGAAAAATCACGCCGGAGCAGCATAAAAATATCATTAAAGCCGCCAGCGAAACAAACCGCGCCATAGATAAAGTTGTTTTGGAAATGGGTTTGGCAAACCAAGAAGAAATTGTCCGTCTAAACGGCAAACTTTTGGGCGTTGATTATATTGACCTCCAGACGGTTGAAATTCCGCTTGAAATTATCAAGCTGATTCCGCGCTCCGTCGCCGAAGCGCACCAAGCAATCGCCTTTGCCCGCGAGGAAGATATTGTTTCGGTCGGCTATGTTGACCCAAGCAATTACGGTTCGCTTGAGGCGATTGAATTTTTGCTTTCCGGAGCCGGGTTGCAGATAAAGCATTTTATCATTTCCGGCGATTCGTTTACCGCGGCCATCCGCCGCTATGAAGAATTGGGAGCCGAAGTGGAAAAAGCGCTTGAAGCGGCAAAAGAGAAGTTCGTGCCGGCCAAAGGAGAAGAAGAAAAGGCCGAAGCGATTCCGCTGGAAGAAGTGATAAAAGGCGCGCCGGTTTCGCGCATTGTTTCCGTGGTTATGGCCAATGCCGTGGCGCGAGGCGCTTCGGATATTCATATTGAGCCGTTCGGGCAGGAGTCGCGCGTCCGTTATAGAGTTGACGGCGTGCTTCATATTGTCCTAAAACTGCCCGGTTACATTCATGACGCGGTTATCAGCCGCGTTAAAGTGCTTTCTAACCTGCGCCTTGATGAAACGCGCATACCGCAGGACGGGCGCATTACGCAGACCTTAGATAAAAAAATTATTGATTTTCGCGTTTCCGTCCTGCCGGTTGCCGGACAAGAAAAGGTGGTGATGAGAATATTGGATACTTCTGCCGGAGTTCCGACGCTGGAGCAGCTTGGTTTTAGGCGCGACCATGTGGAAATAATAATGAAAAATATAAAGAAGCCGCACGGCCTATTCCTTATCAGCGGCCCGACCGGCTCGGGCAAATCAACAACTCTTTACACCGCGCTTAACCTGTTAAATTCCGAAGGAATAAATATTATCACTTTGGAAGACCCGATTGAGTATTATGTTCCGGGAGTAAATCAGTCAAACATTAGGCCGGAGGTCGGTTATACTTTTGCTTCGGGGCTTCGTTCCATTTTGCGCCAGGACCCCAATGTGATTATGGTGGGCGAAATCAGAGACGTGGAAACAGCCGAGCTTGCCGTGCACGCGGCGCTTACCGGGCATCTTATTTTTTCAACCATTCATACCAATGACGCTTTTGGCGTTGTGCCGCGGCTGATTGATATGCATGTGGAGCCGTTTCTTTTGGCCGCCACGCTTAATATGGCCGTTGCCCAGCGGCTGGCAAGAAAGCTCTGCCAAGTTTGCAAAGAGGCAACCGGCGTTCCCAAAGAATTGGAAGAAAGAGTGAGAAAAGAATTGGCTGAAGTAGACCCCTCGCTTATACCGGTATCTTCCGCCGGCGCTTATACATTTTTTGCCGCCCGCGGCTGCGAAAAGTGCGGCGAAACCGGTTATGAGGGGCGCGTGGCCATCGCGGAGATTCTGGTTTTCGGCGAGGCCATGAAGCGGCTTATCGCTTCCGGTTTTCCTCCCGATGAAGTAAGAGCGGAGATGAAAAAACAAAAAATGACCACTCTTCTTCAGGATGGAATCATTAAAGCTCTTTCCGGATTAACGACTTTGGAAGAAGTGCTGCGCATAGCCGAAGAGCGGGGGGATTAATTTTCAGCTTTTAGCTTATAGCTTGCAGCTTTTAGAAAATTGTTTCTAACAGCCAACGGCCAACGGCTAACAGCTAACATCTAACAAGATGGCTGAATATAGATTTAAAGCTAAAAGCAAGGAGAGTCGCGGGGTAGAAGGAATTGTTGAAGCCGCGACAGCGGCTTTGGCCGAGGCGACTTTGCGCGACAGGGGATTGCTTGAGATTGCGCTGGAGGAAGCCGAACGCCCGGGCATTTTTGAATTTAGAATCAAATTTTTTGACAGAGTCAGGATAAAGGATTTGGTTATTTTTGCGCGGCAGCTCGCGGTGATGGAAGGGGCCAACGTGCCGCTTGTGCAATCGCTTCGCACCATCAGCCGCCAGACCGTAAACAAAACGTTGAAGGCAACGGTTCTGGAAGTGGCCGGAGATGTGGAATCGGGCACTAAATTGTCTTTGTCTTTGGGACGCCATCCCAGGATTTTCAGCGATTTCTACGTAAATATGATTAGGTCGGGCGAAACAACCGGACGGCTGGATGAGGTGCTCACGTATCTGGCCGACCAGCAGGAAAAGGACTATGACCTGATTTCAAAAATTCGCGGCGCTATGATGTATCCGGCTTTTATCGTGGCCGGGATGCTGGGGGTTGGAGCGGTGATGATGATTTTTGTCATTCCGCGGCTGACTGATATTTTAACCACTTCCGGCGCGGAACTTCCCTTTGCCACCAAGCTGCTTATAGGCACTTCAAATTTTTTAACCCGCTATTGGTGGCTTGTTGTTGCCGGAGCAGTCGGCGCGGTTGCGGGCTTTAGGCGATATGTTAAAACGGCGGGCGGACGGCTTTATTGGGACTCGTTTAAAGTTAAAGTTCCTATCTTCGGTTTTCTCTTTAAGAGGATTTATCTGGTGCGGCTTACAAGAAGTTTGCATACTTTGCTTTCCGGAGGAGTTGATATGGTGCCGGCGCTTGCCGTGGCCGCCGATGTGGTGGGAAATGCCGCTTACAAACAAATTATTTTGGAAACTAAAAAACAAGTGGAGGACGGGCGGCCGATTGTGTCCGTGTTTGAAACAAGAAAAGAAATTCCATCAATGTTCTCCCAGATGCTTTCGGTGGGGGAAGAAACCGGCAAAATAAATTCCGTGCTGGAGCGGCTTACCTCATTTTACGGCCGGGAGATAGACAATTTCGTGGCCAATCTTTCCACGGTTATTGAGCCGTTGATTATGGTCGTGCTGGGCGGCGCGGTGGGGCTGATGGTCGCGGCCATTATTTTGCCGATGTATAATCTTTCCACACAGTTTTAATTTGTTGGCGAATGGTGTATACTTTTAATATAAAGTTAAACTGTGGATAATTTATTATCCCGACTAATTCTTAAGAAAGCGAGGTGTTTATGAAAAGAAATCATAAAGGTTTTACTCTTATTGAGCTCTTGGTTGTGATTGCAATCATAGGACTGCTGTCAACCTTGGCTGTGGTGGCGTTAAATACCGCCAGATCAAAGTCCCGCGATGCCAAACGGGTGGCTGATGTAAAGCAATTGCAAACAGCGCTTGAGCTTTACTCGGGAGACAATAATGGCTATCCGGGGGTAGCTAGCGCAACAACATTGGGTGATAGCACTCATGATTGTTTTGACGAAGATGGTTTTGTCGCAGCTTGCGACGCGGGCGGCACAACTTATATGGGTCTTGTTCCGGACGACCCGGGGTCTAATTCATATGCTTATACATCATTGACAGAATCGGGAGGGGCTTGCACTGCCACTACGTGCGCATCATATTCTATAGCATTCACTCTTGAATCAGGCACCGGCGGATTGGCGGCGGGAGCCAGAACGGCAACGCCTGCCGGAATACAATAAAAAATATGGCTAAAAACTCCCTTCTCCCAAAGAAGGGAGTTTTGTTTTGATTGTGTTATAATTAAGTTATATGGTGGCGTTTATTTTAGCCGGAATTTTAGGCGCGATTATCGGCAGTTTTTTAAATGCCTGGACTTATCGTTTGGAAGCGAGCAAGTCCATTTTAGCCGGCAGAAGCCAATGCCCCAATTGCAACAGGATTTTGGGCGTCTTGGAGCTGATTCCCGTTTATTCTTATTTGGCGCAGCGCGGCCGCTGCAAGGGTTGCGGCTGGAAGATTCCTTTTCAATATATCGCGCTGGAAATAATCACGGCCGGTCTTTTTGTTTTTGCAGTTTGGCAAAATACGGCTTCGGGACAGAGCGCTTGTTTTAATTTTTTTGATGTTTGTATCGGCGTCAAGGTATGGCGTGATTTTGTTTTTTTATCAGCCCTCTTGGTTATTTTTGTTTTTGATTTAAAGCATAATTTGATTGCCGATACGGTGGTTTTGCCGACAGCCGCGTTTGCTTTTATCTGGAACTTCGCCTTTGGCGCAAGCTTGTATTCGCTTTTGCTCGGAGTTTTGATTCCGGTTGGATTTTTTGGAGCGCAATATCTGCTGTCGAGAGGAATTTGGATAGGCGAGGGCGATATCCGGCTTGGCGCGGCCATCGGCGCGATGCTGGGATTCCCTTTAATTATTTTGGCTTTATTTATTTCTTACATAACGGGAGCGGTTGCCGGACTGGCGATGATTTTGATGGGCAAAGCAAATTTTAAAAGCGCGGTGCCTTTTGGCGTTTTTCTTGCGTTGGGAACCGCATTTTCTTTATATTACGGCGAGCCGATTTTAAGATGGTATTTTAACCGTCTGGGGATATGATAAAGCTAAAAGCCATAAGCTTTAGGATAAAAGCTCGGGTCGGCTTTACCTTGATAGAGCTTATTGTTTCCATTTCCATCTTCGCAACCATCTCCGGCGTGATGGTGGCCAATTTGCGCCAAGGGCGCATGCGCGACGAACTTACTTTTGGCGCAACCAATTTGGTTGAAGCGATAAGAGACGCCAATAACCGCACCATCTCCGGCGAGCTCGCGCCGGTTTGTTTTGGCGGGCCAAATGACGGTGATATCTGTCCTCCTTTCGGCTGCGGCTCCGGAGCGGCGTGTATGGATATTTTGCCAACAGGCGGATTTGGCGTTTTTGTTTCGGCCGCGGACGCAAGCCAATATGACCTTTTTGCCGATTTGGACGGGGACTTGGCTTATGAGAACGGCGAGCTGATTAAAAGATTAAAATATATCAATTCGGGAAATGTTATTTTAAAAAATGTTTCTCCGGCTAATCCGACTTTGACGATTGCTTTTCGTCCGCCTAAGCCGACAGCTTATATAAATGGCGGCGTTGCTAACAGCTACGCCGATATTGTTCTTGGGCATAAGTTTTCAGATAATGCCAAAACAGTGCGCTTTGAAAGGATTTCCGGAGCCGTGGGCATTAAATAATATGTTTAAATATTTAAATATTTCAATATTTAAATGTCGCTCTGGGCAGGGTTTGCTTGAAATTATCGTCGCCATCGGCGTTATCACCACCGGCGTTTTTGGAATGCTGACGCTTCTGACCGCAAGCATAAACGGCGCCAAAGAGCTGGAAGCGCGGGCCATGGGAGCCAATTTGGCAAAAGAGGGAATTGAAGCAGTAAGAAAAATCCGCGATTCAAATTGGCTTCAGTCCAAGCCGTTTGACGCCGGCCTTGAGGGTTTGGGATTTGATTATACGGGCATTGCCTATTTTAATCCGTCTGACAACGGATGGACCGTCAGTTTCGGCGCGAATGCCATAGGCGACGCGGAAGCGGAAATGCTAAAGACGGCAGACGGGCTGATGCTCCAGTTTCCAAGCGATATCCTGCCTCCGCCCGCGGAAGAAACCGGCTATAGGAGAATTCTGACTTTAAACGCCATTTGCGAAGACGGCTCTACTAAAACATCCGGATTGTCTTGCGCTTCAAAAAAAATAGGCATCGAAGCCATATCTGATACGCTCTGGAGCGTGGGGGCGCGCGAGCACCGCGCCAGTTTTGTGGAAAATATCTATGACTGGAGATAAACAGACAAAGCGTTCAGCGTTTAGCGTTCAGCGTTTAGGTTTTTGTAGTAAAGGGTTTACCTTGGTGGAGATGCTGGTGGCCGTATCTCTTTTTTCAATTGTGGTGGCGGCAACGGCAGATCTTTATCTGGCCATCAGCAGAGCGCAAAAGAGCGTGCGGGCGCGGCAAAGGCTCGGAAGCGAGGCGCGTTTTGCGGCTGAATTAATCTCCAGGGAGATTCGCGCGGGCACGATTGATTACGCGGCTTACGGCGGCAGCGCGCCAAAGAGCGCGAACTTTCTTTACTTGCGGGACAGAGACGGGAACGCCGAAACGTTTCGCGTTTCCGGCGGACCGGCGCAATGCGTAGAGGCGTCTCATCCCTGCCTTGTTGTCTGCGACAGTTTAGGCAATTGTTCGCCGCTTTCAACAAAAAATATTTTTTGGGACAAAATTGATTTTCGCGTTTCGCCCGAGCGCGATCCGTTTTTGTTTGACCCCGTTACCGGCGCTTACGCGGCAGATGAGCAGCCGCATGTGACAATTGCCGCGAAACTGCGCGCCGAGTCCAATTTGCCGGAAGAACGCGCGGAAATAGACGGCCAGATTACGGTTGTAAGCCGCGTTTATAAAAGATAAGCATGCCAAACTCCAAATTCCAAATTCTAAATTCTAAATACGCGGGCAGCGCTCTTCTTCTGTCGCTTTTAGTGCTCTCCGGCGTGGTGGTAACCGGGTTCGCCGTCGGCGATCTTTTGCTTAGAGATTTTATTGCTTCGCGCCGCGCTGATGAGGGAACTGTAGCGTTTTATGCCGCCGAGTCAGGCATTGAACAAGGGCTTTACCGGATAAGAAAAACCGACGCGGTTTTTTCTTCGCTTCAAGGAGGGCAGGCGCTTCCCAACGGGTCAAGATTTGAACGTTCCGCCAGCGACGAAGTTCCTTCTTTGATACTTTCTCTTCAAAAAGAAGATTCTTATACGGTTGATATGTTTGATCCTGATAATCCCGCTGTCGGAGGCGGCATTGATTCTTTGGTTTTAACATGGGAAGATACATGCGGGGGCTGTTCCTGGATTGAGGCGGGTTATGTTGAGTGGACGCCGTCAGCGAGCATTAATTGGACAGAAAATTTCACTAATATCCGTTATCCGGCCGCGGCATCGCCTGTGACCATAGGCGCGATTAGTTCCGACAAGGCCTACCGTTTGCGCTTTACCGCCCATTACGGAGATGTCAGGAATCTTGTTGTCAGGGCCTTTAGCGGAGATCCGGGAGCGCCGACGCCGATAAAACACGCCGTCATAACAATGAATTCAGTTGGAAAATTCGGCAAAACGGCGCAAACGATGCAGGCGGCATTTTTGCGCCAGGCGCCGCTTCAGAAAATTTTTGATTTCGTGGCTTTTACGGAATGCTCTTTGGTTAAAGACGGCGTTTCAGAATGCCCATAACTTATGACCAAAGAAGAAGCTAAAAAACGGATAAAAAAATTGCGCGAAGCGATTGACGAGTATCGCTATTCCTATCATGTTTTGAATAAATCTATCATCTCCGAGGCCGCGCTTGATTCGTTAAAACACGAACTTTTTAAGTTGGAACAGGAATATCCGGAACTTATCACTCCTGATTCTCCCACGCAAAGGGTTGCGGGCGCTCCTCTCTCCGGTTTTAAAAAAGTCACGCACAAAACGCCGATGCTCTCAATGGAAGACGTGTTTGATTCCGGTGAGCTTGAGGCCTGGAATGAGAGAATCCAGAAAATCGTACCCGCGGCCAAACTTGATTTTTATGCGGAAATAAAAATGGACGGTTTGGCTGTTTCCCTTGTTTATCGCGACGGATTGTTTTATCAGGGCTCCACTCGCGGCGACGGCGCCGTTGGCGAGGATGTGACGGCTAATCTCAAGACCATTGAGGCCATTCCGCTTAAATTGCGCGAAGCAAAAGGAATAAAAATTGGCCGGGAAATAGAGATTCGCGGCGAGGCCTATATGTCCAAGAAGGCATTTGACGAGCTGAACCGCGAACAAAAAAAGAAAGGGGAAGAGCCGTTTGCCAATCCCCGAAACGCGGCTGCCGGGGCTATCCGCCAGCTTGATCCTAAAATCACCGCTTCGCGCAAGTTATCATTTTACGGTTACGCGCTCGCGACGGATTTGGGGCGGAAAACGCACGAAGAAGCGCACGAGCTTATTGCCAAGCTCGGGGTGCCGGTTAATCCGCTTAATGCCGCGGCTAAAAATTTGGAAGAAATCAATCAATTTCACGAGAAAATACAAAAAATAAGAGAGAAGCTGCCTTATTGGACAGACGGAGTGGTGGCGGTTGTAAACGATGACAAAATTTTTGAACGGCTGGGGGTTGTGGGCAAAGCGCCGCGCGGCATTATTGCTTATAAATTTCCGGCCGAGCAGGCCACAACCAAAGTAAAAGAAGTGCGCTGGCAAGTCGGGAGAACCGGAGCGCTAACGCCGGTTGCCGTAATGGAGCCGGTATTTGTCGGGGGTACTACCGTTGCTCACGCGACTCTTCACAATATGGATGAAATAGAACGGCTTGGGCTTAAAATCGGAGATACGGTGATATTGGAGAAGGCCGGCGACATTATTCCAAAAATAATCAAGGTTTTGCGCAATCTGCGCACCGGAGGAGAAAGGGCGTTAATCGCGCCGAAGAAATGTCCGGTTTGCGGGCGCGAAACCTTGCGGAAAGGAGGTGGTGTGGCAATAGTTTGCCAAAATAAAAATTGTCCGGCAAAAGATTTGGAGCGCGTGATCCATTTTGCTTCCAAGCGCGCTTTTGACATAGACGGGCTGGGGCCAAAGCAGATTGAGATTTTTATGAACAAAGGCCTTGTCGGCGGGCCGGCTGATTTATTTAAATTGGAGAAAAGCGATTTGGTTGATTTGGAAAGATTCGGAGAAAAGAGCGCGGAAAACATAATCCGAGCCATTGCGGAAAGAAAGAATATATCTCTCAGCCGGTTCATAATCTCCTTGGGGATTTTGCACGTGGGCGATGAAACGGCGGCGGATTTGGCCGAGCATTTCGGAATTTTGGAAAAATTCAGAGCGGCTGATATTGATGAGTTGATGAAGATTGAGGGAGTGGGAGAGGTAGTGGCAGAAAGCATTGATGAATGGCTGAAATCAGAGGCCAATCAGAGATTGGTTGATGAGCTGCTTAAAGCGGGGGTAAAAGTTGAAGCGGCGAGCAAACCAAAGCGGCAGCCGCTGGCGGGCAGGATATTTGTGTTTACCGGCGAACTTGAAACAATCAGCCGCGATAACGCCAAAGATGCGGTAAGGAGGATGGGCGGCGATCCGACAGAGGCGGTTTCCAAGAAAACAGATTATGTCGTGGCCGGTCCCGGAGCCGGAAGCAAATTGGACAAAGCAAAAAAATTGGGCGTTAAGGTTATTGATGAAAAAGAATTTTTAAAGATGGTTAAATAGTTCTTTAGGTAAATTATTTTTTAATTTAAACAATATGCTTAAAAAGCAATTTAGCTTTTTGGCTCTTGTTTTTGCGGTTGTTTTTTACGGTTCTTTTTTTGCGGTTTCCGGCGCGAAGGCGACGCGGCTTGGCCCCGAGCTACAGTTTGACCCTTATGCGAGTTATGGTTTATGGGGTCGTCCCAAACAAACGGTCATTTATGATATTAACAAAGACGGACACAATGATGTTTTGGCAGCGAATGAAAGAGAGTTAACGGTTCATTTGGGAGACGGCACAGGGGCGCTTGCCCCATTTTTTATTGCTCTTCCGGCTATTTCTCTAAATTTTTTTAAATTGATTGATATAAATAAAGATGAAAATATTGATGTTTTTTTAAAACCGATTGGCAGTTCAGTAGGTTGGGCTTTGGGAAACGGTGACGGAACTTTTTCTAATCCTTCTTTAATATATTCCTATTCAAGTATAGATAAAATCGTTGTTGGTGATTATAATAATGATCAAAAAGATGACGCAGTTGGGTCATCTCCCGATGATAACATAGGAGAGTTTTTCTTATTTATTAGTAATGGAGTAGGCGGATTTACCTCAAAAAGATTTTTACCGCCCGGCAAAGGCACTTTGGGCGTTGATGATGGAGATTTGAACGAAGACGGCAAGCTTGATTTGGTTTTTGCCAATTATTACAGCAATAACATAACTGTTATGCTTGGCACAGGCGGCGGACCTGATTACTTTTCACCATTGGGCACCTTTCCTGTTGGATTAACCCCAGCTTCGGTCGCGCTTTCTGATTTTAACGAAGACGGGCATCTTGACGCGGCAGTAGCCAATCTTGGTTCAGGCACTATGAGCGTATTGCTTGGCAATGGCGATGGAACATTTGGCAGCGCGACCACTTATGCCGCCGGCGATATTATTACAACTATTTCTGATCCCGATGTTAAAGCAGCTGATTTAAATGGCGACAGCCATCTTGATCTTGTCATGACAGGTCATGTGGTAATTAATGGCCAGGGATACGGCAAGCTCTTTACTTTTTTGGGCGATGGAACAGGATTATTTAGAAATGCGGTAATCTTTTCCAATGATCCCGCCAGCGGAGTATTCGCTGTTGGCAATTTGGATGAGGCAGGCAATCCTGAAATCGTTACACCGCACTCAATAGGGGATACTGCGAAAGTAAATGTCTTTATAAACAGAACAACCGGTTTTCCGCCCGAGACCGATATTACTTCATATCCTCCATCGCTTATAAATTCAGGCGAGGCGAGTTTTGAGTTTTTTGCCACAGAGTCAAATTCAACTTTTGAATGTTCGCTTGATGGCGGCGGCTTTGCTTCTTGCGTTTCGCCCAAGGCCTACGCCGGCCTTCTTGACGGGACGCATTTATTTGAAGTAAGGGCAACTGATATCTCCGGAGACACTGACCCCACCCCGGCCTCCTACTCCTGGACCATTGATATCACGCCTCCGGAAACAACCATTGCTTCGGGCCCCAACAGTCCCACTAATTCCACTTCCGCGTCTTTATCGTTCAACGCCAATGAAACCGGCTCAACCCTTGAATGCAATTTAGACAGCGGCGGCTGGAGCGCCTGCACATCTCCCCAAAGCTATACCAATCTGTCCGAAGGCAGCCATGCTTTTGAAGCAAGAGCCACTGACCCGGTGGGTAATCTTGAAGCAACCTCCGCCTCCTACTCCTGGACCATTGATATCACGCCTCCGGAAACAACCATTGCTTCGG
>CAZSQN010000008.1:0-12793 GCA_964609095.1 uncultured Gammaproteobacteria bacterium | reverse complement strand
GCCCCAACAGTCCCACTAATTCCACCTCGGCGTCGTTTTCATTCACCTCTGATGACCCCGAAGCTGTTTTTGAATGTTCAACCGCCGGCGGCGTATTTGATCCGTGCTTATCGCCAAAAACATATTCTAATTTTCCCGAAGGCAACCATACTTTTCAGGTAAGAACCAGAGACACGGCAGGCAATATTGACGAAACGCCGGCAACTTATGATTGGAGGATTGATTTGACTCCGCCGGAGACGAGCATCAGCTCTTCTCCGTCCGCGCATTCAAATTCTTCCTCGGCCGCGTTTTCTTTCACCGCCAATGAAACCGGCTCAACCTTTGAATGCAATTTAGACGCCGGCGGCTGGAGCGCCTGCTCATCGCCTCAGAGCTACACGAATCTATCCGAAGGCAGCCATGCTTTTGAAGTCAGGGCAACTGATGTTGCGGTAAATACCGATTTTTCTCCCGCTTCTTATTCCTGGAATGTTGACCTTACTTCGCCGGAAACAACCATTACCGCCAATCCGCCGGAGCTGACCACGTCAACTTCCGCCGCGTTTGAATTTTACGCTTCGGAGGCAGCTGTCTTTGAATGTAAATTGGATTTGGGCGCGTGGGTAAGCTGCGATTCTCCGCGTTCGTACGAAAATCTTGCCGATGGCAGCCACACTTTCAAGGTCAGGGCAATTGATTTGGCTTTGAACGCGGATAACGCGCCGGCTGAATATGTCTGGGTTGTTGACACCACTCCGCCGCAAACCTCCATAACTTCAAATCCGGTCAATCCGACAAACGCGACCTCGGCTACCTTTGAGTTCTCGTCAAACGAAGCCGGTTCAACCTTTGAATGCAATCTTGACGCGGCCGGATGGAGTCCATGTTCCTCGCCAAGCAGTTATTCAGGCCTTTCTGAGGGAAGCCATGCTTTTAAAGTCAGAGCCACGGACTTGGCGGGATTAACCGACGCGACGCCGGCGGAGTTTTCATGGGTCATTGACCTTACGCCGCCGGAGACGACCATAACCAATGATCCTGGTATGGCAACCATACTTTCGGACTCGGCAACATTTGAATTTATTTCAAGTGAGGCCGGTTCAACTTTTGAATGTTCTCTTGATGACGCGCCTTTTAGCTCTTGCGGCTCGCCCAAAATATACGACAATTTGGCCTTTGGGCAGCATCTCTTTAAGGCCAGAGCCATTGACCCGGCCGGGAACTTTGACGGCGCTCCGGAGCATTCATGGTTTGTGATTGACCCATAACGGAGTTTGGTTTCGCAGCAACGCTCCGCCCTTTTGGTTTTATCCAAAAGGGCGGAGTTGTTGTTGTTTTACATTTCGCAGTGGTTGTGCTTAAATATTGAAGCCAAATAAGTTAGGCAGACGCTCTTTAACATTCGCAAGGAGGTTAGATATGATATGGGTTTATGCGATTTTAATCGCGCTCGCGGGAGTCGCAGCTGGTTATTTTGCCGGACTCTTGCCAGTTATCGTTATATCCGTCATTGGTATTGTTTTTCTCATTTTAATGTTGAGAGGCGAACATTACAGCGATGCTGGCCCAGGGATCGCTTTGGTTGGTTTAGCCATTCTTCTTTTCTTGGTTCCTATGATTATCACGGCGGTAGTTGTTCGGCTGGGGAACATTAGCGCGCCGGATTTCTCCGTATTCGGCAGCTGGCTTAAAAGTATACTGCTGCGATGATAAAAGGAGGAGAAATATGGCCAGCGTTAAACCCAAAGGAAGCGCGACCAAGAGTCAAAAGAGGCGCGCCATGAGTACCTTTTCAAATGATGCCGAGTGGTGGCGAAAAATGACACCGGCGAAGATTAGACAAGAAATGAGCAAAATTGAACGCAAACAGAGCAGGTTGGATGAAAGTATGAGCAAACTGGAAGAGAGTCAGCGTCTTTTGAACGAACAACACTATCTTCTGCAGACGCGCTGCAAGCATGTCAATAGGCGCGAGGTCGCGGATGAAATCGGTCAAGGCATGACTTGGGAATGCACAGATTGCGGTTTTTAACAGCAAGCCCGAATGGCTTGCTTTTTTGTTTGGTTTGATTTAGATTATAAAGTGCTCTTTGACAAAAGGAGGGAGTAAATGCTTGATGTGCGATCATCCTTAAGAAAGTATGGTTTAAAATTTGCCGGCCGAAGGTTGGATGTGGCTATGTGGCGCAGATTGGCGCAAGAAATCATAAGCAGCAATCTTAAAAAGATCGCGCCAGAGTTTACCATAGGCGATCTTTATGAGATCGTCAGGGCCGATGGGTTGATTGTAGAGTTAAGCAACGGTTATATAGCGATTAGTCCTGCTCTTTGGACAGATGTGGACTGGGCGCATATTAATGAACGACTCTGGCAGGGAGAAAAGGGTGTGGAACTTGGAGGGCTTGGATGTTTGTTTGTGGTAAGTGTGATTGAACGTTTACAGCCAATAGGATATGAGCAATTGTATGATTTAGCTTATGCCGAAAGCCCTGTGGATTTGAGCGGAATGGGCCTTGTTTCCTTGCTGGAAGTTTTGATTAAAAAAGGAGCGTTAATCAATGAAAATCAAAGCAATCAGTTTGCTGAAAATGGCAAATATTTTCTCTCCAAACTTGGTAAGTCCGTAATACAAGAACTAAAAATCAAGTTGAGCTATATTAGCTTGGATACATTGGAGCAAAGAATTGAAAGAGCTTGCAGAATTGCGCAAGGAGAGCAATTGGAATCGCACAAAAGAGCACAAAGAAGAATAGGAGAAACAAAATGCCTAAAATGAATGGCAGAGAAGCATCGGCTCTCGCATATTTAGCCGAGTGTCCAAATGCTGAAGATAAGGAAGAAGTTGTAGAGAAACTTAGTGGTTATGTGCGAGAACTGGCAGAAGTATTGATTGGCCGTAGAGTGGGTACTGAAGCGCAGAGAGCAGATGCGGAAGCAATTAAGCAATGGGCGAAAAAGAAGAGTGAACGATGAATAAACCGCCGATTGAGGTTGATAAGGAAACTCTTGAAAGATGGACACGAGAAGCTAAAGAATGGGCAGACACAGCAAAAAAGAGAGTCGTAGAACAAGGCGGCGATATTCCTATAGATCCTTGGATGGATGAGGATCACGAATATAAATTTCGTGTTCCAAGATAAAGACGCTTTCAAAGCGTCTTTTTGTTTTTTTGAGCGGATTGATATTTTATCTTAATTAAGATAGAATTAAATATATGAATTTTCAACATAAAGGTTTGGCAAAAGGCAGGTGGTTTCAAATGTCTCTTGCGGAACAGTTGGGCAATGTTGGCGGTGAAGTGAGTCGAGCGAAAAATTGGCGCGGACGCAATGAAAAATTTTCGGAAGGCGCGCTGATACGAGCTCTTGAATTGATGGATTTGACTCTTGCTGATAAAAGATGGCGAAAGCGTCTAAAAGAACTTGCCAGAGCGCGGGAAGTTTTAGTTGATTTATTTACCGGCGGAAAAGAATACAAAAGCACTTTTGAAGATTTAGATAAATATTTTTTTCAATTTGCCGTAGCGGCAAGAGGTAATAAATAAATATGAAATTAACTAAACAGGAAATTGACCACTTGGCCTTGCTCGCGCGTATCGGCCTCACGGATGAAGAAAAGGAGAAATTCGGGCATCAGATTTCTTCTATTTTGGAATATGTGTCCAAATTGAATGAGGTGGACACAAGGGATGTGGAACCGACTCTTCAGCCGGGCGGAAGCAAAAATATCACGCGGCCGGATGCGGTTAAAAACTGCGATGAAGAAACTCGCCGAAGCATTCTCGCCAATATGCCGGCTCGCGAAGATGATTTGCTTAAAGTAAAAGCGGTGTTTGAGCCGCAGCCAGAAGAATTTTAAGATTATCTTATCATCCATACATGGAACTTCATAAATTGACCATCGCCGAAGCTTCCCGAGGTTTGGATAAGAAGGAGTTTTCTTCTTCCGAGCTTTTTAGAGATTGTTTTGACCGCGCTGAAAATTTGAATGGCAAGCTTAATGCTTTTATTACATTAAACGAAAAAGAAGGATTAAAAATGGCCAAAGACGCCGATGAAAGAATTTCTAAAGGGGAGAGAAAAGCCGTCTTGGACGGAATTCCAATGGCGATAAAAGATAACTTGGCGATTCAAGGGATAAAGACAACGGCCGGTTCCAAGATTTTGGAAAATTATATCGCGCCTTATGACGCGACGGTGATAGCGAAACTAAAAGAATCCGGCGCTGTTTTAATGGGACGCGCCAACATGGATGAGTTTGCCATGGGGTCTTCCACCGAATCATCTTTTTTCGGTCCGGCAAAAAATCCCTGGAATCTGGAAATGGTGCCCGGCGGCAGTTCCGGCGGCTCCGCGGCCGCGGTTGCTTCTGATTCGTGTTTGGGAGCGCTTGGCTCCGATACCGGAGGCAGTATCCGCCAGCCGGCTTCTCTTTGCGGCATTGTCGGCTTTAAGCCGACTTACGGCAGGGTTTCCCGTTATGGATTGCTGGCCATGGCAAGCTCATTAGATCAGGTCGGGCCAATGACCAAAACAGTGGAAGACGCGCGCGTTCTCTACGAGGCGATTCGCGGGCGCGACCCAATGGATTCAACGACCGTTGACGCGGAAGAGCCGGAACGTAAAATTTTTAAAAAAGACAGTTTGAAGGGAATAAAATTGGGCGTTCCCAAAGAATATTTTAAAGAGGGAATAGATCCAGAAACAGAGGCGGTTACCCGCGAGGCAATTAAAAAATGCGAAGAGCTGGGCGCGGAGATAAAAGAAGTAACTTTGCCCACTTCTCCTTACGGTCTTGCCGTATATTACATTTTGATGCCGGCGGAAGTGTCGGCTAATATGTCCCGCTATGACGGCATTCGCTACGGTTATTCCGCTTCCGGCGCGAAAAATCTTTTGGATGTTTATCTTAAATCGCGCGAAGATGGTTTTGGATCGGAAGTTCGCCGCAGGATTATGGTCGGCGCTTATGTGCTTTCTGCCGGATATTACGACGCCTTTTATAAAAAAGCGCAAAAAGTGCGCACATTGGTAAAAAGGGATTTTCTCAAGGCCTTTACCGATGTTGACGCGCTTTTGACTCCAACCTCTCCGGTCACCGCTTGGAAAATTGGAGAAAAAACAAAAGACCCTCTCTCTATGTATCTGGCGGATATTTATACCGTCTCGGTCAATGTGGCCGGCGTGCCGGCAATTTCCGTGCCGTGCGGATTTGCGCGCGGATTGCCGGTGGGACTGCAGATAATCGGGAAACATTTTGATGAAGAGACATTGTTTCATGTCGCGGAAACATACGAAAGCGCGACCGAGTGGCATTCAAAGCGCCCGGCGCTTTGAATATTTAAACATTTAAACATTTAAATATGACAAGACGCATTCTTCCCTCAAAACCTCTAAAAAAAATAAGCAAAACCGGCAATGTTTTAATCAAACGCAAAACGCGCGGAGAGTATTTAAAAACTCAAAAACACGCCGATGAACTTTCGGCTGATTTTGCCCAGCGGCTGCCGCAATGGTGGCATAAAAAGAATTTGGGCAAAAAGCCGGTGGTGGTGTGCGAGAAGTGCCACGCGGTTTATTACGATGAACATTGGCACACATGGAGCACGGCGAAAAAACTTGTTGATCTTTTGTTAAAAAGACAGATGATTAAAGAAACTCTTTGCGCTGAATGCGCGAATATTTTGCGCGGCCACGAGGGAACAGACGGGTATGAAGGCGAGGTGATGCTTTATGGCTTAACTGACGCAAAAGAAAAAACGGAAATTTTGAATTTGGCGCGAAATGTCGGAAAACGCGCCGCGTTGCGCGATCCGGAAGACCAGATTATTAAAATAGAAGACAGGGGAGAATCGGCAAGGATTACCACGACGGAAAATCAGTTGGCCGTATCCATCGGCAAGCAAGTGGCGCGGGCGCATAAGGGGGGAAAATTGGAAATTAAATTTTCAGAAGTGGACCATCTGGTAAGAGTTGTGTGGAGGCGGGCATGATTCCTTATATTCACATTCCGACCATTGTTTTCGGCCCCATAACGCTCCAAGTATGGGGTTTAATGGTATCTTTGGGCATTCTTGTTTCGCTGTTTCTGGCAAAAAAAATTTTAGGCGGAGGCGTTCGCGGGGAGCGGCTTACTTCTTTGGCTTTTTGGATTGTTCTCGGATCTTTTGCGGGAGCGAGGATTTTCCATATAGTATTTTATGAGCCGCAATTTTTTTTCGCCAATCCGCTTGAAATTTTTAAAATTTGGCACGGCGGATTTTCTTCTTTCGGCGGATTTGCCGGAGCAACGGTCTCGTCATTTGTTTATTTCAAAAAATATCATTTTGATTATCCAAGATACGCAAACGCGATTATCTTCGCCTTTCCCTGGGGCTGGGCCATAGGCAGAATCGGCTGCTTTTTTTCCCATCTTCATCCCGGAAGGTTTACGAATTCCTTTTTGGGCGTGCGCTATCCTGAAGGGACCCGTTTTGATTTGGGATTGATTGAAATTTTAAACGGGCTGGGCATGGGTTTAGTTATGCTTATTGCTAAAAGATTTCACCCTGCGGGTGATCAGTCGACGGCTCTAAAGGCAAAAGACGCGGCAGTCAGCGCGGTTGGATTGTTTTGGTACGGAACTTTTAGATTTTTTACTGATTTTTTGCGGGCAACCGGCATTCCCGGAGCTGACGCAAGATACTGGGGGTTAACTCCCGCGCAGTATGGCTCTATTTTAATATGGCTAGCCGCAATATTTATCTTATTTCGTTCATCTCGGGCGCGTGCGTGATGGCGCTGGAGATTTCCGCTTCGCGCTTTTTGGCGCCGTATTTCGGCGCCTCGCTTTTTGTCTGGACAAACGTTATCGGCATTGTGCTTTTAGCTTTATCCTTGGGATATTATGCCGGCGGACGCCTGTCTGAAAAAGCTCCGACTGTCAAGACGCTTTTTAAGATTATTGCTTTCTCCGGCGCGCTTATTTCCGTTATCCCGTACCTTGGCCGGCCGCTTTCACGGCTTATAATAGAGCAGATTCTTTCTGCCCCGGCTTCTTTTCTTTCTTTTATCGGCTCTTTTTTTGCCGCGCTTTTTTTATTCGCGCTGCCCGTGGCCATGCTTGGCGCCATCAGTCCGTTTTTGATAAAAATCGCCGGCAGCGAAAGAAATGATATCGGCAAGGTTTCCGGCACGCTTTTCGCCGTCGGCACTCTTGGCAGCATGGTCGGCACATTTGTGCCGACGCTTGTTTTAATCCCTTTTTTGGGCACCAAGATGACCATTTCCATCTGCGGCGCGATTCTGCTCGCGCTTGGCGCCCTTGGGCTTATCGGCGGCAAATTAAAATTCGCGGCGATTTTGCCTTTTATTCTGCCTTTTACTTACGACGTTAAAGATATGCCCGGTGGTTTGCTCTATGAAACCGAGTCCCCGTACCAATATATTCGCGTTTATGAGCGGGCTGATGGAGGGCGCGAGCTTAGATTTAATGAAGGTTTGGGCATCCAGTCGCTTTGGACTCCTTCCGGATATGTAGGTAAAGGATATTGGGATTATCCCACCGCGCTATTCAGTTTGCGCGAAGATTTTCCCAAGCGCGCGGCGATTTTGGGTCTGGCGGCCGGAACTATCTCGCGGAGCGCCGCGCTCCAGTATCCGGAGCGCGAGTTTGCGATTGACGGAATGGAGATTGATTCCAAAGTGATAGAAATTGCTAAAAAGTTTTTTGATTTGGATCGCCCGAATTTGAATGTCTACAATGCCGATGCCAGAAATTTTATGGCTTATGCAAATAATCTTTATGATTTGATTTTCGTGGACGCATATTCCAATCAGCTTTATATTCCGCCGCATCTGGCTTCCAAAGAATTTTTTGGCTTGGTTAAATCAAGATTAAATAAAGACGGCGCGGTTATTATGAATGTGAATGCCGTCTCATACTCCTCGCCCTTGCTTCGCGCGATTGCCAATACCCTGGCGTCGCAATTCCAATATGTGGAAATTATTTCCGTCCCGGAAAGTTATAATTTTTTAGTGCTGGGAAGCAACACGCCTTTGGATTTGCCGGCGGCCGCCAAACGTTTGCCAAAAAAATTTGCCGATATCGGCGACGCGCTCGTCAACCGTTCTAAAAGATGGGAATTCAGCAAGAATGAACGAGTGTTCACGGACGATAAGGCGCCGATTGAGCTTATGACCGACGCTCTTTTCTTTGAACTTTTGGGGCAGGAGTTAAAGCGATTGTAGAATTAATAATTATCGTATTTGCGCAAATATATTCTCGATTAACTATCTCTAATTCGCGCGAATGGTAGATTAGTTAAAGAATGTTTAAAAAAATATTTCGTTATAAAAAAATCAAAGAATGGTACGCGAGGAATGAGCGGCTGCTGATTCCGTCCATGCTTGTTTTGGGCGTTACTGCTGATTTTGTCACTTTTACCAGCATCAATATTACGGCCGCCTTTGTTTTGCTTGGCGTTTATGCCCTTATTGCCGGAGGAGCGATTTTATTTTTGAATGCCTATAATGCCGAAACCGTTTTAAAATTAAAAAATGTCTGGCGTTATCTCTGGCTTTCAACGCCGCTTGTCCTCCAGTTTGCGTTTGGCGCGCTTCTTTCCGCGTCGTTTATTTTTTATTTTTTCAGCGGAACGATTTTTATAAGCTGGCCGTTTATCGGGCTTATTGTTTTTTTGATGATTTCAAATGAGATTTTCCGGCATTATTATCTCCGTCCGACAGTTCAGGTCGGAGCATATTATTTTATTCTTTTTACCCTTGCTTCAATCATTCTTCCTTTTGCCTCGCGGGCTATCAGCTTATCTATTTTTATTTTTTCCGGAACGATTAGCTTGATTCTGGTTGCCGGCTATATCGCGATACTCCTACGGATAGCTCCGTCATCGCGGTCTTCTTTGGCGCGGTTTGCAATTGTGGTAAGCATTATTTTCTTTTTTATGAACGGTTTATATTTTTTAAATATTATTCCGCCCATACCGCTGGCCATCCGGGAGGCGGTTCTCGCCCATGAAATAAAAAGAGTTAACAATAAATATGTTTTGCTGGCGGAAGAAGAGCCGTTTTTGGAACGATTTCTGCCCGGAGAGACATTTCATAAAGCGGAAGACGGTAAAGTTTATGTTTACACGGCCATTTTCGCGCCGAGGGGACTTGCGGCAACGATTGTCCATAATTGGCAGTATTATGACGAGGCAAGAGGGGAATGGGTGAGCCGTGACCGGTTGTCGTTTCCCATAACCGGCGGCGCAAAAACTGGCTATCGCGGTTTTTCCGTAAAATCACAAGTTCCTCCGGGCCGCTGGCGGGTGGATGTGGAAACGGAAAGGGGGCAGGTGTTAGGGAGAATAAGTTTTAGAGTTTTACCAAGCGGAGGAGACGAAACATTCAAAACTTTGGTAAAATAGTTGAGGAAATAGGATAGGTTGACACCCAAACACAGACCTGCTACTCTCCAATTAAATATGCCCCGCACATAAATTTGTTTATTACGAATATGCTGCGGGAAAATAAAAAAACTAAAATGCAGTTTGTCTAATTATTACATAAATTATGTGCGGGGTATGCCCAAATCAGCCAAAATTGTCTTGGCGATTTTAATAGCCACTCTCCTTGGCGGGGGTGGTTATTTTTATTTGAAATTGGCTAAAAAACCAACAGAACCGCTTATAAACATCCCTCCAAAAACAGAGGAAATAGACACCTCCGACTGGCAGACGTATAGGAATGAAACGCTTGGGTTTGAGATAAAGTATCCTAAAACTATTGCTCGGGGGATTGAGCGTATAGGCCCACAACCAAATATTGAGGATGAATTTTGGAGAAAGCAGATCGGTGAAGTTAATTTTTCGCAAGCTGCTTATGTTGGAACTGGCGGACCGCAATTCCGCGTTAGGGTTAAAGATTCGGATTTGTCTTTGGATAGATTTATAAATGTTGTTGGTATAACGAGAGAACATCAAAATATATTTATTGCCGGTTTACCCGCCAAACAAGATATTCTTGATGGTAGAAAGGATAAATATCCAAATTATAGAGAGATTATAGTTACAAAAAACGGACAAAGAAATTATGTTTTTTATTTTGAAGCATCGGATACAAATATTAATCAAGATATCTTAATTTGGAACGCAATTATTTCATCTTTCAAACCAATTCCATAATAACCCTCACTAATTAGATAGCTTGTTCTAATTGGCGAGGGTTATTTCAAAAAACACTCTCGGTCCCGCAGTTTGCGGGATAAACTTAGATCTTTGACAAAAAAGGGAGAAAAGCAATGGGTAAGTCCATTGTTGTTGGTATCGCTCTCATCTTTGGCGCTTGCGTTTATAATCAGTCCGAACAGGTAGGAATAAATTCTTCGGGGTTAGTATGCCAAATTAGCGACGAAGAAAGAAATAATCCAGAAGCACATAACAGGTGTTGTATCGGCACGGAGGATAATTGTAGCGATCATTCAAACGAACCGAGGATTTACGGTAAAAGAATTGGTCGTTATCTTGGTATATATGCCCACTCCAACGGCGCCTGCACCGGCGGAGGGAGCGGCGAGTATCAATGCGTCCGATACGCCAAAGATGAATTTTGGAACAGCGCGTTAAATGGTCCTGCTTTCGGAGGTTGGGGCGTAGCAGCCAATGGGCTAATCAAAGCTCGCGAACTTGCCCGCACTGAAAATTTGTTTGTCTTTAACAGCGGCTCGTCAGAACCGCCGCGCGAGACAGATTTGCTTATCTATCAGAATGTAGATAGAAATGGCAATCTGTTTCCTCCAAGCGACAGTCACCCTGGCCACGCTTCCGTAGTCAGCAAAATCATCAAAGAAAACGGCAGAATCATCCGTCTCGGCCTGATTGAAGAAAACTGGATTGCCTCTGGCAATAACGGAGAATTGTGCGACCAAAATCTTGAAGATTCCGTAATGCGCAAAGTTGCACAAACAGTGCAGTCGCCGCGCCATTGACATCCACTCCTCTCCTGTTATACTTTTATCAATTTATGAATTTAAAGTTAAAAATATTACTCGGCATTTTAGTAGCCGCTCTTATCATTGGAATCGGCTATTTCGGCGTATTTAAAGGTAAAAAACCAACAGAATCGCCCGTAAATGTTCCTCCTAAAACAGAGGACCTGTCCTCCGAAGCTTTAGTGAAGGAGGAAATAGACACCTCCGACTGGCAGACATATAGGAATGAAATGCTCGGGTTTGAGATAAAGATGCCGAAAGAATGGTCTGGAGGTTATTATTTAGGAAGGCGCATTCCTGATGATCCTGAAATTTGGCAAGAACAGGTTGGAGGTGCCGATTTTAACGGTCCATTTAGCGGAACAAGTTCTCCGCAATTTAGTCTTAGGGTAAAGGATTCGGATTTAACTCTAGAGAAGTTTCGCGGTTCTTCTTGGGAAGAATATATCGTTATTAACGATTTACCTGCTAAACGTCATGTTTTGGATTATCGCAAAGAACCTCCAGGAAGAAGAAGTTATAATGAATTTATTGTAGTTAAAAATAATAAGCGTTATTTTAATTTTGAATTTTCCGCATCTGTAGAAAATATGGATGAGGATATTTTAATCTGGCATCAAATCCTAAACTCATTCAAATCCATAGCTAAATAACCCTTACTCATCGCAAAGCTTGTCGCAATGAGCGAGGGTTATTTCATAAATACTCTCGGTCTCCGAAATATCGGGGACAAACTTGGGTCTTTGACAACCAAGGAGAAAAGCAATGGGTAAGTCCATTGTTATCGCGGTTATATTCTTAAATGGTTGTATTGATAATTGGCTTGATTCGTCTGTTCAAAGCACTGATAGCAATCTTGTAACTTGCGCCAAAGTTAATGATGAATATCAATGTTGCGATGACGATGAAGATATCTGTGGTTCATCATACAGACGTCCTCTCGGTGAATATATGGATACGCAAGCTCACTCCAACGGCGCCTGTACTGGCGGCGGAAGTGGCGAGTATCAGTGCGCTTCTTTTGCACAAAATCTTTGGACAAAGTTAAATCCAAAAGATCGCAACAGGAATCCTATTTCCGTTTTCACCCAACGTTGGAAAGTTGCCGCCCGCGCTCTTCAATGTGCCAGCCAGGAAGAAGGTCTGTTCATCTTTAGGAACGGCTCATCAGAACCGCCAAGGGAAACAGACATCCTTGTTTATCTAAACAATGGCCAGAACGAGCCAGCTAATTGCCATGCCAATCTTTCGGATGAAGAACTAAATGAGCTATATGCCCACCCGGGCCACGCCTCTGTCGTGAGCAAAGTCATCAAAGAAAACGGCAACCTTATCCGTCTTGGCCTGATTGAAGAAAACTGGGTTGCCTATGGCGCTAACGGAGAACTTTGCGACGATAATCTCTCTGATGAAGTCATGCGCCAAGTAAATGTTTCGTTTGAAAACGGCCATTATTCAGTTGATTCCGGTTCAAGAAATCTCCGCGTCATCGGCTGGATTCGCCATCCACTGGCCGGCATCTATGGAGATACTGGTTGGCATGATGATGGCATCAGCCAATCCTTCCGCTCCGCATACGACCGTTTGAGCAAAGATATGGTTGGCTGGGCGCGCGATAACGGCGGCACGCCGTTTGTGCATCCGCGAAACGGCCACATCCTGCAGGACTTTGTCACCGCATCGGGTAATGGCAGAGCGTTGGTCTATAATCCCGACCCTCGAACCGCGCTGCTTGTCCGCGACGGCTTCTACAACATCTACCTTGGAATGGAAGGCACGACCGGTCTTCCTCTTGACGAAGAATACGCATTAGGAACCTGCGACGCTCTTCAACATTTTG
>CAZSQN010000007.1:0-42519 GCA_964609095.1 uncultured Gammaproteobacteria bacterium | reverse complement strand
GAAGTGGCAATGCCGCCGGTAGGAGTAAAGACGCCGGTTGAAGAAAGAGTGGTAAAAGCGCCAGTGGAAGCGGTGACGGCGCCGACAGTCATATTATCAATGGTGGAAGTGGCTAAAGAAAGATTGGAGGCCACGCCGGTTGATGAAATGTCCCAATCGTTGGAATTAATGGCGATGTCATCGCCTCCGTCGCCTAAAACGCCTGTGCCGTTAAAGTCAAGGTTGGTAAAGTTGCCAGCGGCTCTGGTACTGCCGCCAATGACAACATTGTCTAAAGTTGAGGTGCTAACTCCACCGGCATAGAGGGTGCCGGAAGCGTAAATGTTGCGCCAAGCATTGACATAAGCGCCGAGGTCAAGAGAAGCGTTTGAAGTCGGCAGTAAGCTTGAAGCAAGACGGCCGGTCATCCATACTCTGTCGGAAGTGGCATTTCCAAATTGAATGTCAACGCCGGAAATCAAGACATCGCCGGAAAAGGTTGAGGTCGCGGATGTGCTGGAAACGGTCAAAGAGCCGTCAGTGGCGAGATTTGTGCTAATGGTTGTTACGGCAAAAACGGCAAACGGGAGCAAAAGAGACGCAATTAATCCAATGCCGCTCTTGCGCAATAAAGATAAAAAATTATTTTTAAAGTTACGCATACTTAATATGTCTTAAATCTATTTTTAGAAAATAGATATTAAAAAGAGTTATTTTATTATGTACTCATAATATCAAAAAAAAACGGCGTCAACAGATAAATCTGGGGATAACTTATCCTGACAAAATTAATAAAAAACTTGATTGATTGCCATTTATTGATTATAAATTATTTAATTCATTTATAATTTTTACTTAATTATCTTTATATTAAGCCAAAATGACAAACTTACAGCGTGACTGTCATTCCCGTGAAAACGGGAATCCAGTCGTTAAATATTTGGGCCAATCTCCCGCTGGATCCCCGCTTGCGCGGGGATGACAGACATTTGTGGAAATCTTGTATGAGTTCATTTCTATGAACGGTTTTCTGTTAATCAACAAGCCCGCTGGACCGACTTCGCACGATATCGTGGACGAAGTGCGGAAAATTTTCAAAATCCGCAAAGTCGGACACGCCGGAACTCTTGACCCCTTTGCCGGCGGGCTCCTTATTATAGGAATAGGCAAGGCCACAAAAGAGCTGGCCAAAATCCAGGGCCTGCCAAAAACTTATAGCGGGACAATGGCTTTTGGCGTCCGCTCAACAACGGATGACCCCGAGGGGATTATCACGGAATCCGGAGCGCCCCTCCCCAAAAAAGAAGAAGTTGAAATCGCATTTAAAAAATTTGTCGGAAAAATAAACCAAGTTCCGCCGATTTATTCCGCCAAAAAAATAAACGGCAAAAAACTTTATGAAATCGCCCGCGCGGGCGGAAGTATTGAGATTCCGCCGGTCAGAGTTACTATTAAATCTCTCAACCTTTTGGAATATGGGCATGGTTTGGCGCGCTTTGAAACAACCGTTTCTTCCGGAACTTATATCCGTGCTCTCGCCCGCGATATTGGCAATATGCTCGGAGTCGGCGGCTATCTTAAAGAACTTGAACGCACGCGCATCGGCGACTGTTCGTTAAAAGATGCCGTTAATATGGCCAATTTAAGAGAAAATCCGACCCAATACTTGATTCCGGAGCTTAAATGTGCTACACTTAACGCAGATTAAATAATTATAAATTTCAGATTGCAGATTTATAATTTCAAATTTATTTTAGATTAAATCAAAAATCATAAATCTGAAATGTTATGGGTGCGCACATTTATGTCAAATACAATACTCATCGGGCTTATTGCCGGCGGCTCCATCGGCGCCGTTGCCGGCTATCTAATCCGCCAGGCGTTAGCCAATAAAAAAATCGGTTCGGCCGAAGAACGCGCCGAAAAAATACAAAACGAAGCTAAAACCAAAGCGCAGGAAATGATGCTCCAGGCAAAGGAGAAGTCCTTGCGCATGATTGAGGAAGTCAAACGGGATGAAGCGGCCAGGAGAAAAGAAATTTCAGAACTGCAAAAACGGATTGAAAAGCGCGAATCGCTATTTGACCAAAAACTGCTTGACCTCCAATCCCAGCAGCAAAAACTGCAGGAAAAGGTTACCCAGGTAGAAACAGTCAAATCGGAAATACAAAAAATCCGCGAAGATGAATTAAAAAAGTTAGAAATGGTTGCCGGCTTGCCCAAAGAGGACGCCAAGGCAAAACTTTTTGAATTGATTGAGGCCGCGAGCAAAGAAGAGCTGATGACGCGAGTGCGCAAACTGGATGCGGAAACCTCCGACGAACTGGAGCGCCGCGCCAAAAAAATTCTCTCAACCGCGGTTCAGCGCATTGCCTCCTCGCATTCGGCTGAAACAACCACCACGGCCGTGGAGCTTCCTTCGGACGAGATGAAGGGGCGCATTATCGGGAAAGAAGGCCGCAACATCAAAACAATTGAACAGCTTACGGGTACGGAAATCATTGTTGACGATACGCCTAATGTCATTACCGTCTCCGGCTTTTCTCCCGTCAGGAGGCAGATCGCCAAACGCGCGCTTGACAAGCTTATTGCCGACGGCCGCATCCATCCCGGACGCATTGAAGAATCAATTGAAGAAGCAAAAAGAGAACTGGCTCTTGATTTAAGAAAATCCGGCGAAGACGCCCTCTATGCCTTGGGCATTCACGGCGTTGACCCCAAATTGACTTCCATTTTAGGCCGCCTCAAATACAGGACAAGCTACGGACAAAACGTATTGCTTCACTCCATGGAAGTGGCCAATATCGCGGCCAAAATCGCCGAAGAGCTTGGAGCCGACGTTGCCAATTGCAAAAAAGGCGGCTTGTTCCACGACATCGGCAAAGCGGTTGACCATGACATCCAGGGGTCGCATCCGGAGATCGGCTATAATCTAATGTTAAAATTCGGATTTCCGGAAGATGTCGCCTATCACTGCATCGGCCATCATGAAGACAAGCCCAAAACTGTTGAAGCGATTATCGTCAAAGCGGCTGATGCTATCTCCGGCGCGCGCCCCGGAGCCAGAAAGGACACGCTTGAACAATACGCCCACCGTTTGGGAGAGCTTGAAGGGCTGGCCACCTCGTTTCCGGGAGTTCTAAAGGCCTACGCCATCCAGGCCGGAAGAGAACTGCGCGTGTTTGTGTCGCCAAAGGAAATTGATGATTTTGCCGCTTACAAGCTGGCTTCTGACATTGCCCGCCGTGTGGAAAACGAATTAAAATACCCGGGAGAAATCCGCGTTGCCGTTATCCGCGAAACCAGGGTGATAGAATACGCGCGGTAATCATGTAACGTGAAACATGAAACGTGTAACATTAGATAAAACCCCGCAGAAGCGGGGTTTTGTAATGCTTCAAGCTTCAGGTTATGCGCTTCATGATTTAAGCGCTTCTTTTAAGTTTTTTCCCGCCTTGAACTTTGGCGTGCGCATCGGCGGAATCTCAATTCTTTGCTGAAGATTTCTTGGATTGACGCCGCTTCTGCCCTTGCGCGCCTTTGCCGAAAACGCGCCAAAGCCGGCAAGATTTACTTCTCCCCCGCCTCTTACGGTTGCCGTAACCTCGTCAGTAAACGCTTCCAGCACCTCCTCAAGCTTGGCCTTTGACAAGTTTACTTTTTCAGATAATTTTTGAGCGAGTTCTGATTTATTCATAACAATAATGCGGATTAAATACGAATGCATACAAATGACGCGGATTATCCGTATCATTTGCATCTATCCGCACGCTATCCGTATTTACGTTTATTTTAAATATGCCGCGATTTTGGACAACGGAACAAGCTCTGCCGCGTCTTCTTTGCGCTCTTTGATTTCCGCCGAGTCCTTGGCCAAAGTTTTCTCCGACACCACTATCCTTATAGGAATACCTACGAGATCCGCGTCGGAAAATTTCTCCCCGGCCGAGGAATCTTCGCGGTCGTCGTAGAGAACATCTGCTCCGGCGCGGCGGAGCTCGCCGTAGAGGTCATCAGCCGCTTCCCTTACTTTTGCGCCGCCTGTTTTCCCCGCAAGCAAAACAAGATGAGCGTCAAAAGGAGCCACGGCGGCCGGCCAGATTATGCCTTTATCGTCATGATTGGCTTCCACAATCGCTCCAACTAATCGGGTAGTGCCGATGCCAAAGGCGCCCATCACCGCTTTTTGCTTTTTGCCCGCCTCGTCAACATACTGGAGATCAAACGCGTCGGAAAATTTAACGCCAAGCTTAAAAGTGTTTCCGGCTTCAATGCTTTTTTCTTTTGCCTGAACATTCTCAAAGCCAGTGCCGCAAACGCCGCATACTTTCAGGGTCTTAAACACCTCCGCGTTGTAAGCTATTTTTTTGCCTTGCTTTTCGCAATTCTTGCAAATGACGATTACATCTTCGCCCGCCGGAGAAATAACTTGAAATTCATCGGAATAGCCGGAGGTAAAACTGCCGCCGGAAGCGGTGGTAAGATATGCTTTGAGTCCGCAACGGTCAAAAATCTCCAGATACGATTTAACAACCTCGGGATAAAACGCTTTCAGGTCATCTTCATTCCTGTGGAAACTGTACAAATCTTTCATGCCGAATTCGCGCCCGCGCAGCACGCCGCTTTTAGCGCGCAGCTCATCGCGGAATTTTGTCTGAATCTGATAAAGCTTAATTGGCAAATCCTTGTATGATTGCGCGAATTTTTTAACCAAGGGGGTGATAACCTCTTCGTGCGTGGGCCCCAAGGCATACTCTTTTTTCGTTTGGCTTTTCACCTTAAAGAGCACATCCATAGAATCCCAGCGGCTGGTTTGCTCCCAATTTTCTTTTGGATGAAGGGCCGGGAGCAAAACCTCCTGGGCGCCCAAATTGTCCATCTCTTCTCTTATTATATTTTCAACCTTCCGCAAAACGCGGAGGCCCAAAGGCAGCCAGGAATAAACACCGGCCATCAGCTGGTCCGTAAAGCCGCCGCGAATAAGCAGTTTGGCATTGGCGGACTCGGCGTCAGCCGGAGCGGTTTTGCGCGTTTTACCAAATAAATCTTTGTAGAGCATAACTCTTAAAGTTTACCAAAAACCTTGCTTTGGCACAATTGCCTGATTTTTTCTTTGCGCTCGTCCAATACCGTTAACGCGAGGGATAAAATCAAAGCCCAAACGGCCGACTTCCAAAACCGCCAGTCAATATGCAAGACGCCGAAAAAAGTAACATATAACAAAAACATTTTCCATTTTGGCTCATAAACCAAAGGAAAAAGAATCAACGGCCAAAGCAGATACCAATTAAAAAGCTCGGTTAGAGACATTGCCGCGATAAAAAAAACAAGGATTATTCCTTTTATAATCCTCCCCTCTCCTTTCGCGCTCCAGCAAAAAACCGCTCCGATTAAAATTAGAGCAATCCCCCATATCCACGGTTTAAGGCCGTCGTAAAAATAAATTTTAGCCCCAAGCAAATTCCCGGAATGAACGATGAAAGAGTTGGGGGAAATAATGGACGAGGCTAAAAATAATCCGCGAAAAATTTCTGCCCCTTTCCAAAAAGGAAGAAAGGCGATAAAAGGAAAAATCAAAGAAGGAATCATGGCCTTGGCCGTTTTTTTAACATTGCCGGTCCGGCGAAAAATATGAAGGATAAAAAACGGCAAAGCCAGAATAGCGACATATTTTACAAGCGCGGAAGCGGCTAAAGCCAGCAAGGACAATCTAAAATTTTCTTTAAGCAAAAAATATAAAGCCGGCAAAAAAAGAAAGAGCATCGCCATATCATTGTGGCTGTCGGAAAATACGGTAAGCAAAACCAGCGGATTCCACAAAAAAAGCAATTCGGCTTTGCGTCCGTCCGTTCCGATTTCAGACGCGATTCTATATAAAAGCCGTCCGGCAAAAATAGCCATCGCCGAAAGCGTTAGTTTGTAAAAAATAAGCGCGACGGCAACGGAATTAAATTTTATGAAAGGAATAAAAATTATGGAAAAAATCACCCAAAGCGGGCCGTAAGGCATGGGAATATGACGCCAACTTCCTCCCATCGGCCACGAATCTCCGGGAAATTGCGAGGGCGCGACAAGATACGGATTTAAGCGGGTTATTCCAAAAATTTTAACGCGGAAAAGCGAGGTCAAAGCGTCGCCGGAGGCAATAGGCGGCAAAAATAAAAAAATAAACGCGGCAAAAATCGCGCCGGCATAAACCCATTTCCGCGAAGGAGTGTGCTTTAGCGCGTAAAACATTACTATGACTCCGGCCAAAAGAGCTGCCAAAACAACGGGAAATCGCGCCGTACCCGCGGAAATATCAGCGTAAACGGACAGATTTCTCCCGATTCCGGCAACGGCGGCAAGAATAATGACAACGGCAAAATATCCGGCAATAATTATTTTTTCTTTCCGCATACGTAAGCCAGCATAATAATAAAATTTCAAAAAGAAAAGGGGCGGCAGGTGTTTCCACCAACCGCCCCGCAAAGAGCAAAAAAAGAACTAAGCGTCCAGCCCGTCGCAGTCCCAGTCCCAACCGTCAGTCGGCGGGTCTGTCGCGCCCGGGTAAACCGCGTCATTCATGTCCTGGCAGTCGTCGCCGGCGCAGTCCCACTGATCGTAGCCGTCGCCGTCGGCATCGCAATCGCAATAGTCGCCAGCGCCGTCGCCATCCCAGTCATCCTGACCGGCGTTGGCAACCCAGGGACAGTTGTCCCACGAGTTCCTGACTCCGTCCAAATCCGAATCGGACGGGCCGTCATTGCCGTCGCAATCGCAATCCACGCCGTCGCCGTCCGGGTCAAAGGCGCCGGGATGCGCGTCCGGATTGCCGTCATCGCAATCCTCGGGCGGCGCGAAACCGTCGCCGTCGGCGTCAGAATCGCAGACATCTCCCAAGCCATCGCCGTCCCAGTCCTCCTGGCCGGCGTTGGCAATCGCGGGACAATTGTCCGTGCTGTCGCCGACGTTATCGCGGTCGGTATCGCCTTCCTCCGGCAATGGCTCCCACGGGTCACAAGCGTCGCCGTCACCGTCCCGATCCCAATCGGCCTGATTGGCGTTTGGTTCCAGAGGACAGTTGTCCTCGTCGTCAAACTTGCCATCGCCGTCGGTGTCCGGACGAACATCCGCGTCCGCGTCAGCATCGCTGTCGGCGTCAGAATCGGAATCAGTGTCTGAATCCGTGTCCGAATCCGAGTCAGCATCGGTGTCCGCGTCTGCGTCAGCATCCGCATCAGCATCGCTGTCAGAATCGGCATCGCTGTCAACGTCAGAGTCCGCATCAGCGTCTCCGTCGCCGCCGCACACGCCCTCGTCCGACAATCCGTCGCAGTCGTCATCGCGATTGTTGCAAACCTCGTCCGCATCCGGGTTAATGGACGCGTCAGAATCGTCGCAATCCTCGCCGACAACGAACCCGTCGCCGTCATTGTCGTCCGGAGGGCAAACATCGCCCTCGTCCGACAATCCGTCGCAGTCGTCATCGCGGTTGTTGCAAACTTCATTCGCGCCGGGATGAGCGGCCGCGTCGTTGTCATTGCAGTCGCCGCCTTGGGCGAACCCGTCG
This sequence comes from uncultured Gammaproteobacteria bacterium, assembly GCA_964609095.1. Taxonomy (GTDB): domain Bacteria; phylum Patescibacteriota; class Patescibacteriia; order CAZSQN01; family CAZSQN01; genus CAZSQN01. The sequence continues at coordinate 34,988 of CAZSQN010000007.1, read as the reverse complement.
CCGTCGGCATCCGGGGGAAGGGCCACGCAGCCGACCTCGGTCGCGCAAGCATAGCCCGCAGGACATCTTGCGTCATCCGGCTCGCTGACACAGCTGCCATTGGCGCAAGCGTCCACGGTGCAAGAAATGCCGTCGCCGCACTCCGCGCTCTCCTCGCAAAGAGGAGCCGCCGGAATCGGCAAGAGCCGGTCGCCGGAAAGACACGCCGAGAAAACAACCGAAAACAGACACGCCGCATTCATCTTCTTCATCTTCCTTCTCCTTTGTTTTGCGTTTTGCCCAGCACATAGCTTATGCGCCGGGGTTAGTTGCGGTTTGGGGACATCAGTGGGTCGTGCGAGAATTGAACTCGCAACCTCGGGATTAAAAGTCCCTTGCTCTGCCTGGTTGAGCTAACGACCCTTGCTCGGCTTTGCGGCCTTTGTCTCCGGTCGCGATTCTAATCGCAACCAGCGACTCTCGGCCGCAGCCTGCGCTAAATGCCTGTACAACAGGCATTTCTACATTAAGGTGATTTAAACCGCTCGCTTTTGCGCCTATACAATAGGCGCAACTACATTAAGGTGTTTTTCCTTAGATTAAGCGTAAATTCCCTATTTTTAAGGAACATTTGACTATAACACAAACCCTTAAAAAAGTCAAGCTGTGCCGGCCTAAAACAAAAACCCCCTCAATCAGGGGTCTTTTGCCAAACGACTGATTTATTTGCCCGTCAGCTCGTCATTTACTTTTTTAATCACATCGCCAAGCTTCCAGTCGGTCTTGACCAGGTAATGAAACGCCCCCTGCTCTAATGCCTCGGCCGTCATTCCTCCGTTGCTTAAATTGGTCAGGATAATCACGGGTATTTTTTTGCCAAAGCTTTGCTCACGCAGGAGCTTAAGCATAGTCATGCCGTCCATAACCGGAAGAATAATATCAAGCAAAATAAGGTCCGGTTTGCACTTGATGGCCTTTTGCAGGCCTTCTGCTCCATCGGTGGCAATAACGGTTTCATATCCCTCTTTAATCAGCCGGTCAGACAGGGCCTTATAAACAGCCGGCTCATCCTCAATAATTAAAATCTTCTTTTTTTGTCCTTTTTTGTCCTTCATATTGTTTGGCTAAATCTTTAATGCTTTATATTTCTTGCACTCAACGGGGATGAGCGCGTAAAAAGTCGTGCCCTTATTTTCCTCCGACTCAAACCAGATTTTCCCTCCCGACTGCTCCACAATCGCTTTTACAATGTACAAGCCCAGACCGGTTCCGGTTGTATCCCGTTTTTTAACATTATCAGCCCTGAAAAGTTTCGTAAATATCTTGGACTGGGCTTCTTTCGGTATGCCGTAGCCGGTATCGGAAATCCTGAATAAAATCTGCTCATCCGAACAGCTGGCCTCAAAAGACACTTTTCCTTTTGGCGGCGTGTATTTAACCGCGTTGCCTAAAAGGTTTTGAACTAGAATCGGAATCATCTGCGGGTCAGCCATAATCGTCTTGGGCAGTTCGGATGATAATTTTTTCTCAAAAACCAGATTTTTCTTTTTTATTTCCACCGCGAATTGAGAAATTGATTCCTCCACGGACGGAATCAAATTTATTTTCTGGGGAGAAACCAGGAATGTTCCCAGCTCCACTTTGGTGGCGTTAAGAAGCGCATTGACAAGCTCTATCATTCTTTCGTTGCCCTTATAAATCTCGCGCAGATATCTTTTCTGGCTTATAAGCATTTTCTCTTTGGGCGAAAGCAGCATTTCGCCGTACCATTTGATAATGGAAAGAGGCGTCCGAAGCTGATGGGCGGCGAGCGAGACAAACTCCGTTTTGGCTTTATCAATAATTTTTTCTTTGGTAATGTCGCGGATAATCGCCACCGCGCCCAGGGTTTCGCCGTCCGTTTTAATCGGAGCCACGGACAAAGCCGCCGGAAACTTGGTTTTATCTTTTTTCACGATATTAAACGAAGGCGAAAGCAAATCCGTTGCTGTTTTCTGCCCCATGGTCAAAGCCATTTTTATGGGTCTTTTGTCTTCGGCGACAGCATTGCCTTTCTCGTCTTCTAAACTAAAAAAATCGGAGAAAAGTTTGCCCGTGGCCTCGTCAGGCCTAACGCCGAACATTTTTAAAGCCGGCTCGTTTATCAAAAAGATTATGCCTTCTTTGTCCACGGCCAAAAATCCGTCGCCGATGCTCTCCAAGGTGGCCTGGAATCGGGCTTTTTCCCGCTCAAGAATGGTCTTGGCGCGGTCAAGGTCCTGGAGGATGTTTAAGATGGCGGCGCGCGAGCTCTCCAGCTCCCGCACCTTAAAAGAAAGATCGCTGGTGGCCTTTCTGATTTTCTCTTCCATCCGTTTGTACAGCTCCTCAATCCGGGAAGCCATTTCGTCAAAAACCTTAGCCAAAAGCCCCAGCTCGTCAATCCAGTACGGCGGATTGATTCTGGCGGAAAAATCCCCGGCCGCCATCTTCATCGCCGCCTGTTTGATCTTTTTTATCCTTCTGGAAATAAAAATCTCGCTGCCAAAAAAGGCCAGAAACGCGAGCATTATGCCCCAAACCAAAATAGCGGAGACGTTCAAAATGTAAATTTTATTAACCGGGCCCAAAATCAATTCTTTGGAAAAACTGACGGCGATATACGCGTCCGGCTCATCCCCGATGCCCAATGGCGCGAAAGCATACAAACGGGGAACCTCTTCAATAAGACCGACGGCTTCCGTTGTTCCCGATTTCTTGGCCAAAATGTTTTTAAAAAGAGCGCTCTTTGAAATATCTCTACCGATCACGGCGCTGTCCTCGTCAAATTGAGCGATAATAACGCCTTTTTCATCAATAATCATTAAGCGCGCCTGCGTCGGCAGATTAAACTCGCGGATAAATTCCTCAATCCACGAAATATCCGAACCGGAAAAAATTATCTTTTTAAGCATTCCGCTCTGATCTAACACGGGGTAGCCGAAATAAACAATCGGCTTTCCGACAAGCGGAGTGATTTGATATTCGCCAACGGTAAAATCCCGGCTTTCTTTTATGTGCTTGAACCAAAAACTATCCGCCAGATTTAGCGGCTCGGGAAAAGCGCCGGCACCGCAAATAATATTTCCGTCAGGCGCGGCTACTCCCATATTCAGGAGAAACGAATTTATCTCCAGCGCGTCCGCCAAAAACGCGGCGCACTCCTCGCCGCCCTCTTCTACCCTGCGCACTTTGGAGATAAGAGCAAAAATCCCGCGCGCCTTTTCAATAAATTCATTGCCGCTGCCGGCAACGGTGGCGGCCACCCGTTCCGCTTCTCTAAAAGCGGCCTCTTGGGCAAAATTTCTTTGTTCAAAAAACAACAAAAAGCTAATCGCCAAAACGGGGAGATTGGCTAAAACAATGATTAAAATCAGGTAGGTGCGCGCGGTCAAAAATGAAATCGGAATCTTCTTAAGAGGTGCCACAAGCTAACAAATCTTAAGCGGCCCGCGCGTAACTGATTTTGGGAGCCGCTTTTTTTATTTTCCTTTAATTAATTGGTTTTTTATTTTTTCCATCACTTCATTAAGCGCGTGCTGGGTTTTAACAAAGTAATCAACCGCTCCCAGCGCCAAGGCCTGTTTTATTGACTCGTCAGAATCAATGTTTGAAAGCACAATCACCGGCGCGGTTTTAAGCTCCGCATCGGCTTTTAACTCTTTAAGAACCTCCAGGCCGTGCTTTCCGGGCAAAATCAAATCCAAAAGAATAAGGTCGGGCTTAAAACGTTTGGCCGCGAGCATGGCCGCCTCGCCGTCGTAAGCCACTTCCACCTTGAATTTTTCCTTTTTGAATTTTTCTTCCAAAACCTTAGCCAAGGTCTCCTCGTCCTCCACGATTAAAATCTTTTTCGTATCCATAGGTTTGATTAAAATTTAAGTAATGGAAACAGGGTTTAGCCCCTTTCCACACCTTATTATTAGGATTATATCATAAAAAAGATAAAAAAGGGGCACCCTTCGATTCCCAGCCGCAAAAGACAAATCCCTATTCTGCGATAGGGATTTCTCTTTTTGCACCGCCTGGGAATCCTGCTCACCCGTCGCTTACGCTCCTCCTTCGCAGCCCGCCGCCCTCGCTTATATCCTCGCCAGCTCGGCGCTCGGGTCGGCTTCGATTCCCGGAAAAAATAAATCCCTATTTTACAATAGGGATTTATTTTTTGCACCGCCTGGGAATCGAACCCAGAACCTGCGGATTAAGAGTCCGTCGCTCTGCCGATTGAGCTAGCGGTGCGTAAAAAATGCTTGGTGTCCCCGGTAGGAGTCGAACCTACAACCTCCTGGTCCGAAGCCAGGCATTCTATCCATTGAACTACGGGGACAAATATTGGCTCATAATAACAAAAAAACAAAACCCGCGCAACAAACGCGGGTTTAATTTTTGTTCCGATTATAATCCGTGCCTGCCGTCGGCGCCGGCGCCGCCGTGGGTCTTGTGAGGCAAAACATTGCCTTTTCCCGTAGCCAGCAGATAATCTTCAAGCATGCCTTTGGGATACCACAGCGCGTACCACCGGTGGGATTCGCCGACTAACTGCTCGTCGCTGTATTGGTTGCCGTAGGTTTGCAGCATATATTTGTAAAATCCTCTTACCGCCTTGGCATGAGCGCAGCCGCATTGTTTGATAAGCGTCACGCTTTTTGGGCCGCCGCAGCAATAACTGCAGACCATCGTGCCAATCAGCTTGTTGTAGCGCGCCTGCGCCTCGCCGCTCAAACGGACGCTTCCTTCAAACGCGCCCCATTTTTTCTGCGCGTTAATCGGGTCGTCAAAAGAAATATCATCCGGCGCGTAAAACGGCTTGCCGGTCGCGAACATCACAACCTTCGCGTCGGTAAGCGCGTCTCCACTGTTCGGATTAGCAGGGACATCCGTGATTGTCGGCTGTTCAACAAGCGAGGTCGTGCGGCCGTCCGGATTAAGCTTGGGGGCGATGATGGTTTTGGCGGCGGCGGTTCTAACGCCAAAAAGCTTGCCGACAAATCCGCCATTGCTTGAAACTCCGGCGGAAACGGCAATGGAGCTGATTAAAAACTGGTTCACAAAAAACAAAAGAATCAAAATCCAAGTAAAAGTTTTTTCCATGGAATTCAACGCGGCAAAATTCAGTTTAGAATTTGCCTGGAAATGGCGCTCTGAAATATCGGAACATTCTTCGCAATCTTCCGCCTCAGCCGCCCTCCGCGCGGAAAGCGCGGTTGAGCCGACAATAAAGGCCATGCTTAAAAACTTTAACTCCAATCCCTTAAACGGAAAAAGAGAAACGCCGCTGGCCACCCCGAGCAGTGAAAGCAAAAACGCCCCGCAGACGGGACAAGCGGCTCCCAGCGCACCAAAGGCCGCGCCAAGCGCGTTAGAACCGCCGGCCGCTTTGCTCAATTTAGAATGGCGCCACAGCCACACCAAGGAGGCCGCGGAAACGCCAAAGGCGAGAACAGTCACAATCGTGGTTGACCAATAAGCAAAAGCGTAAAGATTGCCGTATTTTCCAAATTCTCCGTTTTGGGCCATTTGGAAAAAATCTGACACGGATGTGACTTTGCTGAACAGCCAGTAATAGAGAAGACCAAACGCGCCGGCGGCAAACGCGGCCGCTTTAAGGTAGTATTTGTCTTTAAAAATCGCGGTCAAACCGGAAATAACGCTTTTAAACATAAAATCATTGGTTAATGATGAGACGCGCTGTCGTCTGAGCTATTTTGCTGCGGCCGGACAATCTTATTGGCGCTCAAATCTTTATAAACGACGGGTCCAACCTGATCCATCTTGCGGAAAACATACCAGCCGTCCGGTTCAACCGTGCCCACTTGCGGCCACACCGATTTAAGACGGCTGTAATCGGCGGCGTCAGGCGAAAGCAAAATGGTGGGAATCTGGGCAAGTTTGTATTTTTTAATCAGCGCTTGGCCGGCGGCGCTGCCGGCATCAACCGTTCTCTCCGATTTAAGCGCGACCCCCATCCCCTGCGTCAAAATATTTTTATGCGTCTCCTGCGGCTTATAACAATCTTTGCAAGCCGCGTCAGTCACATAAACTATATCAACCCATCCCGTAATTTTATTTTTTCCAATATCGCGATAAGGAAGGGCAATCTCGCGCGCCACAAAAACGCCGTCTTGCTCCTCTGTCCCTATCCTTTGAAGCCAGGCCGCTTTAATGTCATCGTAATAATTCAAATCCGAAGAAAGCAGAACGGTCGGCACGCTTTTAATTTTATATTGTTCAATTAGTTTTTGCCCGGCAACGGAATTCCAAACCAATTCCTCGCTGGAGCCGATTTTTACTCCCGCCCCGGCCAGTGATTGCACCAGCGCCTGCGGCTTGGCGCAAACGCGGCAGGACGGATCGCCAATCGTGGTCACGGCGACAAACCCCGTTTCTTTTTTCGTGGCCGTGTCAATAAAAATAGGCGTCACGCGGTCAAAAACAAAGGCGCCGTCTTTTAACCTGCCGTTGGCTTTAACAAAACCCTCCAAATTCTTTTTAGACGCCTCGCCGACGGCAATATAAGTAGGAACCCTCTTAATCTCCAATTTCTGGATAAGAGATTGCGCTTCCGGCGCGTCAAAGGAAAGCTCTTGCTCTTCCTTTATGGAAACATTTTGTTTTTTAAGTTCGGCTAAGGCCTCATCAACGACAAAACAATTGGCGCACTGCGGGGCAATAATTTTCATCACTTTAATTATGGCCGGCCTGGCTTCTTCCCTGGCAGCGGCGATTTTTCTGTCTATGCCAAAAACGGTTTTGGAGACTAGCAAAGTTCCGATGATGCCGGCGCCAAGAGCCACCATTAAAAAATATTGGGGCCATGAAACATCCCTCTCATCATTATCAGCCGGCGCCGGAGCGTCCGGCAAATGATTTAAATCGCGCTCTTCGTCTGGCGCGGTATTTTCAATCATATTCTTAAATTAAAATTCGGGGACTAACAGCCGCCGACCATTGATTCCGGAACATCGGCGTTGGAAGAGCTTGCTTGCGGGGCGGCAGATGGAGAGCTTACCGAAGCGGCTTTAGCGGAAGCCGGACCGACTCTATTGCTTAGCCGAAACAACTGAACGGTTTGAAAAACCGTAATGAGCGCGACCAAACCCAAAAGAGCGGCTTGCATATTCACCTTTGGAATCCGCAAAACCAAGGTATTAGAACCGGCGGGAGTGGCAGGCGCTCCCGCGCTCATCTCCGGCTTTGCCTCGTGCGGCATTGCATCTTGCGACATATGTTTAAAAAATTAAATAAATAAATTTTAAAATTTCATCTTTCGCCTACTACAAAGTATAGTAAGCGGCGGCCGCCGCTGTCAAACATCAGTTATCCACAAGAGAACCAAAATCTTTCGGCTCCGCCTTTATTACGGAGGAATAATCGCTTTGCTTTTGTTCGTCCGCCGAAATGGAGCGCAAGACGCAGTTCTCGCCATGGACGGTTATCGCGTAAACAGGCGGAAGTTCGCAAGACGACGCCAGCCGCCCGCCTGAAGCGACAATCGGCGGCGCGTCAAAAAAATTGTAAAAAACAAAAATCGCGGCGCCGATGATCAAGCTGCCGATTAGAGAGCGGGGCGTAAAAATTCTAAAACGGGGAAGATAGCGGTCGTCGGCCAATTTATTGATGCGCTCTTCGGTGACTGTTTCAAAAAACGACAGCGTCAGATAATCGCGGATAATAATCTGCCGCTCCCATTGGATAATCTTAAGCAGCGCCTGGGCAAGCGGCGCCTTATGGCGCAGATTTAGGGCGGCGTATTCGTCAGCGGCCAGCTCGGCGTAAGTAAAATATTTTTGCGCGAGAGAGGCAAACCAAGGCGCGAAAAACAAACTTTTGGCGAGCAGTTTCACCAAAAGAGCCCGCAGCGGCTCTCTGGAGAGAAGATGGCGCTTCTCGTGCGAGAGCACCGCCATTAGCTCCGTTTCGGTAAGCCGTTCCGCCAGTTGGGAAGACACGCAAATTTTGGGCCTGTAAAAACCGTGACAAAAAACCAGAGGATTATTGTCCGCCGCTTCACTAACGCGGCCGGCAAGGCCCAACAAACCTGCGGCCTTGGCTAACTTGAACGAAGGCGCCGCGCCGGCTTTCTTAACGTTCTGCCTGATGAATTTGGAGGTAGCCCGCTTCAACCGATAGATTTGTAGGGCAAAGAATAAAAAAAAGGCCGCCAGCGCCAATCCTATGATTAAAGGAACGGCCGCGCGCAACGGATGAACGTTAAAATCAAAATAATTCGCGCAGCCGCAGACGGTTTCAATCTTTTTGGTTAAACTCTGTTTGACGGCCATGATTTGGGGGTATATTTTTATCCCCAAAAAAATAAGCGCGGTAAAAAAAATAGCGCCCGCGCCCATAAGCTGGTAAAAAATACCATTGGCTTTTCTTTCAAGCGCGGGCTTCATTTTATTTTCTTAAGCTTTTTGCGCAAAGTATTTATTTTTTTGGTCTTCATGCCGTCAATCACATCCATAAATTGAGCAACCACAACATCGCCGTATTCTTTAAGCAAACGGCTGATAATCTTTTTTGAAGCGGCGGCTAAAAAATCCTGTTTGCCCTGAACCGGACGATAAAGATAAGCCCCGCTCGCGTCAAGTTCGCGCTTTAAGATGCCTTTTTCAAAAAGGCGGAACATAACGGTCATAACCGTGGTGTAAGCCGCGGCGCGCTTCCTCTTCAACCGGCTTAAAACGGCGCGCACGGAACAATTCGGCATCTGCCAGACAATCTCCATTATTTCCGATTCTAACTCTCCGAGAGTTCCATTATTTTTAAACGGGTTCATAGTTTATTAAACTTTTAGGATTTTATCTCGGCAAATTCCATAGCCGCGCCGCCGATCACATAACTCATCGCGTCTTCTTTTGAGACAGCGCCCTCCTTAACAAGCCGCTTCAAATCCTGCGCCAAAGAAACCATGCCGAGCTTGGCTCCGGTCTGAATAACAACATTCATTTGCGGAATCTTATTTTCGCGGATTAAGTTGGCAACGGCCGGAGTGGAGATAAGAATCTCGCGCGCCGCCACTCTTCCACCGCCTGTTTTGGCCAAAAGCTGCTGGGAAACAACTCCCCTTAGCGTCAAAGCCAGCTGCAGACGCACCTGGGTTTGCTGATGCGGCGGGAAAACATCAATAACCCGTTCAATGGTTTGCGCCGCGCTCCAAGTGTGCAGAGTGGCAAAAACCAAATGGCCTGTTTCGGCCAAAGTCAGGGCCGCCCCCATTGTCTCCAGGTCGCGCATTTCGCCGACCATAATGACATCCGGGTCCTGGCGTAGCACGTGCTTTAAGGCATCGCTGAAAGACCTCATATCAACTCCCAATTCTCTTTGACGAACAAGAGATTTTTTTTGTTTGAAAATAAATTCCACCGGGTCTTCCAAAGTAATGATGTTTCTGGCTTCTTTAAGGTTAATGGCTTCAAGCATGGCGGCCAAAGTGGTGGATTTGCCCGCGCCGGTGGGGCCCGTCACCAAAACCAGCCCGTGCGGCAAATCAATAAATTCCTGCACCTCCTTGGTTAATCCAAGGTCGTCCATGCTTGGAATCTCCGCCGGAATAAGACGGGCGGAGAGCCCGGGAGCGCCGCGAGTCCAATGCAAGTTAACGCGAAACCGCGCTTCGCCCGCCTGATAAGCAAAATCCAATTCTTTTTCTTTGGTAAAAATCTCTTCCTGTTCGCGGGTCAAAATGCTTTTAACCAGATCTTCAACCGCTTTGGCGGATAAAGCTTCTTCTTTTTCCGCCGGCATGAGTTCGCCGGCAACGCGAAGCGTCGGGGGCTGGCCGGAAACCAAATGCAAATCCGAAGCCGCCTTTTTAACGGCTAATTTCAAAAGTTGTTCTAAAGTCATAAAATTTTAAATTCACCACTTTTTTTCCTCCAGCGCGTGAGCGGCCGCGTCAACCTGCGCTTCCTGTTTGCTTGTGCCTTCGCCGGAAGCAATGAGCTCGCTTCCCAAGTATACGCCAATCTTAAACCATTTGGCGTGGTCAGGACCCTTTTCATCCAAAACGCGGTAGGTTGGCGTGACGCCCAACCGTTCCTGCGCCGCTTCCTGAAAACGGCTCTTGGGGTCAAGATAAAGCTTATTTTCCAAAATGTTGGGAAGGCGCGAGAGCACACGTTCGCCTATAAATACCTTGCACTGCTCCATGCCCAAATCCAGATACATTGACCCGACAATCGCCTCAAAAGCATTGGCTAAAATATACTGCCGCGCTTTGGAAGCCGAGTCCTTGGCTTCGCCGCGGGAGAGATAAAGATATTTTTCCACCTCAAGCTCTTTGGCGACATCGGCCAAAATAATGGCATTGACCAGCGCCGCGCGCCAGTTGGTGAGCTCGCCTTCAGGATTGGGATAATGCTCGTAAAGATATTCGGTCACCACAAGCTCCAGCACGGCATCGCCCAAAAACTCCAGCCGCTCATTATGCCCCAAATGAAAATCCGGGTGCTCGTTCAAATATGAACGGTGCACCAACGACTGAATCAATAAATTTTTGTCGCGGAAGCTGACTCCCAGCTTTTCCTCAAACGAAGAAAAATCTTTTTCCATGTTATTCTTTCTTTTTTGGCTCTTCCTTATCAGCTTCTTTAAGTTCGCCTTTTATCAGCATATCTTTATAAATCGCGCCCAGCACTCCGTTCACAAACCTGCCCGAGGATTCCCCGCCAAAACTTTTGGCCAATTCTATGGCTTCGTTGATGGCGACTTTTGACGGCACGGTTTCGGAAAACTTCAATTCATAAAGCCCTAACCGCAAAATGTTTCTGTCCACGACGGTGATGTGGTCCAGCGGCCATTCCGGCGCGTATTGCGTGATCAGCGCGTCTATGGCCTCGATATCTTTTAAGACGCCGTCAATAAGTTCCTTAACAAAGCCCTTGCCCTCAAATTCCGGAGCAAACTCTTTAAGATTGTGCTCCATGGCCTTGTAGGCCAAATCATTCTTTTTGCCGTTAAAATCCCATTCGTAAAGCGTTTGCATGGCGATTGTTCTGGCTAAATGGCGATTGGACATAAGGAACGAATAAAATTATCAATTTCTAATTTTTAATTTTCAATTTTAAATTTCTATTTTTCAGCCTCCGGCTGATCACCCGAAGGGTGATTACTTTCTATTTTCTACTTTCTTAGTTCCCGCGGCTTCTTTAATTTTTAAAACTTGCCTTCCTTGATAGGTGCCGCAAAAGGCGCAGGCATTATGAGGAAGAATTGCTTTTTTGCACTTTTCGCAAACGGCCAAATTAAGCTTGCGCAAAGCAAAATGCGAAGCGCGGCGGCGTTTATGCGAAGATGTCCGACGGTGTCCGGGTAAACCCATAAAAAATTTAGCTTACGGCTTATAGCTTACAGCTTATAGCCAAACTTCTGATTTGTCAAACCTTTGCCGTTCATGTTAAGCTGATGCCGTTCTTTGAAAAAGGAGAAACTCCGATGGAACTTCTGGCGGTTATCCTGCTTTTTATTTTCATCATTGCCGGCCACGAAGCCGGCCACGCTCTCGCGGCCCGCGCCTTTGGCGTCGGAATAAAAAAATTTTCCATCGGCATCGGGCCGGGAATCACGATTTTTCGCACTAAAAACTTCCCCGTTGTCTTTTCGCCGATAATCTTGGGCGGCTACATAATTATGAAAAGCAGATATATGCCCGAGGAAGAGCAGGCGGCCATCGCGGGCACCTGCTATGAAGACGCGCTCTATTGGAAAAAAATGGTCATCCTTTCCGCCGGCGTGCTGATGAATTTGCTCACGGCCGTAATCCTGCTTTCAATTCTCTTTATCTTCTTTCCCGGCGCCGAAGTCCAAGCTCTTGGGCAAAGGTTCGTGGTGCGAATTGTTGAAGAGCCGTATCTGGCTCCGCTCCTCGCGGCAAAATACACTTTCGCCCTGTTCGGACAAATTTGTTTGGGTATTGTCGCGGCCGTGCCCGAAATAATCCTTAACGTCTGGAAGATAATGACAACGCTGAATCCGCAGGCGGGGCGCGGCTTAATCGGCGCTTTTAGAGGCGGCGCGGAGGCGGCTTCTTTTAACGCGGCAAGCTTTGTTTTTCTTGGATATTTCTTTTCGGTCATTGTGGCCGCCTTTAACATTCTGCCCTTGGGCTTTCTGGACGGCGGCATAATGCTGACGCAAACAGTGGAAAAAATCTTCGGAAGCGGACGGCCGGTAAAAATCGCCCAGACAATTATAAAAATCATCGGTTTTGTCTTTCTCCTCTCGCTGCTTCTCCTTAGCTGCGGCTCTGATATCGCTGATGTTACCCGCGCCGTTCGTTCGCATTTCTAAAAAATCCCTGAATTTCAGGGATTTTTTCTATTCGTATCATTTGGATGCATTCGTATATAATTCGCATTTCTGTTTAAACAAACGTCACTGACGCAATCTTATCCCCCGGCGCGCGGAAGCGCATAAGATGCGTTCCTTGCGTGGCGCGGCCGGAGACCTTAACGCTGGCAAAGGAAAGGCGGATAACCTGTCCTTTGGCGGAAATAACAATCAGGTCGCGCTCGTCTTTGGCATTGGCCACAAATCCGGCTTTGATCTCTCCCGTTTTAGCGGTTACATTCATTGTCTTAATGCCGGAACCGCCGCGCCCCTGCGCTTTGTATTCTTTAAGATTAGTGCGCTTGCCAAGCCCGTTGGCGGAGAGCACAAAAAGCTCAAGCATATTCTTTTTAACCATTTCCGGCTCAACTATGTCCATTCCGACGACATAATCGGCTTTTTTCTTTAACCTAATGCCCCTTACCCCGGCGGCGGTTCTGCCCATCGGCCGCACGGTTTTCTCCGGAAAACGGATGCTCTGCCCTTGCGCGGTGATAAGCACAATGTCATCTTTGCCCGTGCTTGGCAGCACCCAATTTAAGCTGTCGTCTCCCTTAAGTTTGATGGCGATAAGGCCGCTTTTTCTTACGGACGCGAATTCGGAAATGTCGGTCTTTTTAATATGGCCGTTTTTGGTCACCATCACCAGATATTTATTTTCGCCAAGTTCCGGCACGGCCAGAACGGCCGAAACCAGCTCCCCGGGCGCAAGCTGGAGAAAATTCTGAAGCGCCTGGCCTTTGGCCGTGCGCGTGGCCGCCGGAATATCATAGGCCTTAAGCTGGAAGACGCGACCGCGGGTTGTAAAAAACAACATATCGGCGTGCGTGGTGGTGGCAAACAAATGCCTGACCACATCCTCCTCTTTGGTGGTAACGCCGATCACGCCCTTGCCGCCCCTTGCCTGCGTTTTGAAAGTGTCCGGCGGCAGGCGCTTGATATAGCCGTCGGCCGTAATCATCACGATTGTCGGCTCATTGGGAATAATATCCTCGGCGGAAAATTCTTTGACTCCATGAGCGATTATCTGCGTGCGGCGCTCGTCGCCGTAATTATTTTTAAGCTCCGAAATTTCTTTTTTAATGACTCCCAAAATCTTTTTTGAAGACGCCAAAATTGATTCCAGTTCCCCTATCAGAGCTTTTTTATCCTTTAATTCCTGTTCAACTTTCAGCCGTTCCAGGTTAGCCAGCTGCTGAAGGCGCATCTCCAGGATGGCTATTGCCTGCGCCTCGGAAAGCTTAAACTTTTTCATCAAATTGGAGCGCGCCTCGTCGCGATCCTGCGACTTTTTGATAGTCCTGATTACTTCATCAATATGCAAAATAGCTATGCGCAACCCTTCCAAGATGTGCGCGCGCTCTTTGGCCCTGGCAAGGTCATAAGCCGTGCGGCGGCGCACGACTTCCTGCCTATGCTTAAGGTATTCCTCAAGCATTGATTTGAGGTTAAGCACCCGCGGCTGAATGCCGTCAACCACCGCCAGCATGTTCACGTGAAAAGTCACCTGGAGCTGAGTCAGAAGGTAAAGGCGGTTAAGAACTTTCTTGGGATAAGCGTCGCGGCGCAGCTCCACCACGATTCTGACGCCTTCTTTGGATGACTCGTCGCGCAAATCTCTGATGCCTTCCAGCTTTTTTTCGCGGACCAGCTCGGCAATCTTTTCCAAAAGCGCGGCCTTGTTGACCTGATAGGGAACTTCGCTGATGATAATTTTTGCCGCGCCCTTGTCTTCAACAATCTCGGCCCGGGCGCGTATCACGATTCCGCCGCGCCCGACAGTGTAGGCCTGCCGGATTTCTTTAATATCGTAAATGATTCCTCCGGTCGGAAAATCAGGGCCTTTGACAAATTGCATCAGGTCAGCCGCGGCCGCGTCCGGATTTTCAATCAAATGGATTATGCCGTCGCAAAGCTCCGTCAGATTATGCGGCGGAATGTTGGTGGCCATGCCCACGGCAATGCCTAAAGTGCCGTTTAGAAGAAGGTTGGGAAGTACTGCCGGCAGCACGGACGGCTCCTTTTGGCTGCCGTCATAGTTAGGGACAAAATTAACCGTTTCTTTTTCTATGTCGGTTAAAAGCTCTTCCGAAACCGGAGCGAGTTTGCACTCGGTATAACGCATGGCCGCTGCCGCGTCTCCGTCCATTGAGCCGAAGTTGCCCTGACCGGCAACAAGCGGATAGCGGAAAGAAAAATCCTGCGCCATCCTAACCAGCGAGTCGTAAACCGCCGTATCGCCGTGCGGATGATATTTGCCCAGCACTTCGCCGACAACCGTTGCCGATTTCCTGAATTTCGCTCCGGGCCGCAGTCCCATGTTCCACATAGCGTAGAGAATGCGGCGATGCACCGGCTTTAAGCCGTCGCGCACGTCCGGAAGCGCGCGGGAAATTATAACGCTCATGGCGTAATCCAAATACGCCTCCTGCATTTCGTCGGTAATCAGCCGCGGCTCCACTTTGCCCATAGATAATACCGCTTCAGTTTGGGCCTTTTCTTTTTTATTTCCGGCTTTATTCATAATGCCTAATTCGTAATTCTTTATTCCGTTGAGGTTGCTCGCGACGCTTCAAAAATTACTCTTGCCTGCATGGCGCGCAGCAATTCTTCTTCTTTGGAGGTGCCGGTTGCCGAAACGGTTTGAAGGCGGGTGTTCACCTCGGCAAGAACTGCTTTGATATTTTCCGCCGCTTCCTCCCATTCATTTTTAAGCTCGGTTAATTCGTCAGTTAATTTCGGTCCGCCGCTTTTGCCGCTTCCGGCCTCAAACGCGTCTTTTAAGGTCGTAAACCACACTCCGAAAATTACCGCAAAGGTAAGAAGGACCGCAGCCCAAACGCTGACTTTGGCTGATTGTTCTTTTTTACGCCCGCTTCCTCCGGAGGAGGAAAAATCAACCTTGACGCGGTCGCCTCCCCCGAAATCGGCAAAAAACTTCTGTTCCGGAATCAAAGACGGCTCGCGACTTGGATTGGCATCGGGCAGATCGGCCGGCAGCTCTTGCGGCGCGCCGGGCAAGCTGATTTCGGGCAACCTCTCCACCGCGTCGCGCAGTTCTTGAAACCTTGCTTCGGCTTTAACTTTTTTCTTTTGCCGATTTGACGCCGGACTTTTTTTCTTCAGTTTTTTCGGCTTTTCTTCAGCAATATTTTTTATTGTTTTTTTTCTCGGCATATTCTCCTCCTCTAAAAATATTAATTCTTATCCGCGTTCCAGCACAACCACTTTCATATCTTCGCTCGGCAGATCTTTTTTGCTTATTTTTAATTTGGACTGCGGCTCCTGTTTGCCCGCGCCCAGCTCCCGCAAAAATTTATCAAGCGGTTCAAGCGGCAGTTTTACATCCGGCAATTTGTAGTGCATGGGAATAACCACGCGCGGCTCAAGCGCGGCCACCACTTCAACCATCTTCTTTATCGGCAGAGCGGTGGAGCCGCCGGCGGGAATCAGCAAAATGTCAACATTTTCCAATTTTTCCATTTCCGCCTGCGTCAGCTCGCGGCCAAGGTCTCCCAAATGAACCAGCGAGATTCCTTCGGCTTCTATTCTGTAAATAATATTTTTTCCTCTTGCTTTGCCCTCTTTGTCGTCATGAACCGAACTGATGCCGTAAACAAAAACATTTCCTATTTCATATTCCCCGGGAATATCCAAAATAAACGGCTTCTTTCTGTCGCCCAACGGAGCCACATCGGCCGCGTTGGAATGGAGGCCGTGCTTGTGCGAAACAGTAACCAAATCAGCGGCAATGCTCCGAGGCAGGCGGATTCCGGCGGAATTGTCAAAAGGGTCGGTTAAAATCACGGCCTCTTTATCGCCGGTTTTGGCCTGAATTTTGAAACACGATAACCCTAGCCAGGTTATTACCATAATTGAATAAAATCACCCCTTACGGGGAGTTGAACATCAAATAAATCTTAATATAAAAAAAAGAAGCGCGCAAGCTCTTTTACGGCTCTGTAACTTGTATCACTCCTAAATAATAATCTATCTCTCTTTGCACATCATCTTTTTGCGCTTCTCTCGCCAGCCCGCTCCAGCCCTCCTCAAATTTTCGCGCCTTGTCCAAAATCTCCGATGCCCATTTTTCCGATTGCGCGGAAAGAGCGCGGAGCTGGTCTATAAGTTCCGCGATTTCTTTTTGCCGTTTTTGATACTCGCCCAGAGCGTTAACGCAGATTTCTTTTTTTTCTCCGGAGCAAAGCAAATCAACTTCTTCCATCACCCGCTTGTGGGCGTCCAGCTTTGCCTCCGCGAGCAGAGCCAGTTCATCCGGCGAAAAAAATATTTCCAAATCCTCAAGCCGAGCTTCTTTTTTGATATCCTCAATCCGTCCGCCTTTGCGCAAAAATTGTTCATACTTTTCCCGCAGAGGCGGATTTAATTTTTCCCGTATATACTGCTCCTCATCCAGCTTGGCCTCGTCATGCACATGCCAAAAAGATTTGCGATACGGCCAAATTTCTTTGCCGAAAGAAATAATAGCGCCTTCAATCTTGCTGACCGGAGTGGCGGCGTCTTTTTCCATGGCCGCAAGTTCCGCTGCCATTTGCTTCCTCCGCTCTTCCGGAAAGAACTTGGGGGCTTTGTCTATGACCTGTTTTAACAGGTCTAAAATATGTTCGTAGCGGTGCATATAAATATAATCAATGACAAATTTCAACGATTCAGATGTCAAATCAAATCCAAAATCCCAATATTAAAATTAATGAAAAATCATATCAACCTTTATTGGTATTTTTAATTCAAAATATTGAGAGAGCAAATCTTTTACATTTTCTAACCCCAAATTACAAATAAATGATGGCAAGGTGTTAAATCGTGAGACCTTGGCATTTCTCACAAGATTAAAATCTTGTTTATCTCTTTTTTCGGACATGCTATAAATTATAACTTTTTCATATTGCAATGGACTTCTTGCATCCATATTTGGTTCCGTCATTTGCATTCTATCATTATCTTCCAGAAATCTAGCTTTTTGTAATTTATTAAAAAATCCATGATCATTGCCAAAGTGCGGTATTTTACAGAGTGCTAAAGTCCAAAAAAATATATTCGACGATGAAGGGATAATTTCTTTATTTTTTAACCTAAAAAGAATGGAATTCATATTTTTTAATATATATTCTTTATCCGCCAATCTTAAGTCGGCTAGCATGTTTGTCTGCCGAAAAAAAGGGGCTTTCAATAATCCTTTATCGATAAGTATTCTAAACGAAAAATCTGTATTTTCTGTTTGTACAATACAGTATGGAATCCATTCAGAAATAATATCGGATTGAAAATACGAAAGAGATTTATTTTCAAGTAAATCTCTAAAATGTGTATATCCTAAAAAACTATACAATTCCTTAAGTACGACCTGTGAGAATTCTGATCCGTTTGAAGCTGTTCTCATTGCATTTTGATAAATAGGCGTGAGAGAATCAAAATTCCTCAAAAAAGATTTCTTTCGCAATTCTCGTTCTATTTTTTTGATATTCATCTTTTTTTCAAATAATTCCTCAATAAACATCCTTATTGCCAAAAAATCTATTTTTCTTGGTAGCTGTTTAGAAACTAAATTATTCGGTTCAAAAATCCAATAGCGAGGATCATTTAGACTCAAAATACCGCAGTCAAATGTAAATTGCTGCCGATACATATCCGAATCGGGAATATGCGTATCCCAAACCAAAAGCAGAGGGTCATTACCATTTTTGAAATGAGAAAACAAGGTGTGATGAGCATCAAGTAAATGAGCCGGCGGACTTACGTATGGATGGTCAATGGTTGAAACGAATGAAAAAGTTCTTCCGATTGTCAAAAATAATTTTTCTCTAAAACCATTACTATCATTCATATTTTTTGTCCGCAACAAAAATCATTCTCTCCAACTGCGGAGAATATGCTTCTTTATCAAAAGAGCCGAATATATTGAACACATAAAAATTATTAATCGATAATATATTGCGTATCTCGTCTTCTGTATAAAGCCGTAATGTATATTCTTTCTTCCAATATTCGCCGGTTCTCTCTAGAGTAAATTCCATTATATTTCGCTCTTTGGTTGGATTTTCAAGGATCTCTCTTTGGTGCCGTATGATGTATCGTTCATTTTCAAACTCTTTCTTCTTAACTGATGTTTTTATTATATTATTCATTGCAAATTCAGGATTCATTAGATCAATAATTATTCTTCCTCCTGCACGGACACTGCTTAAAAGATTATAATAGGTCAGTTCATTTAAAGAATCTTCGTCGTAGCCGATTGAAGAATATAAACAATACGCAGCGTCATATTTCTTGGCTGTGGTAAACCGTATTGCATCTTTGATAAAAAAATGCGCTGTGCGTGCATCCCGTTCAGACGATAACTTGCGAGCGATGGCAATTGATGACGGATCAAAATCTATACCATCCACTTCATAACCGCTCAAAGACATTTCAATAGCATGACGACCGATGCCACAATTAAAATCAAGCAATTTTTTATACTTTTTAAGAGGTAAATATTCACTCAAGAACGAAACTTCCTTGTCCGTCTTTTCCTTACTTAATCCGGTACCGTACCGAATAAAATAAAATCTGCCAAAAAAATCATTATTCATATTTAGGCATTTCCATATCATCAAATGCAATAAACGGTTTTGGCTTTACTCCTTTTTTGCGACAAAGTTCCACATAAAAATCGTCGCAGCTTAATTTATACGCATTCATTGGATCCAAATTTAAATATCGCGATAATTCCAAAATTTCAGATTCCCTTCCTTCTATTTCCAGGAGATAACCGAACGGAAACTCGTCAATTGTAATTTTGACATCACGAAGCAAAAAAGTTTCGCGAAATCTTTCATAACCATCCACAAGTTCATAACCCATTTTTTTTATAATGCTCATAAGGCGCTCCGGATCAGACTCAAAATCACTTTCTATTTCTTCCTCTTTCTTTATTCCATCAACCGATAATCTGCGCTTATAACAAAATTCAATCTTTTTTCTTTCATCCTCAGGGCTCCTGCTTATTTCTCTAACGCGCAACCGCGCATCGTCTTCTTTCATGCGAGACTCTTCATTATCAAAATTAGACGTCTTTTCATATCTCTTGCCTCGAAAACTTGCGCCCGGCATTTCAGATAGCATTGTACGAATAGCTATAGCCTGGGACACAGTGAGCGCAAACTTAATTTCAACTTCAATGCTTCCGCCCTCTTCGGTTTTCTGCTCTGTTTTCATAAAGTGCCCGGATCTTTCCTCTTTTGTTTTTAAGTATTTTTTATTGTGTTTTGTAAACGGTAAAACCAATGGAATCCGCGATTCAATGGTTATGCCCAAACTTTGCAGCTTATTCATCTTATCTGGACTATTGGTTATAAGATCCATACTTTTTATACTCAATTCATCCATAATGTCTCTCACGACTTCGTATTGTCTCATTTCAGCAGGCAGATGTAGGTATTCATTTGCTTCAATCGTATCGAGTCCGGAATCCTGCAGTTCATATGCCTTGATTTTGTTTAAAATATTTATTCCCCTGCCTTCTTGAAATAAATATATGATCAAACCTTGTCCTATTTGCTGGATGTAGTCCATTGCAGCTTTAAGTTGCGAACCGCAATCGCATTTTTGCGAGGCAAAAATATCGCCAGTAATACAAGAGGAATGAACACGCACGGGAACTCGCCGCTTATCTTTATATTCCCCAAATGCCAAAACAAGATGATAATCATACGAGACTGTATTTTGAAAACCTATCAATTGAAAATCGCCCATATCCGTAGGGAGTTTTGTCTGACCAGTCTTGTAATAAAGCTTATGCGTGGTCTTTTCATGATTAGATAATTTTGTAACAAGTTCCGCAAAAATCAACGGCTCGCTCTGATTGGCGTTCACATAAAATGAAGTCTCCGCATGAAGTGCTAAATAGTCAAAAGTTGGAATTGTCTCTTCAAGATATAACTCAAAACGCGCTTTTACAAGTTTTTCCTCATCGTCTTTTCTCTTCTTAAGAATATTTCCGTCAAAATCGCATACACCTGACACTTTTGGCGCAAGTAATTTACTATAAAATCTTCCACATTTTCTGCAATAAACTCTCTCAGACACTCTTTGAAACACCGTGGGCAAAAAAATATTAAATCCAATAATACCCTTCAAAAACAAATTATTTCTATTAATAATTTCAAGTAATTCCTTTGCCTCAGCCAAATACCGTGGAAAGCCATCTAAAACTATTCCTTTAATTTTAGGATTATCTTCAATTACTCTTTTAATTTCCGATTCAATTATATCGGCAACCATCCCGGAAGCCAGTTTTTTGCCTTCCGCTAACGCGGTATTTAACACCTGTTGGAATTGCGGATATCTACCGCCCGACGACATAATTTCTCTGGAAATCTGGCCCCAGGAAACATAATACAAATTAAATTTTTCTTTCATGAAGAAGGCTTGCGTGGTTTTACCAGAACCCGGCGGACCAAATAAAATGAGAACGTCCTTGCTTTTGCTGCGCATAAAATCATCCATTAATTATTTCAAAATCGCATTAATCAAACAGATGCCTTATCTTAATCATGAGATAAAAATTTTATCACATTTCCACCTAAATGTAAATTTATTCTTATTTTCAAGAATTCAGCTGGATGCTTGCCAAAATCACCTAAATATATTAAACTCCTTCCTATATATAATAAATCCCCTTTTTAGGGGGGACTTGAAGCAGACAAACTTAATTCTTAACCCCTGTTTCAGGTTAAAAAAACTATATGACTGATAAAGTTTTAATGTCTTTAACTGAACTTTTAGAGGATAAATCTTATTTGCAGATTCCTTCGGCGGGCGACTTGGTCAAAGGCCAGGTTATTTCCATAGACAAAAACGAAGTGCGCGTCGCCATTGCCGGATTCCGCACCGGCGTGGTGCGCGGGCCGGAACTGCGCGAAGACACGGCCACGGTCGCGGCCTTAAAGCAGGGCGACGAGATTGAGGCAACGGTGCTGGAACTGGAAAATGAAAACGGAGACGTGGAACTCTCTTTCCGCTCCGCCGGCGCGGCCCGCACCTGGAACCATTTGAAGGAGCTGCAAAAGGTAGGAACCATCGTGCCGGTTAAAATAGTTGAAGCAAACAAAGGCGGACTGATGGCAAGCTATGACAAAATGGTCGGATTCCTTCCGGTCTCCCAGCTTTCGCCGGAACATTATCCGCGCGTTTCCGGAGGCGACAAGGCAAAAATTTTGGAACGGCTGAAAAGCTATATCGGCAAAGAATTTAACGCCAAAATTCTTGACGTCAACGAATCCGAGGACAAACTGATCTTTTCGGAAAAAACCGTCTGGGAAGACGAGCAAAAGGCGGTCATTGCCAAATTCAAAGTCGGCGACGCGGTGGAAGGCGAAATTACCGCCACCACCGACTTTGGCGCCTTTATGAAGTTTGACCTACCGGAAGGCGGCGCGGGATCGCTTGAAGGATTGATTCATATTTCGGAGATCGCTTGGCAGCGCATAGACCATCCGAAAGACATCATTTCCGTCGGAGATAAAGTCAAAGCTGAAATCATCGGCATTGAGGGGTCAAAAATATTTCTCTCAATGAAAAAACTGCAGGATGACCCGTGGAAAAATATCAGCGAACGCTACCAGGTCGGCCAAACGATTAAAGGAAAAATTCTTAAAGCAAATCCGTTTGGATTCTTTGTGGAACTGGATAAAGATATCCACGGACTTGCCCACATCAGCGAACTCTCCGCGACGCCCATAAAAGACCCGTCGGAAGTGGCTAAAGTCGGAGACGAGCTGGAATGGAAAATCGTTTCCATTGAACCGGAATATCACCGCCTGGGGCTGTCGCTCAAAGCAATGAAAGAACCGGAAGTTGAAGAAAAGAAAGAAGAAACCGCGGCTCCGGAAGCCAAAGAGGAGAAAAAAGACCCGTCCTCCGACCTGTCATCCGTAGCTTTAGCGAAGGATGAAACTTCAGCGAAGGAGGAAGGAACTAAAGAATAAACATTCAATCAAAAATCCCTCCCGCTTAGCGGGAGGGATTTTTGGTTTATTTTAATTTATGTTAAAATAGCGTCCGTATGAACTCATACAGAGTTTCCACAAATGTCATCCTCGCCCCCGATCGCAGCCGAGGGCAGGATCCAGCGGGGATCCGGTGGGAGATTGGCCAAAATATTTAACGACTGGATTCCCGTTTCCACGGGAATGACAGCCGCACTGTAAATTTGTCATTTCGGCTTAACATAAAGCTAATTAAGTAAAAACTATAAATAAGTTATATGAAAGGCGAAACATTCAGATTGCCAAGCGAAACGGAATTTAAGCCGGCTGCGGAAACAGAGAAGGATATTCCAGAGCAGCTACGGCGCCTGCACGAGATTGAAGGCAAGTTTTTAGGACGCGGAGTGTTTTTTGATGTGTACGAAATTGACCTGCCGGACGAAGAGGGCAAGCCGGAAAAATTTGTTTTCAAAGATTTTAGAAGCGGGGACGTGACCATGTCTTCCAAAGAACAGATCGCTCTGTTCCAGCACCAATATTACGAATGGGCTTCTCTAAAGGTGGATGTTGGCGAAAAGTTTTTCCCAAAGTCCTACTGGATTCGCTCTACCGGATTCTCCGAGGAAGAGGCACACGGTTTTTTCTCCAAACCTGGCAAAACAGCCAACAACATGGAAGAATTTATTAAAGTTCAGCTTGACCGCCAAATGGCCAATCGCTACAGCAGCGACGACAAAAAGAAAGGGTCTCTTAAAAAAATAATGGTGCAAATTGGAGAAAAAATAGCTCCCGACCATGAAAAGAAAGAATTTATCGGCGCGATTGTGCAGGAGAAGGTAGACGGCGTGTCGCTGGCCGAAGCATTAAAAAGATTGGATAAATCAAGCCCTATTTATGAAAAAATCAAACAAGCTGTGAACGAACTCATCGCGGGCATCAAGCGTTATCATGAAGAAAGTCCGGTCGGCGCGTTTACCTGGCACGGATTGGAGAGCGATAATGTGATGGCCGAAGTTGACGAAAACGGAGAACTCACGGGAAATATTTTCATTATTGATGCCAATTTCATTGAACGCCCCAATAAATTATTCAGAGATAAAGTTCTCAAAAAACTTGAAAAAGACGTTTTCCAAAAACTGGAAGATGCGCTAGAGTTATAAAATCCACCCAGGGGGGATTTTTGACATTTAAGAAGTTTTCCTTTATTATATACTTTTCTGTATAATAACTTTGACATATGCGTAATACTTTAAGAAACATCATCCTCTTCCTCATTGTGCTCGTGGCGCTTGGCGCGCTTATGAGCACTTATAATATTTCCGCGGAAAAGCCGACGGAAATCGGCATTGTGCGGCTGGTTGAAGAAATCCAGCTTGGCGAAGTGCGTTCAATTTCCATTGACGGAAACAAACTGACCATAACGCGCGCCGACAACAAAAAAGAAATCTCTTATAAAGAGCAAAACGAGCCGCTAAGCGACGCGCTTAAAAATTACGGGCTCTCGGCTGAAAAAATAAGAGCGGTGCAAATAGGCGTTAAGCACGAGAGTGGTTTTGTTGCCTTTTTATCTAACTTTCTACCCTTTCTCCTGCCCTTCCTGCTTATCGGCGGATTTATCTTTATAATGATGCGCCAAGTGCAGGGAGCCAATACCCGCGCCATGAGTTTCGGCCAGTCCGGCGCGAGGGAAATATCCAAAGATAATCGCGACCGCATCACCTTTAAAGACGTGGCCGGCGTGAAAGAGGCAAAAGCGGAACTGGAAGAAATTGTTGATTTTCTTAAAACCCCAAAAAAGTTCATCGCGCTCGGGGCCAAAATTCCCAAAGGCGTGCTTTTAATGGGCTCTCCGGGCACGGGCAAAACATTGCTCGCCCGCGCGGTTGCCGGAGAAGCCAACGTGCCGTTTTTCCATATTTCCGGCTCGGAATTCGTGGAAATGTTTGTCGGGGTCGGCGCGGCCAGAGTCCGCGACCTTTTTGCCCGCGCCAAGAAAAGCGCGCCCTGCATTATCTTTGTTGATGAAATAGACGCGGTTGGCCGCCAGCGCGGCGCCGGACTCGGCGGTAGCCACGACGAGCGCGAACAAACCTTAAACCAGATTCTAGTGGAAATGGACGGCTTTGACCCGACCATCGGCATCATTGTCATTGCCGCCACCAACCGTCCGGACGTGCTGGATCCGGCTCTGCTTCGCCCCGGCCGCTTTGACCGGCGCATCGTGCTGGACGAGCCGGATATTAACGACCGCGAGGCGATTTTGAAAATCCATTCAAAAACCAAACCGCTGGAGAAAGACGTCAACCTGCGACGGCTGGCGGAACGCACGCCCGGATTTTCCGGCGCGGACTTGGCCAATCTGATGAACGAAGCGGCTCTTTTTGCCGCCAGGCAGAATAAAAAACAGATAGGGATGGGGGAGCTTCTTGAATCCATAGAAAAGGTCTTGCTCGGCCCGGAGCGAAAAAGCCATCTTTTGTCGGAAAAAGAGCGGCGGGTTACTGCTTACCACGAAGCCGGCCACGCGCTCGTGGCCCACGAACTGCCGCATTCCGATCCGGTGCATAAAGTGTCAATTATCTCCCGCGGCCGCGCCGCCGGCTACACGTTAAAATTACCCTCGGAAGACAAGCACCTGCGCTCAAGAGAAGAATATCTCGCCGACATTGCCGTTTCTTTGGGCGGCTTCGTGGCGGAAAAAGAAATCATCGGCGACATCACTACCGGCCCGAGTAACGACCTTAAGTCGGCCACAAGAATGGCCCGCGACCTTGTCACCAGATACGGCATGAGCGAAGCGCTTGGCCCGCGCACTTTTGGCGAAAGGGAAGAGATGATTTTTTTGGGTCGCGAGATACACGAACAGCGCGACTATTCCGAGAAAATCGCGGAAAAAATAGACGAAGAAGTGACGCGCGTCATCAATAACGGCTTAAAAACCGCCCAGGATGTCATCCGTTCGCGGCGCGATAAACTGGATTTAATCGTCAACCGGCTTTTAGAAAAGGAAACATTGGAAAAAGAAGAATTTGAAGCTCTGTTTGAAGAACATTTTCACGAAGGCCGCCTTGCCGGCGACGGCTCCGCTCCCAAAAAGGCGCGCCGGCCAAAACTATCCCCAGCGCCGCAAGCAATATAAAATGGTATAATCAGGAGGATATGCCCCGTTTAACAGCTTCAAAAGTCCACGCGCCCATTTATCGCGTTTGTCTCCTTCAGGCGTGGGCGGTGGTTTCCAAAAATAAATTTCTTTGGGTTCTTGGATTTTTCGCTTCGTTTCTTTCCGGCGTCGGCGTCTATGACGTGCTTATTCGCGGAGCGCGCGGAGCGATTTCGCGCGGCGCTTTTGACGCTTCTTTCTATCCTCTTGATTCGCTCGGATTTAAAATCGTTTCCGTTCCGGCCGCCCTGCTTTCTGTCGGCGGACCGCTTCCTTTTATCATTCCGGCGTTTTTAATCGTCGCTTTTATCATCGCGCTTCTGATTTGGCTCTCTGCCGCGAGCATTGCCGGCTCCATGCACGCGACGGCAAAAATTATAAAAGGCAAACGCGTTGATTTGCGCGATTCTTTTGCCGCCGGAGTTACCCATTTTTGGCCGGTGGCGGGAGTGAGCGTGGCAACAAAACTTTTAACTTCGGCTCTTCTCTCCGGCTTAAGCTATCCTGTCTTTTTAGCCGTAAAGGATTCAGGCGCTCCCACCACGGCGCTCTATATC
Organism: uncultured Gammaproteobacteria bacterium; assembly: GCA_964609095.1. Classification (GTDB taxonomy): domain Bacteria; phylum Patescibacteriota; class Patescibacteriia; order CAZSQN01; family CAZSQN01; genus CAZSQN01. The sequence continues at coordinate 8,955 of CAZSQN010000007.1, read as the reverse complement.
GCGCTTTTTCTTATACTTGTTCCCGCCGCTTTGACTGTCAGTTTTCTAGGTCTTTTCGCCAGCGCCGGAGTGGTGACTGAAAAACAAAAATTATTCCCCGCCATTGGGATTGCCTGGAAACAATTCAGCCGCCATTGGCTGGTTTCAATTGAAATGGCTTTGCTTCTCCTGGGGCTTGGCGCGCTTGTTGCCGTCTCCGCCCTTCTCTTCGCGCTTGTCGCCTCCGTGCCTTTTGTCGTGCTCGCGGTTGTGGCCGGACTCTTTGCCGGCAAAGCCGGCGCGAGTTTTGTCTTTATGGTCGCCTTGCTTCTGATGCTCGCTTTTATTGTTGTCGTGGCCAGCGGCTATACCGCTTTCCAGATTGCCGCCTGGACAATACTCTATCTTCGCTTTGTGGAAAAAGGCGCGGTGGCAAAAATCATTAGATTATTCTCCATCCTGCCCAAATACCTCACGCCCAAACGCCGATAAAAAGCTTTTAGCTTACGGCTGTTAGCTTTTAGAAAGCTAACTTTTTTTATTTTAATAAATACGTGATATACTTTAACTAAAAGCCATAAGCTAAAAGCTGAATATGTCCGACCTAAAAACAATCCAAGACCTGCTGGCCAAAAAACCAAAAAAAGAAGGCGCTGAAGAAAAGTTTGAAGAAAAGATGACGGAAATCCGCCTTAAAGAAAAAGAAGCGGAAACGCAAACCTTGGCCGCCTCGCTTAATTTGCCCTACATCAATTTGGCCGGATTTGCCGTCTCTCCCGAGGCGCTGACGCTTCTGCCCAAAGACAAATCAGCCGAGCTTAAAGCAATCGCGTTTCTCTATTCCGGCGACGAAGTCAGAATGGCCGCGGTTGAACCTAAAAATCCGGCTCTCCAAGAAATCCTTTTTCAGATAACCGAACGCACCCACACCAAAGGCGGACTTTATCTGATTTCCCAACATTCATTTGATGTCGCTTTTAAGCTCTATGACATCCTGCCGACCCCAAGGGTGATAGTTTCCGGAGTGCAGATAACCGAAGACGAGCTTAAAAGATTTGAAGCGGAATTAAAGGATGTAAAAGAGTTTGCCGCCCGCATCAAAGGCGCCAATGTGACGGATTTGGTGACGATGACCATTGCCTCGGCGCTCAAGGCCGGCGCTTCCGACATTCACATTGAAGCGGAGGAAAAACAAATCGTCTTCCGCTTCCGCTTGGACGGCGCGTTAACCGACATCGCCTCCGTCTCCCATGAACGTTGGAGGGAGATTATAAGCAGAATAAAACTTCTTTCAGGATTAAAAATAAATATCACCACCGCACCGCAAGACGGCAGATTTACAATCTTTTTAACCAACGACAAAGTTGACGTGCGCGTCTCCGCCATTCCCACTTCATTCGGCGAATCCGTGGTTATGCGCTTGCTGCGCTCTGCCGTGCAGGGATTGTCGTTTGAGGACTTGGGCATCCGCGGCAAGGCATTTCTCCAGTTGCAAAAAGAAATAAGCCGTCCCAACGGAATGATTATTACCACCGGCCCCACCGGCAGCGGAAAAACAACCACGCTCTACGCGATTTTAAACAAACTCAAAAATCCGGAAATTAAAATTATTACTTTGGAAGACCCGGTGGAATACAAATTGGAAGGAATAAACCAAAGCCAGATTGACGCGAGCAAAGAATACACCTTTGCCAAAGGCCTGCGCTCTATTCTGCGCCAGGACCCGGATATCATTATGGTCGGCGAAATCCGCGATCTGGAAACCGCGGACACCGCCATCCAAGCCGCGCTGACCGGCCACTTGGTCATTTCCACTCTCCACACCAATGACGCGGCCGGAGCTATTCCGCGCTTTCTCTCCATGGGTACCAAGCCGTTTTTGCTCGCGCCGGCTCTTAACGCGGTTATCGGCCAGCGCTTAGTGCGAAAAATCTGTTCTGCCTGCGCGGTAGAAGACAAACTTGACGAGGAAACCTTAAAACGCGTTGTGGAAACCTTAAAAAAGATTCCGCCGCAGGCGGAAATAAAAATTAATCTTAAAAACCTCAAATTTTTTAAAGGCGGCGGCTGCAGCGAGTGCCACGGCACGGGATACAAAGGCAGAATCGGCATCTACGAAGTGCTGGCGATGAACAAACAAATTGAACAAGTGATTTTGGGCGGCGAAATCTCGGAATACAAAATGCGGGAAATCGCCTCCGAGCACGGCATGGTCACTATGGCTGCTGACGGGCTCTTAAAAGCTCTTGATAAAATAACATCGGTTGAGGAGGTATTCAGTGTCGCGGAATAAAAAGTGCAAGAAAAAAATCCCCCCGATAAATATCGAGGGGTATTTTAATTATCTATTTTTTGCCGCGATGCGCGCCTCAAGATTCGCTCTCATCATAATAGCGGACTGGTCTTTATCCGCCTGTTTTTCAAATTCCGTGGAATAATCATTTGCCCCGCTGACGCAATGGCGGAGCTCATGCGCCAGGATTTCCAAAACATACATCAATCCTTTCTTAAACGCGCCTCTCTCTACCAACATCTCCTTAAACCGCGTTTCTCCAGTACCGGCAAGCCCATGCCAATTTGCCCTGGGGTCGTTGGAGACAAAGACCCCAACCGGATATTTCTTGGCCGCGGGCAAATAATGTTTTAGGATCGCCAGAGCCCAGTCAAGCATTTCTTTTTCTTTGGAGGTGGGTTCAACTTTAATGATGGCTTCTTCCGGCGGCCGCCTTGTCACCACATCAGCAACGGTTTTAATTCCGGCCGCTACGAGCAGCCGCAAAAGTCCCGTATGGTTGATGTTTTTAACAAGATAGCCGCGGTATCGCGCGTCTTCATTTAAGAGTCTGGCGTCGTCTCCCGCGCCTGTCGCAATAACGGCTTTTTCGCCGAATCCCTCCATCTCCATCCAGGCCTTAAAGAAATTTTCCAATTGCTCAGCGGCGATTCCATCCGGAAAAAAATGGAGACAGCTGTTTTCAAAACCGGCTTTGCCTTCCAAAATTCCCTTAATCAAATCCTTGGCAAAAGGAACGGACTTTGTGGAGGTTAGTAGCGCCGCTATCTTACAGCGCAGCTCGTATTCGTTTTTAATAATGCGCTCTTCGGAGAGGATATTTTTATCGTCTATGGAATAATCAAATAAGGCCGCGTCAAAAAAATCTCCTTTAGAGCATTCCGCCAGCACGCCCAAAACAAAGACACGTGTTTGCGGCGATGACTTGGGGTAGATATTCCCAATGCCGGATGCGCCGTAATCAGGTTTAGCTCCCAGAAACTTAAAATACCTGCCAGGATTTCTTTGTACGACTTCGGCCACGCCATCGGTTAAAGAAACAAAAACCGTCATTTCATTTGGGTCATAGTTCAAATTGCCTTCTTCGGAATCAGTAAGATCCCAATGGAATTCCGGATCGGCGTCGCGAGCGTTTACCAAAATCTCACGGATAATTTTAAATTCCCTGACGCTGTCGGCGCCAATGGGCTTATCCCAATCGCCAAATGATTCTAATATAAATTGCGCCGGAATGCTCGTCTCTTCGTAAGCAAAATAAATCTGCTGAACTTCGTTTTGGCCTATCTTTGTTCTTTTTGTTTCATAACCCAAAACGTAAGGCCCGCCGTCGTCCGAAGAACAAACAAAGACCTTAAGTCCCAAACGCAGGGCGGCCGGGATCAAAAGCTTTGCTCCCGAACCCTTGCTGCCGATAATGGCTAAATTAGCCAACTCATCGCGCTTGGTGCTGAATCCGATGAGCTCCAAGAGCTTGCGGTGAACCGTGCCTTTATTGACTACTTTGAGATACTTCACCTCTCACCTCTTTTCTTTTGTAAGGAACTGCAAGGATATTAACAAAATCGCCTGCTTATTTCAAGCAGGCGATTTAACTTTTAATTTTGATTACTCTTTCTTCTTCCTTCTCTCCAAATTTAAAATGAATTTTAATGACTTTTTTATCTTTTAACGTATCTTCCACCCTCTCCGCCCATTCAATCGCTGTTATCGTGTCCGGCGCGCCCAGATATTCTTCAACGCCAATGGCTAAAAGCTCATTCGCGCCCTTCAACCGATACGCGTCAATGTGACAAAAATTTTTTGAAAATTGAGATTTGAAATTTATTTCGGATTTCGGATTTCGGATTTCGGATTTTTTTACCCGATAACATTTCATCAACACAAATGTCGGACTGGTAATCTGTTCTTTAACGCCGAACCCTTTTGCCATTCCCTTAACCCAAGCGGTTTTCCCCGCGCCCAAATCACCGTGAAGCGCGACAACCTCCCCGCCTTTTAATCTTCCGGCGAACTTAGCGGCGGCTTTCATGGTCTCTTTTTCACTTTTTGTTTTAATAATTTTCATAAAAAATGTTCCGCGCTTCATGCTCCATGCTTCAAGCCCAACTCCCAATTAGCCCGCGCTTCAAGTTTCATTGGATTATCAAAGTCATTTTTTATGGCGTGAAAATATCCGGCCACGGCAATCATAGCGGCGTTGTCGGTGGTGTACTCAAGCGGAGGAACATAATAGCTTACGGCTTTTAGCTTAAAGCTTATGGCTGATTGTAAATCTTCACGCAACTTTTTGTTAGCCGAAACTCCTCCGGCAAGAAGAATTGATTTTACTTTATATTCTTTTGCCGCGGCAATAGTTTTACTCACCAAAACTTCAACAATCGCCGCTTGGATACTGGCGGCAAAATCTTTCTTGTCGTTGGCTGTAAGCTGTAAGCTGTAAGCTGTAAGCTCATTTCTAACTGCTGTCTTGAGGCCGGAAAAACTGAAGTCAAAATCATCACTTCCAATCATCGGGCGAGGAAATATAAAAGCGTTGGGATTTCCATGCTCCGCCAGTTTGGCTATTTCCGGCCCGCCCGGATAAGGCAAGCCCATAAGTTTGGCGGATTTATCAAAGGCCTCGCCGGCGGCGTCGTCGCGCGTCGCGCCGATTCTTTTATATTTCCCATACCCTTTCATCAAGACAAGTTCCGTATGCCCGCCGGAAACAATTAAACACAGGACTGGAAAGCGTATAGCGTTTAGCGTCCAGCGTTCAGTTTTTCGGATTTCGGACCTGCCCCGTACCGAACTTGTTCTGGTGCGGGGTTTCGGATTTCGGATTTCGCGAACTGGTTGCAGCCAGTTCGCGTAGATGTGTCCTTCAAGATGGTTTACTCCAACTATTGGAATATTTTTTACGACGGAAAAAATCCGCGCCGCGTCAACGCCAATACGCAGTGAAGTAATAAGCCCGGGACCGGCAGTTACGGCAATAACATCAGGTTTGGATTTCCCTAACGCTTTTTTAAGCATCGGCACAATCACGGTGACATGCTCGCGCGCCGCCACCTCCGGCACTACCCCTCCTGTTTTGCGATGAATAGGGATCTGGGAAGCAACCAGATTTTTAAGCACCTTAAACCTCGGTGCTTTTAACCCGCCTGCCCTGAGCGAAGTCGAAGGGCCGTGGACATCTACAAGCGCCACCGCCGTCTCATCGCAAGATGTTTCTATGCCTAAAATACGCATACCAGGTAGTAGAAGTTCGATTTTTGGTTCTTTAAACCAAACCAACTAACTATTTAGATTATTTATGCCGAAAGTGATAATTTAATAGGTCTATTTTGCTCCCCGCAGTACTGCGGGGAGCGATCGAACTTTCACTACCTGGCATATTATCAGCTCGGAGTATACCTGAAATAAACAAAAAAATCCACCCCCGTATCGCGGGGATGGAAAAACTACATCCTCTCAACAATCGCGCCGAGGAATTTGCCGAGATGTTCGGCCTTTTCTTTGGCGCGACGCTGGTTTTCCTCGTGCGAATGCTCCTCAAAGGCAGTATTGGTAATAAAGGCCAGCGGCAAAACTTTGACGCCTTCGTAAAGCGAGGCGACGCACGCCTCCGGCAACACGCTCATTCCGACCACGGCAGCTCCGGTGGAAGCAAGGAATTTTTTGTCATACTTCCTTCCTTCAAAAAACGGCCCGCGCACCATTACGTGTCCGCCGCTCGCAATCTTAAACGGAAAATTGCGCGCGTCATTGTTAAAGATCTGCTTTTCCCATTCAAGGTCAATCGCGTCTTCCGGCGAACAGAACTCGCCGGCAAAAAGCGGCATCTCCGGCGCGAATAAAGTTACAAACCCATCAATCAAAACAATGTCGCCTACTCCAACCGACTTCACCAAACTCCCAGCCGCGCAAGTCAAAATAAATTTCTTCACTCCAAGCTTGACAAGCATCTCCACTTGCAGCCGCGCGGCCGCGTAAAGCTCCGGATCTGCCGGACGCTCGTTCAAGTGCATCCGCCCGCGAAGAGCGACAAAACGTTTTCCGGAAAGCGTGCCGCAAACAACCTCGCGGGCGTGGCCTTCAAGATGCACAATTTTATTAAAACCAGGAATAACCGCGAAAGGATGGCGCGAACTCTGGTCAAACTCCAACACTTCTCCCCAGCCAGTGCCCAAAATTAAACCAACCTCGGGCTGATTTGAAGAATCAATCTTCCAGCTTCTCTTTAGAAATTCTGCCGCGGTGATGGCCATCTGTTCGCTTTGATAATGCGTCATAGCGCACCTTCTTGTTGTTTGTTAAAAGGACTTTGACATTAAAACATTTACGCAATTTTCAGTCAAATTAATTTTTATAAACTCGCGTTGTTCCTAATAAAAAATGAAAAAGCGATGTAAACGAAGTATCCAATTAAAAGCAAAATTCCATTAATTCTGCCTATGCGCCGGCCTCTTCGGAGCAACCACGCGATAATAACGGTTGTAAATAAAAGTATCGGCAAATCATACTGCCAAAGAGCCGGCGAAACAACAACAGGCGAAATAATGAGCGTTAGTCCAAGAACCATCAAGATATTTAAGATATTACTGCCCAAGACGTTTCCTATGGCCAAATCGTTTGACTTATTAGCGCTGGCAATAACAGCGGTCACGATTTCCGGAAGCGAGGTGCCGATAGCCACAAACGTTAAGCCGATAAGAATTTCTGAAACGCGAAACATTCGCGCTAAACTCACCGCGTTAACCACAAGCATTCTCGCGCCGACAAAAAGCAGGGCGGCGCCGGCCAAAATAGCCAGAATATTCAAAACCATTTCGCGGCGATGGCGGATTGTAACCGCGCGCTCCATTGTTTCTTGAAATTTCTTTCCTTCTCCGTGAAACTTAATGGCGATAATTGTGAAAGCAATGCCCAAGGCGGTTAAGATAATTCCATCCAATCTTGCAAGCGCTCCGTCGCGCGCCAAAAGATACAGAATCCCGCCGCTTAAAATAAAACTTAAAAGTTCAAATTTGTTATTTTTTGACGGGAGATTAATCGGATTAATAAGCGCGGCTAAACCAAGAACAATGCCGATATTGGCCATGTTGCTGCCCAAGATATTGCCCAATACTATATCGCTCTTGCCGGCAATCCCGGCAAAGATGCCGACAATAAGCTCCGGTAAAGATGTGCCAAAAGCCACGATAGTAAAACCGATGGCAATAACGGGAATGCCCAAATTGCGGGCAAAAGCAGTGGCATTAGCCATAAGAAGAGACGCGCCTTTGTACAAAAAAAGGGCTCCGAACAAAAAAAGGAGAATCGGCCAAAAATAAGGCATAAAATTTATAGTTAAATTATACCATGCCGCGCGGCTTTAGAATCCCGTTTATTTACAAAAAAATCCACCCTCTGGGTGGATTCTAATAGGGGATTTCAGGCGGTGGTTTGAGGGTATAGCCGTTTTAAGCAGGGCATCAAGTTAGTATTTATATACCAAATTTAACCCAAGTTGCGTAATTTCTACAACACTTATATATATCAAAATTGAAGCTTCTCAAAAAAAGACGGTCTTGCCTTTCTTGGAACATCTGCCAGTTGCCAAAGCGAAGCAGATACAAAACCCTTAAAATACACAAGTTCTATTTTTTTATTAAAAAGATTTTTTGTTGGCTCTATAGCACTGACATAATCTCTGTCGTTAGAGACGAGAATTGCTGTATCAAACATATTTTGAGCGGCCAAAGAAATCATATTTGCCGTAAGTTGTGTATCCAAATTTTTTTCCTTTAATTCTCCTCCAGCTCCTTGCAAATTTCCAAACTTGACCTCAATCCCAGGTAATTTTTGGATTTCAGTATAATATTTTGTTTGGATTGAATATTTTTCTTTACCATCTGTAGTTAACAACATTTGAGATGGTGGCGGAGTACAGTAGAAATAAACCGCGACCAAGGTTCTATTACCAGCTAATTTTTTAGCAAGCTTCAACGGGTCATAAAGACAGACCCAAATTTTATTGATTTTCCTCAATCCATTAAGATATTTATAGACGTTGGAATTGTCTATAAATACCGCAACCCGTGTTGGTTCCATAGTATTTTTACATTACCAGCTTTGCATTTAAAAAACAAACAGCGGCTTTCGCCGCTGTTCGTTGGTTTACCATAACCGAAGCTATGATAAGGATTTAATACCCTCATATTATACCCTCCAGAGGAGGTTGTCAAGTCTCTTATCCATACCCCCCACGACCATCAAAAATTGTTCATTTTTTACCCCCACCGTGCTATTCACTATTGTTTGGCGCCCTCGGCAGGATTTGAACCTGCAACCTTGACGATAGAAGCGTCCTGCTCTATCCGTTGAGCTACGAGGGCAAAGAAAACCAGCCGCAAAATGCGGTTTTATCTTCTTCGTCTTGTCCCCGTAAGCTGTTGCATAGTGTTTTTACACTATCAGATTAAAGTAATCGTTTCAATCGGGCTATTCCACCCCGCTACTCACTATTGTTTGAAACAAAAAACTCCCGTGTTGGGAGTTCTTTGTGGGAGTAGCAAGCGAGAGGAAAAACCTTTTTCGCCTTTCAGCCCTCAATTATGCTCCAGTTATGCTCGGCTGAACTCTTGGTGCACCCGTAAGCCACTGTTGTTTTTAACCGCACCCTTCGCCCTTTCGGGCAAATCCACCGCACAAGGCGGATG
>CAZSQN010000006.1:34968-43750 GCA_964609095.1 uncultured Gammaproteobacteria bacterium | reverse complement strand
CTTATGCCAATGCTTTTCAAAACATCTACGCTTCCGGCACGCTCTATGGAAACGCGCTTACTATTGCCGGAACCGGTACGACTACTTTTACCGGAGGAGTTCAATCATCAGTTCTTAACATCACTTCCAATACCGCCACTTCCACTTTTAACAATGGCATTCAGCTCTCCGGAGGATGTTTTCGCGACGCGTCCGGCGTCTGCATTACCGCCGGCGGAGGCGGCGCTAATACGTCTCTTTCCAATCTTGCTTCGGTTGCCGTTAATACTTCTCTTTTGCCAAGCGCGAATAATTCCATTGATCTTGGTTCATACAGTTTTGCATGGAATGAGCTTTACGCGTCCGGAACAATTTTTGGCAGCTCGCTTACTTTAAGCGGCGCGGCTACCTCAACTTTTGCCGGCGGCATAGAATCAACCGTCTTAAATATCACCGGAACTTCTGTTACCTCCACTTTTAGCAACGGCATTCAGCTCTCCGGAGGATGTTTCCGTTTGTCTGACGGCACCTGCGCCGGTTCCGGCGGGGCTTCCGGTTTTACCGATGACGGAGCCGTTGTTCGGCTTACGACAAATACGGACATCGTATCTCTTGGTCAAAACGGAGCTTTGGCTAATACTCCGCAGCTGGGGGTTGCGGCAACTTCTTCCAGCGCCATACCTGTGGCCATTGCCGGGGCTTCGGGACAAACAGCCAACTTGCTTGTTTTGCAAAACAATTCCGCAATTCCTCTTGCTTGGGTAAACGCGTCAGGCGGCATTGGCGCTTCGTCAACTGTTTATCTTACTTCTCCTCAAACAAATCCGGGAATTGAATTTTCGGCGACCGGCTCGCTGCGCGCCAGCGCCGGGGCTGATAATTCCGGAAATTCTGTTTTTGTCTTAAATTCAGGAGCAGCCATCTCTAACGCCAAACTTCTTTCCTTGCAGGAAAATGGTTCTGAACAGGGATTTTTTGACGCCAATGGCGGCTGGCAAATGGCATCAACAACCGTTACGGGAACTTCCGCCACTTCAACATTTTTGGGGCGGATGTTTATTGCGGGCAACACCCGATTAGGCGACGCGTCGGCAGACCTGATTGATGTTACCGGCAGATTCTCAACTTCGCTTTTGCCAGCAGTTAATAACGCGGTTAGTATTGGAGCGTTCCAAAATGCTTTTGCCAATCTTTACGCTTCCGGCACGATTTACGCCGCTTCTTTTGGCGATACCGGAACTTCCACTTTTAACGGCGGGCTTATTGCTTCGGCTTTGGCCGCGAATAACAGTTTGACAGTGGCTGGTTCAGGCACTTCCACTATTCTGCAGAAAACGCAAACGGCAGGCCTTTCTTCATCCGGAGGTCTTACCATCACCGGCGGCTCAATTCTTAATACTTCTGCCGCGACTTCTTCATTTACCGGCGGCATACAATCATCCGTTTTGAATATCACCGGCGCTTCCGTTACTTCAACTTTTACCAACGGCATCCAGCTCGCCAGCGGCTGTTTCCGTCTGCCTGACGGCACTTGCGCCGGCTCGGCAGGAGGCGGCAGCGGCTGGAGCGATGCCGGAGCGATTGTGCGGCTTGATACGGCGGCGGATCAAGTGGTTATCGGAACGACAAATCCTTTTCCTTCCGGCGTGCTGTCGGTTTTAGCCACTTCCACGACGGCGATTCCTTTGGTTTTGCAGGCGGCCCCATCGCAGTCCGCGAATCTGCTTGAAATTCAAAATGATTCCGGCGTGAATCTTGTTTCGGTTAACTCCTCCGGCCATGCCAATTTTAGAACAGCTTCGGCAACCCGTTTGTCTGTTTTTGACCGCGTTTATATCGGCGGAACTTCCACCTCAACTATTTTGGCAAATGGAGGCACATCAACTTTAGAAGGAGGTCTTTCGGTGACGGGAGGCGGCGGTTTTGCTTCCGCCAACGGCATTACCATCACCGGCGGGTCGCTGCTTAATACTTCAGTCGCCACCTCAACTTTCTCCGGCGGATTGTCCGCCGTTAGCTTGGCTTCTTCCGCCGGTCTAACAATTAGCGGCGGCAGTATCAGGTCAACTTCAGCCGCCACTTCAACTTTGGACGGCGGCGTTAATGTCACCGCCGGCGGCTTTAAAGTAAATACTTTGCAAAATTGTGATTCAATTGACACTGACGCAAGCGGAAATCTTATTTGCGGCGCTGACGCCGGCGCCGGTTCGTCTCCATTTTCTTCTACTTCCGGCATTATAGACAAATCAGCATTAACCGACCGTCTGCGGCTGAAGTATGGCGACTCATTTGAACCGCAGCTGGAGATAGAAAACACCAGTAACGGTGTTGATCCTACGGCGGACGCGATGCGGATAAATCTCTCCGGCGGAACCGGCGCCACAACCACAGGCGTTGACGCGCTCTACATTAATTTTTTGGCAGGCGAGGGGTCTTCGCCAACTCTTTCGGCATTGCATCTTGACGTGGATACGATAAGCGCTTCGGTTTCCGGCATCTTGCAGGGCATTACCATAGACGGAGTAAGCGGCAGCGCCGCCAGCGAGCGGGCGATTCAGGTCGGCGACGGCTGGGATGTTGTTCTTGATTCGGAAAATGTTGATATTTCCGGAACCGGCGTTATCAGCGGCGCGACCGGAGTTACTTCCGCCGGGACAATAAGATTTTCCGCCTTGACGACTTGTTCCACGCTGGCCGGCGGCGGCGCGCTAACCACCACCTCCGACGGCACCGTTGTCTGCAGCGCGGATGACAGCGGCTCCAGCATTATTTGGTCAACGCTTACCGACCCAACCGCGAATCTCGCCGTCACTCATAATGAATACTCATCCGCCTTTACCTGGGATACCGCCGCGACCGCCAACGCGGTTGACGGATTAACCCTTGCCGTGAATAACGACGCTACTACCGACAGCGTCTTGCAGAGAATTTTGGTGGTAAAAAATAATCTGGTTGCTTCCGGCGGCACCACAGAACGGCTTTTGGTTTTGGATAACGCCGATTCGTCAACGGTGCCGATTGCTCTGGAAATTGGTTCCAGCGCCGGAGGCGCCATTACCACAGCCATTGACGTTTCGTCTTCTACGATTCTCACCGCGCTGGCTTTTGGCGCCAATAACATTGACGGCACAAATTTTGATGTTGACGGTTCAAACGGCAATGTGACGGCCGGAACTTATAACTCTCAGACGATTTCGTCCGCCGCCAATTTTACCGGCACGGTTAACGCGGCAACCCACGTGTCTTCAACCTTGTTTTTGGGCTCCGGCGCCGTCAATTACACGGCCACCGGAACAAGCCCGTCAATTACCATGGGCGACGGCTATGTGGGAACAATTACCCTAACGACGAATTCCACCGGCAACGGTGAAGTGGTTCTGCCCAACGAATCAATCGGCGCGCTGGAGATTCAGGACAATTCGCTTACCGGCGCTGACCTTGCTGACGATACTTTGGATTTTGTTGATTTTGCCGATGATATGACAATAGACGCGACCACCACCATTGCTTTTACCAGTAGCGGCGGGGGAGAGCCGTTAACTTTTAATTATACCAACAATGCGGCTTCGGCCGTGACGCAAAGGGCATTTTCAATAATTAACGCCGTTACTTCGCAAACCGGCGACGTAAACACCGAGGCCTTATTGCGCCTTGATAATGCCGACACAGTTGCCGGAGGAACAACCGTTGTTGATGACGCCTTGCTTATTACCGTGAGCGGAGCCATATCAAATGGCATTACCGATGCCATTGACGCTTCCGATTCCAATATCGTTAACGCCTTAAATGTCGGCACTAATTCCATTACCGGCACATCTTTTACGATCGCGGGAACAACCGGCAACATCACCATTGACCCGACCTCGTCTCTTCTTTTGGGCTCTGGCGACACGCTCCAGCTTCAGGGCAACGGCAATATCATGCTTGGCACAGGATTAATTGACGTCGCGGCAGCCGGGACATTAAAGATAGGCACTAACATTGCCACCTCCATAAGCATTGGCTCGGCCACAACCACGGCCATTACGCTCGCAACCGACGGCACGGGTAACGGCGAAGTTGTTTTGCCGACCGGCTCCATCGGAGCCGATGAAATAGCCGACGGGGTAATCACAACTTCTGATATTACGGATGACAATCTTGATTTTGTTGATTTTAGCGATTCTATGTCTGTTGACGCCGCCACAACAATTGCGCTGGGTTCAAATCAGCTTGCCTTTAATTTGGATTCAACGGCGGATTTGGTTATTCAGGACAATGGAACTGCTTTTGCCACTTTTGACGACAGCGGCTTGGCTTCAATCAGGATAACATCTTCAACCAGAATATCGGCTTTTGACAGAATTTATATCGGCGGCACGGCAACCACGACCATTGTCGGCAACAACTCAACTTCAAGTTTTGCCGGCGGTATTTCCGTGACAACCGGAGGGTTGGCTTCTTCCAACGGGGTTACAATCACCGGCGGGGCTTTGGCGCTTAATTCCGGCTCAATGATTTCATCCGGCAATATCACCATTGACCCGACCTCGTCTCTTCTTTTGGGCTCTGGCGACACGCTCCAGCTTCAGGGCAACGGCAATATCATGCTTGGCACAGGATTAATTGACGTCGCGGCAGCCGGGACATTAAAGATAGGCACTAACATTGCCACCTCCATAAGCATTGGCTCGGCCACAACCACGGCCATTACGCTCGCAACCGACGGCACGGGTAACGGCGAAGTTGTTTTGCCGACTGATTCAATCGGCGCAGGAGAAGTGCTTGACGATACGTTGGACTTTGCGGATTTTTCCGACGCTATGTCGGTTGACGCGGCCACAACCATTACCATGGGATTAAATCAGCTTACTTTTAACGTAAGCTCTGACGGTGAGTTTGTGGTACAGGCGCAAGGAAGCAATGCTTTTTCAGTAGCGTCAAGCGGAGCGGCTACGTTCGTTGATAATGTAATTATGAATTTTGGCGCGGGTGAAAATTTGGCCATTACTGCTATCGCGGCGCCCACGGTTGATTTGCTTGCTATTGCAAATAGCGGGCAAGCAGTTACCGCGGATGGCGTGGACGGATTGTCTATTAATTTTAGCCAGGGCAGTAATGGAGGTGCTACTAAAAATAACGGATTGGATATTTCAATGAGCTCAACTTCCGGCGACGCCGACACTTTGCGCGCGATAATGATTAATACAATTACCAGTCCCAATAGCGCCGTGACTGAAACGGCTCTTGAAATCGGCACGGGCTGGGATAATGGCATTATAGTGGGAAGCGGCGGGATAACCATTTCAGCCGGAGCGTTAGCTGTTAATTCCGATTCCATCACTTCTGACGGGACATTGGTTATTGATTCGTCGGGTACGGTCCAGCTTGCCTCCGGCGACACTTTGCAGATACAGGGAACCGGAAACTTGCTTTTGGGAACTGGACGGCTTGATGTTTCTTCCGCCGGCGAGCTGGATATCGGCACCATTACGGCAACCTCCATCGTTATGGGTTCAAGCACAGTGACAACTTCATTAACGGTGCGCACTGACGGTACCGGAAACAATGAAGTCGTGCTTCCCAACGAGTCCATTGGCGCGGCCGAAATCGCCGACGGCGCCATTACCGGAGCCGACATTACAGATGATAATCTTGATTTCACCGACTTTTCAGACACAATGTCGGTTGACGCCGCCACAACCATTGCCTCTGCCATCGGCGCCACATCCTTGGATTTAAACGTTTCCCCGGCCGGCACTTTTGCCTCGCCAATCGGATTTGAAATAACCCCGACTTTTGGCATTGACCCCACCAACCAGACATTGATTGGCTTAAATATCAATCCCTCCACCAATGGCAACACGGACGGCGGAGACACTTTGGCCGGCATTAACGTTGCCGATATCACGGGCACGACCGCGACTGAAAATGGCATTGTCATCGGCAGCGGCTGGGACAATTCCATTTCCGCGGCCGGAACCATTGACACCTCCGGAGTTTTCCAAGCGGGTTCCGGCAACATTACTCTTACTAATTCCAGCGGATATATTTTAGCCGGGGCAATCGCCGCAAACTCCATTACGGGGGACCAAGTTGCCGCGAGCTTGGCCGGTAACGGATTGGTTCTAAATACCGCGACTTCTCCGGACCAGTTAGACATAGACGAAATAGATGTTGCCGACGGCACTGGCAACGCTTCGTCAAACTCAGGTTTGGAATTTGGCGGAACCGACGGCGCGCAAATCGGAATGCTGCAGGGATGTTCCGACGGCAATGTTTTGAAATGGGATGACACTAACGCGGTTTGGCAATGCCAATCCGATGTTTCCGGCGGCACGCCCGCGCTTCATACCATTACCGC
This sequence comes from uncultured Gammaproteobacteria bacterium, assembly GCA_964609095.1. Lineage (GTDB taxonomy): Bacteria > Patescibacteriota > Patescibacteriia > CAZSQN01 > CAZSQN01 > CAZSQN01. The sequence goes on along the minus strand of CAZSQN010000006.1, from coordinate 37,428 downwards.
CGCTCTTTCCAACAGCGACCCGCAGGACAACAACGCTAATACCATTTTTTGGAATTGGGATTTTAGCGGCGCGGCTTCCACCGATGATTCCGGTTTGCTGATTTCCGAATCGTCCGCCTCAACCGCCGGAGACCAGGATAAAAAAGCCATTTTTGAAACCGTAACGCTTAGCGGCTCGGTGGCGTCTCCTTTGCAGGTTACGGCAGGAGGCCTTGATGTCGGAGACGCGTGGATAAATCTTAGCGGCAGTTCTGATTTTGAAGTACGAGATTTTGGAACCGTGTTTGGCCAGTTTAATGATGATGGAAGCATTGTTTTGGGCAAGAGTTCAGGCACCGGCACTATAAATATCGGCGTTGGCGCGGCGGAGCAATTGGTGACCATCGGTTCGGTTGATACAACCTCGTCCAGCACTTTGCAATCCGGCTCCGGCGGGCTTACTCTTCGCGCCGCTTCCGGTAATATCTTTATTGACACAAGAACATCTGGAAATATTGCTATGGGCACCTCGTCTTTTGCCCATAACATAGCGATTGGCAATGCCACTGGCGCGACTCTGGTTGATATTGATTCCGGCACCGGCGGACTGCTCTTGGATTCAACCGGTTCATTTTCCATTGACGGCGCGACACAGTCCAATGTCACCGTTGCCGGTTCCGGAGCGCATTTGGCGCTTGAGGCCGTTGGCGGTGGAGCGCAGCAATTAAGAATCTCATCTTCGGGAACGACTTATAATGCTCTTGTTCTCCAAACTAATGCCGGAGGCATACAAATAAGGTCATCGTCAACAGACGCCGGGGATGACATAGCGCTTATGGCCAGCTCATCAATTAATTTGATCGCCGAGGAGGCGGTAAGCGACGCCATAAGAATTGCCGCCACAAGTTCTTCGGGCGGAATTGACATTGATGCCGGTTCCGGAGGCGTTTCTTTTGGAACGCTTACAACCGGAAACATTGTTTTCCAGCCGGCAACCGGAGCCGGGGATGTGATTATAAATACGGATTCGGATTCCAATGTGCAGATTACCCAGATTGGCGCGGCTCCCGGAGTTGATATTTTAGCTATTACCGATTCTGGCCTTGGCACAACCACTTCCGGCGTTGACGGCATTTCTTTAACCTTTGCCACCGGCGACGGCACTAATCCAACAAACAGCGCCCTTAATATCGCCTTAACTTCCGGCGGCACTTCTTCGGGTGATATTCTTAACGCCGTTGATGTTACTCTTTCCGGCACCGGCGGCACTGAAAACGGCATCAGGTTTGGGTCTGGGTTTGACCGCGACATTACTTCCGCTGACGCCACCGACTTAAACATCGGAGCTGGCACAACCGGAGATGTTGTGCTGGAGCTTGATGCCGACACTCCGCTTGTCTTCTCGCAGTCCGCCGGCGGCACTGACATTACCACCGGCACCAACGAAACATTGGTGATTTTGCCCAACGGTTCCGGCGATACTTTAATCGGAGTTGATACGGACACGAATTTGCAAATTACCGCCACGACTACCGCTCCGGCTGTTGATTTTATAACGGTTTCAAACGCCAATTTGGGAGTAACCGCCTCTGATGTTGACGCGCTGGCATTTAATTTCACTCAAGCTGACGATACCGACGCGACGGATGTTAACTCGGTTATAAAGATTGACTGGACATCTTCTTCGGGCGATGCCGACACGCTCTATGGCATAAATATTGCCAGTTCAACCGGCGGAAGCGCGACAGAAAGAGCTCTTAATATCGGCTCCGGCTGGGACGCCAATATCTTTTTTGACGATACTTCAACGCAAATACAGATTTTAGATTCGGGAATAATTACTTTTGAAGATGTTTCCGGCAATGATATTTTTGTCTTGGCTGATGTAAGCACATCCTCAAATCATATTTTAACCGGCGACGCGGATACCGGATTGGTTCTTTCCGGAATGACCACGGATATTACAACCAACACAAGCGAAGACCTGACTGTTACGGCCGATGGCACGGGGGATATTGTTTTGTCATTGGACGCCAATACCCCGCTTGTCTTCTCGCAGTCAGCAGGAGGCACTGATATTACCACTGGCACAGATGAGACATTAACTGTTGTGCCTAATGGCGCTGGCGACTTGCTTCTTTTTTCCGATGCTGATTCAAATGTGCAAATTACCGCTTCGGGCACGGCTCCGGCTGTTGATATGATTTCTGTATCTAACAATGGCCTGGGCGCAACCAGTGATGGCGTAGACGGCGTTTCCATCGCGTTTTCCACCGGCGACGGCACTAATCCCACCAACAGCGCCCTTAATATCGCCTTAACTTCCGGCGGCTCTTCTTCCGGCGATATTCTTAACGCCATTGACATTACTCTCTCCGGCACCGGCGGAACTGAAAACGGCATCAGGTTTGGCTCCGGGTTTGACCGCGATATTACTTCCGCCGACGCTACCGACTTAAACATCGGGGCTGGCACAACCGG
>CAZSQN010000006.1:0-34868 GCA_964609095.1 uncultured Gammaproteobacteria bacterium | reverse complement strand
GGCGGCCAGACCGCGCCGACTTCCACCGCCATAAGAATCGGCACAAGCTGGGACATCGCGCTTGATTTGCAAAATACCACTTCCACCGTTCTTTTCCCAAATAACGGAGCCGTTAAGTTCACCAACAACGGTTCCAGCACGCTATTTAGCGTAAAGGATAGAGGCGCTGTTGGAATGCTCAATCTTTTGGCAAAACCAACCTCGGGCAATCCTTCCACCTGTGAGGTCGGAGATATTTATATTAATGATGTTGACAATACCGCCTTGGTTTGCACCAGCGCCAATACATGGGAGCAGATGGATAATCCTGATGTTGCAAGGGACACGCGGTCTACTGCAGTTACTTTGACTACGGCAGAAAAAAATCTTGCATCCGCCACTACAACCGCATCTGTTGCCGGCAATGAAATGTGGATAGTTGCCACGGGAGAATTTACTTCAGCCGCTACGCATGCCACTACTGGCGCGGGAATTGATATGAAGATTAGAAAAGGGGGAGATTGTACAGGTACTCAAATTGGCGCAACCGTGAACGATGTCATGACAGCGGCTGATACGCAGATTAACACCGTCAGCTTTGTTGATACTACTGCCACGTCAACGATTCCAGTAGCTTATTCGCTTTGCGTAGCAGAGACCGGCGTGGGGTCTGACGTTGCGCCAAATGACAGGTCAATCGTCGTTTATGAAATAAGCAAGGATGTGGGAGCTGACTTGGCGGAAGTTTATTACAGCCATGATAATTCTCTTATGCCCGGTGAAATTTTGGCCATTGATGGAACGCTCCAAGCCGGAGTTAAGCGCGCTAACAATGTTTATCAAAAGGACTTGCTGGGCGTTGTTTCAACCAAGCCGGGTTTGGTATTTTCCGACCATGCCAAAGGCGAGAATCCCGTTATGGTGGCTCTTGTCGGACGGGTGCCGGTAAAGGTTTCCGATGAAAATGGGAAAATTAAGCCGGGCGATTTACTTACTTCTTCTTCCGCGCCGGGCGTGGCTATGAGGGCGACCAAAGCCGGTCCTATTTTAGGCCAGGCGTTAACCGAAATGGTTGGCAATGGAATCGGCCAGGCGCTGATGTATGTAAAACCCGGCTGGTATAACGGCGCGCCGTTAGATGAGCTTTTGGCCGGTCTTACTTTTGAAACGGGCGAAGAGATTAATTTTGGAGGAGAAGTATTAAAGCAATTTGTCCGCGAGCAGTCAGTGACGGCCAGTTCAACCAAATCAGACCTTTTTGCCGACCGGTTGGCGGCGGAATTGGAAATTGTTACTCCAAAAATAACCGCGCGAGATTTAATTGTTGATACTATTACCGCGGGCAAGATTACAGCAAACGAGATAAGCGGATTGGATGCGCTTTTTGCCACCACCACCGCCATTGTCGGTCAAGTTGAAGCGCTTTCCGCCTCGGCTTTGGCGCTTAAGAATGAAAACGGAGAAATCAAGCAGACAATTGAGATGATTAGAGCCGAAGACGCGGGGATGGAAGAAAAACTTAATTTAACCAGCCAGACAATTTCCGCTCTGACAATGGAAGTTGAAGAGCTTAAAAATCGGCTGGCTGTGGTTACAAGTTATTTTGACTTTAATTTTACCGACGCGCTTAAAGTGATTAAGGGTTTGCGCGTGGACGGTTTGACGGTTTTAGACGGCGGTTTGCGGGTGGACTCTATCGGCGCCATTAGTACGCAAATCGCGCTTCTTTCCGATACCTTATTTATCGGCAGGCCATACTTTAATAATGATACCGGAGGATTTGCTCTTATTCCGGCCGGCGCGACTTATGTTGACGTGGTTTTTGAGAAAGAGTATCTGGAACAGCCGGTTGTGAACGCGACGGTTTCTCTTGAAGAATTGGAAAGGGGGAGCGACGGCGGAGTTGACACGGAGATAATTGAAAGATTAAAGGAAGTAAAATTGCTTGGGAGCGACATTAAATATATTGTCAGCAAAAAGAGCGTTAAAGGATTTAGAATTAGTTTGAATAAGCCATTGGATGAAGATTTGCGTTTTAGTTGGATTGCTTTGGCCGTTAAAGACGCCAAAACCTTTTCTTCTAAAGAAGAGATTCCAACCTCCGAGGGTATTGACGGAGGCGGAGGAACGGCAATAGAAAATATTGACGGCGGAGAGGCGGGCGAACCAATTGACGGCGGTTCTGCGCCCGAGACGCAGCCGCCTTTGGCGGAGCAACCGCAGATTGATAATGAAACGATTGAGCCCGCGGCAGAGAGCCAAGAATCAACAACGGATACAACCGCGTCTCTTGATGAAACGGTTCAGCAATCTAATAATGAATCCGCGACGGAAGAATCATTAGCTGCAGAGTCCGCGGCTGGCAGTGAAACGGTAGAACAATCAAGCAATGAAATCGATGCGGAAGAATCCGCGCCAGAGCCGCCGCCTTCTTCCGAGAATGCGGCCGAAGAAGAACCAACGGCTTCTTCTTCCGCGCCATCTTGATATAAATGATTGACCTTGTTTTGTTTAACCGCTAAAATTATTTAGGAAAGGTCGTTTAGTTATTTTTTGTCCACATAATATTTAATATGAAAAGCACAAAAGCGACTGTTTTATCGGCCGTGCTGGCAGCGCTCACGGTTTCCTCTCTTGCCGCCGCTTCTTATTTTTATTACGAGCTTTCTCTTTTGAAAAAAAATCCGCAAAGAGCCGCTCAAAGCGAGGTCAGGGCATTGATTGGCCGCGTGGGCGATTTGATGATTTTGCCAAGCGGAGAAGAACCGACGGTAGCAACCGTGTCTGACCCGGAAAAACTGCGGGACCAGCTCTTTTTTGCCAATGCCAAAAAGGGCTACAAAGTTCTGATTTATCCCAACGCGCGCAAGGCGATTCTCTATGACCCGCAGGAGCATAAGATTGTTGAAGTGGCTCCGGTAAATATCGGCAATCCGAGCGAAGCGGCAAAACCGGTTAGCAAAGCGGAAAGCGCCGGTTCCGTGGAATAATATTTGGCTAATACCCCTCCCCTCAAGGAGAATTTTCTCTCTCGGAGAGGAGGGGAAGGACGGCCGCCATGAACTGTCAAAATTCTTTTTTGAAGAATTTGGTTTTGATGACCGCCGTTCTCGCGGTCATCTTTGCCAGCCGCGCGGTTCTGGCAACGGATTTTACCAGCGACAATTTTATTGTCCGCGATCCCGTCATTAGCGGCGGCGGCAGCCGCGCCACCTCCACCAGTTTTGAACAGTTTGGGAGTTTGGGCCAGAATGTCACCGGCATTTCCACCAGCACTGATTTTGGCGGACGGTTTGGGTTTCTTTATTTTCATTTTGCTTCCTCTCCGACTCTTTCCGCCTCGGCCGGCGATGCCCAGGTTTCGCTTACCTGGACCGCCTCAACCGGGTTTCACGGAAACATCACGACTTATCAGGTTGGCACCGCTACAACCTCCGGCGGTCCTTATACTTTTCAAAGCGTCGGCAATGTAACCAGTTATACCAAGACGGGACTAACCAACGGCACTGCTTATTATTTTAGAGTAAGGGCGTTTGCTAATACCCTTTTTGCCGCGCAATCAAATGAAGCAACCGCTACGCCGGTTGCGGCGGAAGAGGAAGAAGAAGAGGTTACTCCAACCCCCGGCGGAGGCGGGGGAGGAGGGGGCGGACCGCCGCCGCCACCGCAGTGCATTACGGAAGTAAAATTTCAGGGCCGCGCCTATCCCAAAAGCACGGTGACGCTTCTTAAAGACGCCCAGCTTGTGGGCACGACTGTTTCCGGCGCCACGTCATTTTTTGAAATCACGGCCGCGGATTTATCAAGCGGCACTTATATTTTTTCTCTCTACGGCGAAGACACGCGGGGCGGGAGGTCAAGTTTGGTGACTTTTCCCGTTTCGGTGACGCGCTGTTCCAGCTCGCGCGTGACCGGAATTTTTATCGCTCCGACGATTGACGTTGATAAAAGCGAGGTTAAATTGGGCGACAATATCGCCATTTTCGGCCAATCAGTGCCAAAGGCGGAAATCGTCATCCAAGTAAATTCCGATGAGGAATTTTTCGTAAAAACATTGGCTGATGCCGGCGGGGGCTATCTTTATACTTTTGACACCAGCGTTTTGGAATTGGGGACGCATTTTACCAAGTCCAAGGCATCTTCGGAAAATGAAATCAGTTCATTCAGCAAAGCCGTGAGCTTTGTGGTGGGGAAAAGAACGGTGGAAAAAGTTCCGCCAAAGGTCTGCCCGCCAAAAGCCGACTTAAACAAGGATTGCAAGGTAAATTTGATTGATTTTTCCATTGCCGCTTATTGGTGGAAGCGTCCGCTTTCGCAATCGTTTATCGCTCTGGAACGGGAACGGCTCTCCGGCGACGGCGCGCTTACTTTAACCGACTTTTCCATTATGGCGTTTTATTGGACGGGATAATATGAGAGTTTTCAATTTTCAATTACTAATTTTCAATCAATTTCTAATGACCAAAATTAAAAAATTAAAAACCGCCGCTCTGCTTTCTGTTTTATATTTTTTATTTTCTAGCGTTCCCGCTTTTGCGGCGACGCTCTTTTTGGAAGGAGCTAAAACGGTCGGCTTAAATAAGCCGTTTGAAGTAATGCTAATTTTGAATGCCGAAGGCGAATTTTTGAATGCTTATGAGGGGAAAATCACTTATCCTTTTGGCAATTTAGAGCTTAAAGAAATCAGAGACGGCAATTCATTTGTTAATTTTTGGATAGAGCGGCCAAAGTTGCCTGAGAAGTGCGATAAAACCTGCGAAGTCGCTTTTGCCGGCATTACCCCCGGCGGTTATTCCGGTTCGTCGGGATTGGTGTTTTCTCTTATCTTTGTTCCGGCCAAAGCCGGTGTTGCCGAGGTCGGCATTAAGGGAACGCGGGTGTTAAGAAACGACGGAGCGGGCACTCCGGCGACTCTTTCATCCAAAGGGTTGATTTTGAATATAAAAGAAGGGTTTGAAGCGCCGGAAGCGGGGGAGATTAAAGACAATGAATTACCGGAGCCGTTTACCATAACCTTGTCGCGCGACCCGAATATTTTTGACGACAAATACTTTATCGTTTTCGCCGCCCAGGACAAACAATCCGGAATTGACCGTTATGAGGTTCAGGAAAGAAGGCGGAGGCAACCAGATTCAGAACTTTGGCAAAAAGCGGAAAGCCCGTATTTGCTTGCTGACCAAGAATTGCAAAGTTATATTTTTGTCCGCGCCATAGACAAAGCCGGCAATGAGCGGCTCTCCTCGCTCGCGCCGATTGTCGTTTCGTTTTATAAAAACTATCTTTTTTGGATAATGGCTATTTTAGCCGGCGCGGCTGCTTACGCATTTTGGCGGCTCTTGCGCCAAAAATTAGGGAGGAAAAAGACAAAAAAAGTTCAGCATAGATAATGCCCGCCTGTGTATAAACATCGTCTCGTATAGGATATAATATAAGAGATTATGGGGGAGAAAACAAAAAAGTTCATTTTAGCCAAAATCAGCTTGGCGATAATGGCGGGAGCTCTTCTTTTGCCTGTTTTTGGCGCGTCTGCGCAAGGCACGGCAACTTTATTTTTCTCGCCAAGTTCCGGCAATTTTTCAGTCGGACAGAGATTTTCCGTCGGCGTTTTTGTCCAAAGCCGCGAGCAGTCAATGAACGCCTTTGAAACAACGGTCAGGTTTCCAACTGACAAATTAGAAGTTACCGGCTTGTCCAAGACGGGCATAATCACAAGTTTGTTTGTGCAGGAGCCGTCATATTCCAACGCGGCCGGAACGGTAACCTTGGTCGGCGTCGTGCTAAATCCCGGCTATACCGGCTCATCCGGCAAGCTTATTACCGTTAATTTTCGCGCCAAGGCGGTTGGCGGCGCGCAGCTTACCATGACCGGCTCGTCTGTGCTAGCTAACGACGGGCAAGGCACTAATATCTTAAGCGGAGTGGGAAGCGCGAACTTTGCCATTACGGCCGCGCCGCCGGTTAAAGAAGAGCCAACGACTCCTCCGGCGGCGCCGGAAGCAGGCGAAGTCCCGGCTGCGCCAAAGGTCACCTCAACCACTCATCCTGACTCGTCAAAATGGTATTCCAATAACGAGCCAGTTTTTAATTGGGAGCTGACTAAAGACATTACCGGCGCAAGTTTTTTGGCTGACCAAAAGCCGGTCTCAAATCCCGGCACCAAATCAGACGGCTTGTTGTCATCTTATTCAGCCAAGGGTTTTGAAGACGGAGTGTGGTATTTCCATCTGCGGCTGAAAAACAGCGCCGGCTGGGGCGACATATCTCATTACAAATTCCAGATAGACACGGAGAAGCCGGAAAAGTTTGAAATTAAAGAAATAACGCGCGTTGACCCGACGGAGCCCAAAGCGCAGTTTACTTTTGACGCGGCTGACAAAACATCCGGCATTGATTTTTTTGAAGTTCAGATTGATGACGGAGGCGTTCACAGCTTCCGGGATGACGGCACTCACATTTATAGCACGGGTATTTTGGGACCTGGCAAGCACCGCTTAAACGCTAAAGCCATAGATCGCGCCGGCAACGGCAGTCCGTTGTCGGTGGAATTCGCGGTGGAAGGGCTGATTTCGCCCAAAATCACTGATTGGCCGCGGGAGATTATAAGCGGAGCGCCATTGGAGGTAAAGGGAACGACTTACGCCGATTCCGTTGTCACTCTTTGGATTTTGCGCGAAGGAGACGCGCCTAAATCCAAGCGCGGCAGAAGCAATTCGGACGGAAGGTTCGTGTTCGCTTTTGAGGAAAAATTGCCGGTCGGGCTTTATAAAATCTGGGCCGAAGTGACGGATAGCCGCGGAGCGCGAAGCGGGCCGTCCGAGTCGGTAGCCACCCAAGTTTTGCCAACGCCGTTCCAGAAATTTTTGACGCGCTTGCTTGAAGTGGTGGTGCCGCTTTTGAACCTACTGCTGCTGCTGCTCCTGCTTTTGCTCTACTTGCTGCGCAAGTTCCTGCAATGGAAAAAGCGGCTGCGCAAAGAAATCCGCGAAGCCGGAGCGTCCTTGCACAAGGCCTTTGACCTCCTGCGCGAGGATTTAAGAACCCAAGTCAGGCTTTTGCAGAAAGTAAAAAGCAGGCGCGAGCTGACGCAGGAAGAAGAGCGGATTCTTAAGAAATTGCAAAAGGATTTGGACGCGGCCGAGGCCATGGTGAAAAAAGAAATTCAGGATGTGGAGCGCGAATTAAAATAAATCTTGACCAAAAATCGTTTTCAAGGTATCTTATAAGCATAAGCGCAGTTTTTGTCGTTCAAAAAATTAAAATTAACTTATGAATAAAAAAAGGATTAAAAATCTGATACCGGCGGCCATAGCCGCGTTATTTATCGTCGGAGTGATTGTTGTTTTTAAGCAGCCGTCGGGAACCGCTTCTCCCTCTACGGATTTTATTTCTTCGCAAAGGCCCAAAGCGATTGTTTACAGGTCGCCGACTTGCGGCTGCTGCGGCAATTACGTGTCGTATCTTAAAAAGATGGGGTTTGAGGTGGAAACAAAGTTTGTGCAAAGCACAAGCGAAATTGAACAACAGTACGGCATCCCCAACAATCTGTTAAGCTGCCACACAACCGTCATAGGGGATTACGCCATTGAAGGCCATGTGCCGGCAGAGGCCATTGCCAAACTGTTGCAGGAGAAACCGGCAATCCGCGGAATTGCTCTTCCCGGAATGCCTTCCGGTTCGCCGGGAATGCCGGGAGCAAAGCGGGGCGAGTTTTCCATTTACGGTTTTAAGGACGGCGGGTCGGATATTTTTACGAGCATCTAATTTATTTTATTTTATGGCGCGCGTTTTAAAAATTTTGCCTTTAATGCTGCTCTTTGCCGCTCCGTTAAAGGCGCTGGCGCATTGTCCGCTTTGCACTGCCGGGGCCGGAGCCGCGGCTCTTATGGCTTTGGGATTGGGGATATCTCCGGCGCCGATTGCCATTTTTATCGGCGCTTTTGCCATTGCGGCCGGGCTATGGGCGGCGCGATTTTTCAAAAAACAATATATTCCGCGCCAGAATGCGGCTCTTGCGGCGCTCTCGTATGTGGCGACAATCGCGCCGCTCGCGCCCATTTTATCCGATTACAGGTCAATTTCCATTTTTGTCGCCGGAGATTATGGTTCGCTTTTAAACAGAACTTACCTTATTAACATCTTTGTTGCGGCAAGCATAGCCGGGGGCGCAATAGTCGCGCTCGCTCCGCGGATAAGCAGATTTGTTTCCTCTTTGAGGAAAGGAGCCGTCTTGCCGTTTCAGGGAATCGTCATCACTTTTCTTTTGCTCGCGGCCAGCGCGGTTGCCGTTGAGCTTTTGGTATGAGTTCCGTTTTAATCGCGTTAATGACGATAACGGCGCTTTTCGCGGCGCTTTTTTTATTAACCGCGATAACGCGATTAAAATTATGCGTTATTTGCGCCAGCATTTCTTTAACTTGGATTATTCTGCTTGTTTTTTATCGCCTTGGTTATTTTGAAAATCCGTTGTTTATCGCCTTACTCATGGGCCAAACAGCCGTCGGGATTTATTATCTGCTGGAGCGGCGCGTCAAGGAAGAATTGCTGGTTTTCCGTTTGCCGTTTTTGCTTTCCGTAACCGTGGCGGCTTTTGCCTTGCTCGGAGGGGGCTTTGGCGGCAAATACGCCATCGGTTTTTTGGCCTTGCTTTGGCTGGCGGCCGGCGGCGCGTATGCTTTAAGAAATAAAGAAAAAGCGAAAAATGCGATTAAATTATTAATTTCCTGCTGCAGGAATTGGTAAAAGAATCAATAATATGAAGACCTCCACATTTAAGGTCAAAGGCATGCATTGCGCAAGCTGCGTTTTAACCATTGAACGCGCCATCAAACGGATAAAGGGCGTTGAAAAAGCGTCGGTAAATTTACCAGCGGAAAAAGCAACGATTACCTATGACCCTGTCGCGGCAGCGCCGGATGATTTTATCCGGGCGGTTAAAGATGTCGGTTATGAGCTTATTTTACCCAAAGAGATTGAAGCGCCGGAGGAGCAAAAGGGAGCGGCTACGATAACAATGAAAATCTTGGGAATGGACTCCCCGCATTGCGCCTCAATTGTTGAGCGGGCGGTGAAGACCTTGCCCGGCGTTATCAAGGCCGATTTGGATTTTTCCAACCAAAGGGCCGTGTTCGCGATTGATGCGGCGAAGGTCTCTGTTTCTAAAGTGGAGAAAGTCATTACTGACGCCGGTTACAAACCGATTCGGGAGGATAGCGGCGCCCTGCTCGCGGCTAAAATTGAAGAGGAGAAAAATAAAAGCGAGCGGGAAACAAAACGCAAGATTATAGTCGGTTTGTTTTTGTCAGCGGCGATTGTTCTGGGGAGCTACTTCGCCTCTATTCCTTTTTTGAGTAAGCCGATTGTCCTGCTCTTGCTTGCCGCGCCGGTGCAATTTTGGGTCGGGGCGCAATTTTATTCCGGACTTCGTTTAGTGTGGAAATATCGCACGGCTGATATGAACACGCTTGTGGCCGTGGGAACGCTTGCCGCTTTTGGTTTTTCTTTGGTAGCAACACTCGCGCCGGAGATTTTTACGAGCCGCGGTCTTGAAGCCGGACTTTATTATGATGTGGCGGCGGTTATTATCACTTTTATCCTGTTGGGAAAGTATCTGGAAACGCGAGCGCGCGGCCGGGCCTCGCAAGCCATTAAGAAATTGATGGGGCTTTCTCCCAAGACGGCGCGCAAAATCGTGAACGGAGAAGATATTGAAGTCGCGCTTGAGCAAGTGCAGGCGGGAGATATTTTACGCGTCAGGCCCGGCGACAAAATACCGGTTGACGGCGTTATTCTTGAAGGACATTCGTCCATTGACGAGTCAATGGTTACCGGCGAATCAATGCCCGTTTCCAAAAATTCCGGCGATGAGGTTATCGGCGCGACGGTGAATAAATACGGCTCGTTTACCATGCGCGCGACCAAGGTTGGGAAAGATACGGTGCTTTCGCAAATCGTCAAAATGGTGGAGGATGCCCAGGGCTCCAAAGCCCCGATTCAAAAATTGGCGGATATTATCGCGGCTTATTTTGTTCCGGCTGTTTTTGCCGTGGCGGCCGCAACCTTTATTGTTTGGATGGTTTATGGGCCGAAGCCGGCGCTGGCCTTTGCTCTGACCAATTTTGTGGCCGTGCTGATTATTGCCTGCCCTTGCGCACTGGGGCTGGCAACGCCAATCGGCATGATGGTGGGCATTGGCAAAGGAGCGGAACTCGGCGTGCTTATCAAGGATTCCGAAGCGCTGGAGCTGGCGCATAAGATTAAAGCAGTTGTTTTAGACAAAACAGGCACTTTGACCGTCGGCAAGCCCTCGGTAACCGATATTGTTGATGATAATCCGCGGGAAATTTTGCGGCTGGCGGCAAGCGCGGAGAGCGGAAGCGAGCATCCTTTGGGCCGCGCGATTGTTGAACGCGCCAAAGCCGAGCAAATAGAGCTGGCAAATTTTTCTGATTTTGAAGCCGCCTCCGGCGCCGGCATCAGGGCTGCCGTTGACGGCAGGAAGATTTTGATAGGAACCCGCAAATTAATGCATGGAGAAAATATCCAACACGAGGCCTGGGAAGAAAAAATCAGGCAATTGGAAGAAGAAGGCAAGACCACCGTGCTTGTCTCTCTAGACGGCCGGGTACGAGGAATTATCGCCATTGCCGACACCTTGAAACCGGAAGCTAAAGAGGCCGTGGCCTCGTTAAAAAAATTAGGCCTGGAAGTGATAATGATTACGGGCGATAATGAGCGCACGGCTCGCGCCATTGCCAAAGAAGTAGGCATTGACCGCGTCATGGCTGAAGTAAAGCCGGAACACAAAGCGGAAGAAGTGAAAAAATTGCAGGCAACAGGCGTGCGGGTGGCCATGGTTGGAGACGGCATTAATGACGCGCCGGCTTTAACTGCCGCTGATGTGGGCATTGCCATGGGCGCGGGTACGGATATTGCTATGGAAGCGGCTGATGTGACGCTGATGAGGAGCAACCTTTTGTCCATTGTTGACGCTATCGCGCTTTCCAAAGCGACCATCCGCAATGTCAAACAGAATTTGTTTTGGGCATTCTTTTATAATGTGGCCTTGATTCCGGTGGCGGCGGGAGTGTTGTATCCGTTTTTTAAGATACTTTTAAATCCCATACTGGCGGCGGCGGCCATGGCGCTTTCATCGCTGACGGTTGTCGGCAATGCTTTGCGGTTGCGCAGGTTTATCCCGTTAGAGATTAAGAAGGTTTTAGATAAATGATGGTTTCAAATTTTGGTATCTTGGTTTTCGTGCGTACAAAGTTAATCCGTGAAACGGAAACGCGACAAACGCGTTTCCTATCTCTAACGGGATTTAAGGCCTAAGAACTCTGGCGCGGGAAATTAAAAAAGCAGATCAACTGATCTGCTTTTTATTTTCATTTATCGCAATCCGCCTTTGGCAGATTTTTGTCCATAAAAGAGCTTATCCATGTCCGGTATTCTTCCAAAGAGCCGTTGTTGTTATAAATATTTTCCCAGCGCGCCAGCGCCAGAGTGCGGTCAACCTGCTGGCCGTATGACGGCTCGCCAATGCCGCGGTCCCGATCGTCTATCATTAAAAATCTTTCAAATTCTTTTGGGTCGCCGGCTTGTCCGCGGCTCATAAATCTTGCCGCGCGAATTAAAGTGGGCGCGACAATGCCAACCAGGACGAATTTTTCTCCGCAGATTTCTTTTAAGGCAATGGCTTCGTCCGGATGCCTGATTCCGTTTACGGCCACGCGCCGATGGTCTTGCTCGCGCATAAGTTTGAGCAGTTCTTTTGGCCAATAACCGCCGTCGCCGGATATTTGCCGACCGCGATTGCCAATATCCTGCAGCTCTGCGGTTGCGGGATTGGCCAGCCCAAGTTTGGCGGCTTCTGCCCTAATGGCGTCGGAAATGCGGGTGTGGGTAAAGCCGTAATGGCTTGCCAGCCGCCGGCCAAACTCGTCTTTTCCAGCAGCTTTAAGGCCAACAAGGCCGATAACTCGTTCAAAGAAATCGTCCGTTCCCATATTTTTCTCCTTGGTTGCGGTCCTTTATAGATGACTATTTATATAATATATATTTATGGCGATTTTGGCAAAGCAGATAGGTTTTAAAGACACCCCCCTGAAATGATTATGGGCGGCCGAGATCGCGCCCCGCCCATAGGAAGAATAAAAACAACGCCCCGACTTTGGTCGGAGCTTTTATTATCCATTTAACAAAAAGACCGGCCTCGTTTATGGGGCTGGTTTTTATTTTAAAAAAACCCGATGTAAATCGGGTTTTGCTTTTATAGCCGTTCGGCTTTTTCTTCTTTTTTCTTCAGGCGATGTACAATCAGCAGGGAGATTGCATACCCGAGAAATGCTACAACCACAGTCAAAACTATTGGGCTTGTTGGAATGTCTTTTACGACTTTCCATACGTAAGTCCTACAGATATATGCGGCAAACAACACGCTAATGCCGGTAGTAAGGCCTGCAGTAATGATGGTTGAAAGAGGCGATGCTTTGGCGTCTACGGCCTTACGAATTAGAGGCGCGGCAAGTTTGCCGGGAAGATAAGATATAAAAAGAGCTGTTCCCACGCCACAGTAAAGACCAAAAATTACGCCATAACCTACATAGCGAAACAGAATAGTTTCAGAAAAAATCAAAATAGAAGCGCATAGGCCAAAGATCAATCCTGCCAGCAGTCCGTATTTCATGCCGCCTCCTTCGGGTTATTGGGTTAAAGGGCGAATGGGTCATAGTGAGATTAACATCATTATTGCGCATATGTCAAGCGGCATCCGAATTTGATAAGGGGGCTTTATTTTTCGTTCCCCGAGCTGCGAATGACCCATTCTTCGCCCTCTGGGCTTTGAAGGGCGGGCAGGTTGCAAACATTAATCCCTCGCGCGAATAGTACCAAGCTCCAAACTCAACCATGGTCTTATTCGTACGAATTTGACTATGATACGGCGCGCGGGTAAGGGGACGCTTGTATATTACAGCTTGGCGTCTTTGCAAAAACCATTGATTTCTCGCGTCGTCTCTCAACTCTAACTGATATTGACTTTTTCCTCCAAACTGTTATTGTAGTGGTTCGTTCCTTGACTAAAAACAGCCAAACGGAAGGGAGTGCTCATGCACAAACGGGAAAGAGAACACGCGGCGAGCTGTTCGGTAACTCTGGTGACGGAAGCGGATTGGGAGCTTCATGATTACGAAAATCCGGATTTTTTGAAGATTTTAGGCAGTTGTAGATTGGAGCCGGCGAAAGCTCATTATGACCTGATTTCTATTCCGACATTTCGCGGATTGATTTTAGCCCCAAAGCGGATAGAAATACTTATTGGCAATATCGTTTTGGCGGTGGATGTACATTCCAGCGAAAGCGTCTGGCTGATGCATAAATTTTCTGATAGTTCAGATTATGTCTACCATCGCCTCCGGCGGGAATTTGTTTTGCGGTTTCCCAAGCTTTCATTAAGCGCTTGCTTGGTTCCGGCTGAAAACAGCAATCGCGAACCGTCGCGTCGTCTGGTGGTCACCTGCATGGATTTTCGTCTGCATCACAAGGCCGGGCTTCAGGGAATGTTTACGGAAGCATCGGCCTGGCTTACTTATCCGGGAGCGGCCTTTGCCGGAGTTGACCCCGCGACCGAGGAGATTTTTTTTGCGGATTTGGACAGGGTGGTGGACCGCGAAGCCGTGAGCGAGCTGACGCTTGTCTCGCACACCGATTGCGCCAAGTACGCCGCCAAGTATTCCTGGCGCAATGCCGGCGAAGAACGGCGTCAGCTTGCCAATGACCTGCGTGCGGTTGCCGGCCGCATCCGTTCTCGTTACAGCCACCTTACTATCCTTTGCGCCATTGCCAAGGTAGAGGATGGCGCCGTGAAACAGCTCATTTCTGTGGTTTAAAAAATAATCCCCGTTTTTCGAAACGGGGTTTTCTTTTGCCCGCTCGATGCGGGCATCCCGCTAACCCCTCGTTATTTAAGAGAAAATAGCGGGATTTACTTTTTGCGCTATTTTGCTACACTTCTTTCTGTATTAATCTTTATTATATTTTATGTCGCACAAAGCCAAAGCCCTTTTAATTCATTGCATTGATTTCCGATTTATTAAAAAGATAAAAGAATGGATGGGCTCGCAAAATCTTTTAGGTGTTTGCGACGAAGTGTCTCTTGCCGGAGCGGTTCAAAATATTGTCTCTCCCAAAAACGAAGCCGATAAGGAGCTGGTTTTGCGCCAAATTGACATTGCCAAGCGCCTGCATGACATAGATGAGGTGATTTTGATGAATCACACCGATTGCGGCGCTTACGGCGGCGCAAATGCTTTTGCCAATGAATTGGCCGAACAAGAAAAGCATGAGTTGGACATGAGAGAGGCGAGAGCTATTATTTTATCTAAATTTCCAGAGCTCAAAGTTAGGATTATTTTGGCTAAAATAAATAGGGAAGGAGGCGTGGAGTTTGCGGAAGTTTGAATATGGATGTTTTAGCCGTCTATCATCGTCTTTATAACTATTTCGGTCCTCAGCATTGGTGGCCCGTTTCGCAAGCTAAAAGCTATAAGCTAAAAGCTGACAGCTCGTTTGAGATTTGCGTTGGGGCGATTTTGACCCAAAATACGGCTTGGAAAAACGTGGAGCGGACAATAGCAAATCTTCATCTGGCGGACGCGATGAATCCGGCCGCGATAATCAAAATGCCCAAAAATAAGCTTGCTTCGCTTATCCGTCCGGCGGGTTATTTTAACCAGAAGGCAAAAAAGCTGAAAATTTTTTCTAATTGGTATCTTAAAAATAAAATCCCAGCGAGAGAAGAACTCCTTTCTCTTTGGGGCATTGGGCCGGAAACGGCCGATTCCATTCTGCTCTACGGCTATAATCAGCCGTCATTTGTAATTGACGCTTATACCAAACGGCTTTGCGGGCATTTGAAAATAAAATATAAAAATTATGACGAATACAAAAAGTTTTTTGAAAGCCGCCTGCCCAAGTCGGAAAAAATGTTTAATGAATACCACGCGCTAATTGTCGCCTGGGGCAAACTTTTGTCAAAAGACAGAGATCAAGCCGCAAACATCCTTACATGCCCGAAGATAAATTCTTAAAGGACTTGAATCCTGAGCAAATGTCCGCCGTCACGCACGAGAACGGCGCTCTTTTGATAGTGGCCGGAGCGGGTACCGGAAAGACATCGGTTATTACTCACCGCATTGCCTGGCTCATAGGCGAAGGCAAGGCAAAACCGGATGAGATTTTGGCCCTTACTTTTACCGATAAGTCAGCGGGGGAAATGGAAGAGCGCGTGGACAGGTTGCTGCCGTATGGCTATACGGATTTATGGATTCATACTTTTCACGCTTTTGCAGAGAAGATTTTGCGAGGACACGCGTTGGAAATAGGATTATCTCCTGACCTTAAACTGCTTGATACGACGGCGCAATGGATGCTGGTGCGGAAAAATTTGGATAAATTCAATTTTGATTATTGGCGGCCGCGGGGAAATCCCACTAAATTCATTCACGCGCTTCTGCGGCATTGGAGCCGCGCTAAAGACGAGCTCGTGACCCCGAAAGATTATCTGGAACATTACGAATCCATAAAGCTTGCCGGGGATTCGGCCGAGATCATCGGTTCCGAGGCGCAAAAAATCGGGGAAGTGGCCAATGCTTATCACCTCTACGAGCAGATGCTTTTAGATTCGGGCGCCACGGATTTCGGCGGGCTGATAAACTGGACGCTGAAACTTTTCAAGGAAAGGCCCGATATTCTGGAATTTTATAAAAATAAATTCAAATATATTCTGGTTGACGAATTTCAGGACACCAATTACGCGCAATATGAAATGGTTAAGCTGCTTTCCGGAGGCGGAGGCAACCTTACGGTAGTAGGCGATGACGACCAGTCAATTTATAAGTTCAGAGGCGCGTCAATCTCTAACATTCTGGAATTCAAACGCGACTTTCCCAATTCCAAAGAAATCTTTCTTACCAAAAATTACCGCTCAAAACAAAATATTTTGGACATTGCTTACAGATTCATCCAGCAAAACAATCCTTACCGGCTGGAGGTCAAACTTGGCGGAGGAAATCTGACAAAAAAACTTCAGGCGGCCTCGGCCGGGAACGGTGTTATAGAACATTTGCAATCGGAGACGCAATATGACGAAGCTCGCGCCGCGCTTAAAAAGATTCTGGAGCTTAAAGAAGACGATAGCGCCAGGCGCTGGAATGATTTTGCCATTCTGGTCCGCGCCAACGACCACGCCGGGCTTTTTATCCGCGCTCTCTCCGACGCGGGCGTGCCGTATGAGTTTGTCGCTTCCCGCGGCCTTTATACCAAGCCGCTGGTTTTGGATGTGATTGCCTACCTGAAGCTTTTGGATGATTATCACGAAAGCGCCGCCGCTTACCGCGTGCTTAATTTTAAGTGCTGGGGACTGGATAGCGAAATTACGACCAAGCTTCTTTACTGGGCCAACCGCAAGGCGGTTTCTTTGTTTGAAGCCATGCGCGCCGCGGCTTCTTTCGGAGTTTTTAATGAAGAAGCGCTTAAAAAGATTGAAGCGCTGCGGGCGGTTATCTCGCGCCATACGGAAACCGCCAGAAGGGAAACGGTTTCCAAGGCGCTCTTGAAGATGTTTCATGAAACCGGATATTTAAAAGCGCTGTTGGAAGAGAGCTCTGTTGGCGGCCAAGGCATACGGCACCTGAACCAGTTTTGGAAAATTATCCAAAATTTTGAATCATCAGAAGCGGACGGCAGCGTTAAAAATTTTCTGGCGAAAATGGATTTGGAAATAGAAGCCGGGGAAGAAGGCGTGCTTTCTCCCAATCCCGATGATGGGCCGGAAGCCGTGAAGATAATGACGGTGCATGCGGCCAAGGGATTGGAATTCGCGTTTGTCTTTTTAATAAATCTTGTAGACAGGAGATTCCCGACCTCGGAGCGTTCCGAGCCGATAGAGCTGCCGGATAAATTGGTAAAAGAGATATTGCCGGAGGGGGATGTGCATCTTCAAGAGGAGCGGCGGCTTTTTTATGTCGGCATGACCCGCGCCAAAGAAGGGCTGTTTTTTACTTCGGCTAACGATTACGGAGGCGCCAGAAAGAAAAAACCGTCTGTTTTTCTTGCGGAATTGGGCTTGATTAAAGAAGAGGGTAAAAAAATAACTCCGACCGTTAATTTATTAAATACTCAAGACCATCTCCGTCGCGATCCGGAGGCCGCGGCAGAAGCGCTTTTGCCAACGGCCGCGTTTAAATTGCCGGCAAAATTATCCTTTACTCAGCTTAAGGCCTTTGAAACCTGCCCGCTACAGTATAAGTTCGCGCACATCTTAAAGATTCCGATGAAAGGAAGGCATACGTTGAGTTTTGGCCAAACCATACACTTAACGCTTCAGAAATTTATGGAAAAAGTCCGCGAGCGCGCCGGCGCGAGTCAGACGACGCTTTTCGGCAGCGAAGGGGAGACAGCCGCCGCCTTTCCTCTAAAAAGCGAGATTCTGAAAATTTACGATGAATGCTGGCAGGACGATTGGTATGAAAGCGCGGCGGATAAAGAAGAATACCGCGAAAAAGGAAAAAAACTTTTACTGGATTTCTATGAGCAAACAAAAGCCGCGCCGCCTAAGGTTTACGCTTTGGAGTTGCCGTTTACTTTGAAAATCGGTAACTATTCTTTTAAAGGAAAAATAGACCGCATAGACATAAAAAACGACGGTACGGTGGAAATCATCGATTACAAGACGGGAAGGCCGAAGGATGAAAAAACGGTTGAAAAAGACCAGCTTTTGATTTATCAAATAGCCGCGGAAGAGGTCTTGAGCCCGCAAGGCAGCATTCCCGGAAAGCCGTCCGCGCTGACCTTTTATTACGTGGAAGACGGCAGCCGCGTGAGTTTTCTCTCCGGAAGCGGCGAATTGGAAAAATTCAAGCAGAATATTTTGGAAACGGTAAAGAATCTCGAAGGCAGCTCTTTCGCGCCGACTCCTTCGCCTCAAAAATGCCGTTTTTGCGATTTTAAAGATATCTGCGAATTCAGGCAATTATAAATTTTATGATTCCCTTGAATTCTTTGTTGCCAAAAAGAATGAAAGACGCCGGATTGGCCAGAAATATCATGGTTGCCAGGATATTGGAAGAGGCGCGCTTATGGATTGACAATCATTTTGGCGCCGAGCTCTCTAATGGGGCAACTGTGCTCTCGCTTAGCCGCGGAGACATAATTATCCGCGCGGAAAATCATGCCTTGGCGCGAGAGATTAAACTTCATGAAAGAGAAATCGCGGACTTTATTAACGATAAGTTTAAAGGAAACATTGTCAATCGCATACGTTTTACAGTTTAATTTCAAAGGTTTTATCTTGCTAAAATTTGTTCGCGATGATACGATACAATCCGTATTATGACCTTGCGCCAATACATTTTATCCATGATTTTGGGCACTATTTTTGCCTTTACGGGATGGGCCATAATCATTATTTCTTTTGATCCGGTAAGCGCGAATTTTGCCGGATTCGGGCTTTTTTATCTCGCCGCTTTTACCGCTTCCACGGGCGCTTTGGCTGTCTTGGGGCTGCTCGTCAGGGTCTACATTATGCGGCGAAAAACCTTTATTCCCAAACAGGTTGCCGTGGCTTTCAGGCAGGCGGTTTTGCTGGGAAGTTTGCTTTTGGGCGCGCTTATCCTGCAGAGCAAAGATATCCTTAATTGGTTTAACAGCGTTCTGCTTGTCTCCTCGCTTACTATTTTAGAATTTTTTATTATTTCTCTGCGGCGGAAGCCCCGCACATAATTCGTTATGTGCGGGGCATGGCGGGGCGGAATACTAAAATTAAAATAAAGATTTTTAATATCGAAGTTATGTGCGGGGTATGCCCAGCACATAAAACTTATTTGTTATGAATAACAGGATGCGAGAAAATAAAAAAATTATAATGATGTTTGTTTAAATTTAAATAAATTTATGTGCTGGGTATGCTAAATAATTTTTTCGGCAGATTTTCCAAAGACATCGGCATTGACTTGGGCACGGCCAACACGCTTCTCTTCATAAGAGATAAGGGCATTGTTATAAATGAGCCGTCCATCGTCGCGATAAATTCGCGCACCGGCCAAATTTTGGCCGTGGGGCGGGAAGCCAAAACAATGATTGGCAAAACGCCGGCGCATATCGCGACCTGCCGGCCGCTTCTTCACGGCGTTATCTCCGATTTTGAAGTGACGGAAAAACTTCTGCGTTATTTCATAGAAAAAGTCCACCAGGACGGCTTTCATCTTGTTCCGCGTCCCCGGGTTGTTATCGGCGTGCCGCTGGAGATAACGGAGGTGGAAAGAAAAGCGGTGGAAGACGCGGTAACTTCAGCCGGCGCGCGGCAGGTTTTTTTGGTGGAGGAGCCGATGGCCGCGGCCATCGGCGCCAGATTGCCGGTTAAGGAAGCCATTGGAAATATGGTGGTGGATATCGGCGGAGGCACAACGGAGATAGCCGTGATATCGCTATCCGGCGTGGTTACCTGGAAGTCAATTCCGATTGCCGGCGATGAATTAAATAAGCACATTATTAGTTATGCCAAAGAGGTTTTTAATCTTCATTTGGGAGAGAAAACAGCGGAAGAAATAAAAATCAGAGTCGGTTCAGCCCATCCTTTGCCCGAAACAATCCAAATGGAGATGCGCGGCAGAGACATGGTTACCGGTTTGCCCAGAGAAGTTTTGGTCTCTGACGGCCAGATCAGAGAGGCCTTGTCGCGTTCGGTGCGCATTATAATAGAAAATATAAAAAATACTCTTGAGCTGACTCCGCCGGAGCTAATCGCCGATATTTACGAGCGGGGCATCATACTTACCGGCGGCGGCGCCTTGCTTGCCGGCCTTGATCAGGCCATCTCTAACGCGGCCGAGATTCCGGTTAGAGTCGCGGATGATCCATTAACCGCGGTGGTTAGAGGCACCGGCGTTCTTTTGGAGCAGGAGGACTTGCTTGCTGAAATCGCTTTGCCAAGCTCAAAAGAAGAGTCCCGTTAGAAGTTTGGCTCTAAATTGTTTTGGCAAACTTATAATTTATATATAGTTAGAAGAGAACTTTTAACGGGAAGCCATGCTCAAAGCCAATAATTCGTGGATTTTTGCCCTCATCGCGATTTTTTTAATTTTTAGCCATTGGATCGGATTGCTTAATCCTGTCCTTAAAACGGTTTTTACCGTTACGGCGCCTTTGCAAAAGACATTTTACGTCCTTGGTTCGCGCGTCCGCGGCGTTTTTAGCGAAGCAAAGGGGGATAAAATACCGGCCGAAGAAAATCAAAAACTTCGCGAAGAGATAAAATCTCTTGAGCTCAAACTTTCCCGTTATTATGAAATGGAAACGGAGCTTAATGAGCTAAGGGGCTTGTTTAATTTTTCCCGCCGTTCTTCCGGGCGCCTGGTGTTGGCCTCGGTTGTGGGCGAGCGCACTGTTTCCTCCGCCAAAACGCTGCTTTTGGACCGCGGCTCCGACCAGGGGATACAAAAGGGAATGCCAGTGGTCAATCAGGACGGCATTTTGGTGGGAAAAATTTTTGAAGCAAAAAATAACAGTTCGCTTGTCCTGATTCTACTGGACAGGCGCAGCCGGGTCGCGGCGACCATCCAAAACAAAGATAAGACAATCGGCATTGTTGAGGGCGGATTTGGCATTTCGTCAAGCATGAAATTTATTCCCCAGTCGGAACAAATTGAAACGGGTAATATTGTCGTCACTTCCGGCTTGGAAGAAAATATTCCGCGCGGGCTTATTATCGGCACGGTTGAATCGGTTATCAAAGAGGTGCGCCAGCCGTTCCAGGAGGCAACCAT
Source organism: uncultured Gammaproteobacteria bacterium (assembly GCA_964609095.1). Lineage (GTDB taxonomy): Bacteria > Patescibacteriota > Patescibacteriia > CAZSQN01 > CAZSQN01 > CAZSQN01. Next base: position 14,070 of record CAZSQN010000006.1, on the reverse strand, counting down.
CAAGCCGCTGGTTGATTTTAAAAAACTCATTACCGTGGGCGTAATTTTGCCCGGAGTATGAAGATAAAAAATATAATTTTTTTTGTCTTTTTGATTGTTTTCGCGCTTGCCGCGCAATACGGATTTTTAGAAGGGGCTTTTTACGCGCCGGTTTTGCTTTTGCTCGGACTTAACGTTATTGTCTGGTTATTTTTTTTCTTTGGCAGAAAGGAAGCGTTTGTCGCGGCGCTTTGCGCCGGATTGATTACGGAATTATATTCGCCTTATTATTTTGGAAGCGCGATTTTGTCATTTACTCTTTCCGCGCTGGCGGCTGAATTTTTTTCAGCAAAAGTTTTTACCAACAGGTCGTTTTATTCATTCGTGGCGGCGGCCTTTTCATCTTTTGCCGTTTATTTTTTATCCTTGTTTGCCGCGGCCGTTATTTCTTATCTGGGCAGATACAAAGTATTTATCGCTCCGCTGGAATTCCGGCTGGGGGAAATAGCCAAGCTGTTTGGCGTTAATTTGCTGTTTCTTTTTGTAATTTACATATTGACCAACCTGTTCACAAAAAAAATGCATTCCGCGTTTATTGTGTCCAGATAATTTATGTGGTACGAAATATTGCCCCATACGGCCGATCTTAAAATAAGAGTTCGCGGCGAAAGCAAAAAGGAGCTTTTTTCGAATTCCCTGCGCGCCATGTTTATGGCTATGCGGCCCAAAGCGGCTGACTGCGCGTGGGAAGCGGTTGGGGGCGCGGATACCTTAAAGTGCGCGGAACTGGGGATTGTCCGCCAAATTAAGCTGAAGTCCGTTGACGAAAAGGCCTTGCTGGTGGATTTTCTCTCCGAGGCGCTGGCTCTTTCCGATGCCAATAACGAGGCGTATCTTGGAGCCGAAATTGTAAATCTGTCCGAGACGGAAATTGAGGCGCGGATTCTCGGCCTGCCCGTTTCTTCTTTTGAGGAGGAAGAGATAAAAGCCGTAACCCACCACGGAATAGAGATTAAAAAGACAAAGGACGGCTTTGAAACGGAAATAATATTTGACGTATGATTAACGGCTTAAAAAAAATAAATGATTTTGTTTTTGAAATTCCCCGGAGCCATAGGCCGGATATGCGCGTGCCCGGCCGGATTTATTCAGACGAGAAATTGCTTAAAGAAATAAGCGAGGACCGCTCCATTGAACAGCTTATCAATGTGGCCACTTTGCCGGGCATTCAAAAATACGCCATTGCCATGCCCGATATGCATGAAGGGTACGGCTTTCCCATCGGCGGCGTGGCGGCCATAAGCTCGCGCGAGGGTGTTGTTTCTCCGGGCGGGGTTGGCTATGACATTAATTGCGGCGTGCGGCTGTTGCGTTCTCCGCTGACCATTGATGAAATCAAGCCGTTTTTGGAAGAATTGGCGCATGATATTTATAGAACTGTTCCGTCTGGCGTTGGCAGGGGAGGGAAGCTTAAATTCGCCGGCGGCGAATTGGATGAGGTCTTGCGCTCCGGCGCGGCTTATATGGTGGAGAGAGATTACGGAACGGAAGAAGACCTGGAGCGGTGCGAGGAGGGCGGGTCTATGGCCGGCGCCAATCCCATCCTTGTCTCTAGTAGCGCCAAAGCGCGGGGAAGCGACCAGCTTGGCACTTTGGGGAGTGGCAATCATTTTCTTGAAATACAAGCGGTTGATGAGGTTTATGACGCGGTTACGGCTAAGGCCTTTGGATTGGAGAGGGGGCAGATTACGGTTGCCATTCATTGCGGCAGCCGAGGTCTGGGGCACCAGGTGGCGACTGACTACATCCGGATAATGCTTCCCAAATTGGATGAGTGGGGCATAATTCTTCCTGACCGCGAACTTTCTTGCGCGCCGGTCAATTCAAAAGAGGGGCAAAATTATTTAAGCGCCATGGCCGGGGCCGCAAATTTTGCCTGGGCCAACAGGCATGTAATCGCGCATTTGATAAGGCAATCATGGAACTACCGCCTTTCCGGCAGGTTTGGAGACAAATCGGCGCTGGAGCTTGTTTATGACGTGGCTCATAATATTGCCAAGCGGGAAGAGCATGAGATAGGCGGAAAAACAGTTGAGGTTATTATGCACCGCAAAGGCGCCACGCGCGCCTTTGGGCCGGGACGCATGGAATTGCCGGAAATATACCGGAGGACAGGGCAGCCGGTTCTTATTCCGGGGACAATGGGCACTGCGTCTTATGTGCTTTGCGGCACTCATGCCGGCATGAGTGAGGCCTTTGGAACATCCTGCCACGGAGCCGGAAGAAGGATGAGCAGAGCGGCCGCCAAGAAAAAAATTTCAGGAGCGCAGCTAAGGCAGGAGCTTGAGCGCAGGGGAATTGTGGTAAGATGCGATTCCAATACGGGCCTTGCGGAAGAGGCGCCCGAAGCGTACAAAGACGTGGATGAAGTGGTTGAAATAACGGTTCGCGCCGGCCTGGCGGGCAAAGTGGCAAAGCTTCGTCCGGTCGCGGTTATCAAAGGGGGCTAAATTATCCGTTTTTGAGAAAATCAGATGGCGTTTGAAAATAATTTTTTTCATATCGGCAGTTCAAAAAAAATGTGGCTGCGCCGCAAAGGCGGAGCCGCATTTATTGAAGATGATTTGGGACAATTTTTGAGCGACGCGGCAAGCGGAGACGGATTAAAGGAATTTGTCAGGCCGCCTTTGGGAGGAAGAGCGCTGAGCTTTTACCTTTTGGCGATTTTTCTGGGCATGGGACTGCTTTTAGCCCGCGCGGCAACTCTGCAGCTTAAAAAAGGCGGTTTTTACCGCGCTCTTTCAGAAGGCAACAGATTAAGGATAAAGACAATACCGGCGGAACGAGGAGTGGTTTTAGACGGGAAAGGCAGGATTTTGGTTGAAAATATTCCCTCATTTTCTCTTTTTGTTGCGCCGTCGGAGCTTCCTAAAAATTTTTTGGAAAGGAATAATGTTTTGGATGAAACGGCAAAAATTACCGGTTTGAAAAGAGAAGAGATAGACGCCGCGCTTTTTGAATTTTTGGATTCCGACCTTTTGGTTCCGATTAAAGAAAATTTGGATTATGAAAGCGCGCTTGAGGCGGAGATAAAAATTGCCGGTTTGCCGGGCGTTCTGATAAATCAGGACACGCGCAGAAGCTATGGAAACGCGTTAAAAGAAGCGCCGTCCCTTTCCCATGTTTTGGGATATATGGGCTTCCTTTCAAAGGAAGAATACGGCCGGCAGAAATCAGGTTATACGCGCACCAGCAAAATAGGCAAAGCCGGCCTTGAACTTGAATACGAGGAGGCCCTTAAAGGCGCCTCTGGCTCCGAAAAACAGGAAATAGACGCTCTGGGCCGTAAAAAAAGAATCATTGCCAAAGAAGAGGCAACATCTGGAAAAAATCTTATTTTGTCGCTTGATTTGGAAGCGCAGGCCGTTTTGGAAAAGGCGCTTGGCAGCGCGTTAAAAAATAGCGGCGCCAAGCGCGGCACGGCCATTGTTATGGATGCGGGCAGCGGGGAGATAATCGCTTTTGCAAACCAGCCGGCATTTTCTTCTGATGATTTTTCTTCTGGCATGAAGGCGGAGGATTATAAAAAACTGCTGGAGGATCCGAATAAGCCGCTTTTTTTTCGCGGCATAGCCGGCGAATATCCGTCCGGCTCAACCTTTAAGCCGATTATCGCGGCGGCGGCTTTAGACGAAGGAATCATCAACGCCGGGACCTCGGTTTATTCGTCTGGCGGAATTTCAATCGGAGAATGGTTTTTCCCCGATTGGAAGCCCGGCGGGCACGGGAGCGTTAATGTTATCAGAGCTATAGCCGAATCAGTCAATACTTTTTTCTATTATATCGGAGGCGGTTATCAGGGCTTTAAGGGCCTTGGCGCGGAGAAAATCGCAGAACATGCCGCCAGATTCGGATTGGGAAAAAAACTCGGTATTGATTTGCCCGGCGAAAGGGATGGTCTTTTGCCGACCGAAGAATGGAAGAGAAAAGAAAAAAATGAAAACTGGTATATCGGGGACACGTATCACATGGCTATAGGCCAGGGAGATATTTTAGTGACGCCTTTGCAGATAGCGGCGGCGACCGCCGCCATTGGGAACGGCGGCACGGTGTGGAAACCGCGTTTTGTCCGGTCAATTGTTTATCCCGATGGGCGGGAAGAAGCGGTTTCTAAGACGGCTATTTACAAACATGTCGCGAAGCCGGAGTCGCTTGCGATTGTGCGGCGCGCTATGAGGGAAACGGTAATAAGCGGCTCGGCCCGCTCCCTTGCGGCCCTGCCGGCGGCTGGCAAAACAGGCACGGCCGAGTGGCGCGACGGCAGGAAATTTCACGCTTGGTTTACCGGTTTTGCGCCGTATGATAATCCGCAATTAGCCATTACGGTTTTGATTGAAGAAGGCGGAGAAGGTTCAACTTCCGCCGTGCCTGTGGCGCGCGATTTTTTGCAGTGGTACTTCAAGAAATAGACTAAAAACTAAAATCTAAAAATTAAAAATTCAAGTGTCGCTGCGCGACGATCATATATAAAAGCGCGAAGCGCAAGCCATAATTTTAACTTTTGATTTTTACATTTTAAATTTAGTTTATCCACACCCCTTGACCCCGCACATAACTTTGATTTAGAATAGTTTTTATGCGCTGAATATTTAAAGTTATGTGCGGGGTTGACTATTAAAATCGGCTTATGTATATTGCGCACTATTGGGAAGATAAGAATTAATTTAAGCTAAAACAGCATGATTACCCCATTTCTTGCCGATAATCCGATTTATACTTCAAAAGAAGGATTAGAAAAATTAAAGGAGGAGCTTCGCGGGCTAAAGACGGTGCGCCGCAAAGAAGCGGCGGCGCGGATAGAAAAAGCCAAAGAGCTGGGCGATTTGTCCGAGAACGCGGAATACGCCGAAGCCAAAGACGAGCTTGCTTTTATTGAAGGAAGAATTATTGAGCTTGAGGATTATATTAACCGGGCGATTGTATTTGACCATGAGGCCGGAGACAAGGTGTCGCTGGGTTCAAAAGTCAAAGTAAAGGCAAAAGATAAGGAAAAAGAGTACACGATTGTGGGGCCAAATGAGGCAGACCCGGCATCCGGAAAGATTTCAAATGAAACGCCGCTGGCTAAGTCGTTGCTGGGAAAGAAGGCGGGCGATGAAGTTGAAGTTAAAACGCCGTCTGGGCAAGTTGCCTATAAAATTTTATCGGTTGAATAAAGCATCCATCCCAAACCTCTCCCGCCAGCCGGGAGAGGTTTTGACTTATCCTTGCTTTAACGCTAAACTGAAATAGTCGTAAAAAGCGGGCAAATTTCAATTTTTGTTTGCTATAAATGCCACAAAACTATGTTAGATGAAGCCGTCGTTCGGCAGGAAAAGCTGCACGCGCTTAAAAAAAGAGGAATTGATCCGTATCCCGAAAGGGGAAACAGGACTCATCTTATCCATAAGGTTCTTGAAAGTTTTGATGTTTTGGAAAAAAAGGCGGCGACGATGACGCTTTGCGGACGCGTCCGCTCCATAAGAAAGCACGGCGGGCTGACGTTTTTGCATTTGGAAGACGGTTCGGACAAGATCCAGGCCGCGCTTAAAAAAGATAAAATCGGGGCGGGGAATTATGATGATTTTCATAATTTTTTTGACATAGGCGATTTTATTGAAATATCGGGGACTCTTTTTCGCACAAAATTGGGGGAAAAAACAATTGACGCCGGAGCGCTGCGGTTGCTCTCCAAATCGCTTTTGCCGCTTCCTGAAAAGTTTCACGGCCTTTCGGACGTTGAATTGCGCTATAGAAAAAGATATCTGGATTTGCTTGCCAACGCCGAAATAAGAAAAAATTTTGAAACGCGGAGTCTGCTTGTCAAAATTTTGCGGAATTTTATGGATTCCAAGGGATTTTTAGAAGTGGAAACCCCTATTTTGCAGCCGCTTGCCGGCGGCGCGGCGGCTCGTCCGTTTAGAACCCATCACAACGCGCTTGATATGGATTTATATTTGCGCATCGCCCCTGAGCTTTATTTAAAGCGACTGATTGTCGGCGGATTTGAAAAGGTTTATGAAATCGCGCGCTGTTTTAGAAACGAAGGCATAGACCGCGACCACAATCCGGAATTTACTCAGCTGGAATTTTATTGGGCTTATGCCGATTATGAGGACTTGATGAAAATGACCGAAGAAATGCTTTCTCTGGTATTAAAGCAAACCGCGGGCGCGAATCATATTGTTCACGATGGAGTAAAAATTGATTTTAAGTTCCCTCTTCGCCGGAGGACATTTGCGGAATTAGTGAAAGAAAATACCGGCCTTGACGTTAATAAGGGCTGGACCGAAGAATCGCTTAGAAAAGAATTAAAAAAATTAAAAATACAATTGGATGATTCCGGCGTTCACGGATTGGGTGAACTTTACGACGAATTGTATAAAGAAACAGTGAGGCCGAAAATAATTCAGCCGCTGTTTGTCACTGACTATCCGGTTGAAATGATACCTTTGGCCAAAAGAAAGGCGCGAGAGGCGAGCAAAATATCCAGTTTTCAGCTGGTGGTAAAAGGCGCGGAGCTTATAAAGGCCTATAATGAGCTAAATGATCCGCTTGACCAGGAAGAACGTTTCCGCGAACAGGAAGCCATGCGCAAAGCCGGCGCGGAAGAAGCCATGAGGATTGATAATGACTTTTTGGAGGCCTTGCGCCACGGGATGCCGCCTTGCGCCGGCTTTGGCATGGGGCTTGACCGGCTCGCGGCTCTGCTTACCGGCAGCCATAGTTTGAAAGAAATAATACTTTTTCCGACTTTGAGGCCGGAAAAAACCGTTTAGAATTTGTTTCCCAATCCTTATATCCTAAAATATGATTGATATTAAATTTTTTCGCGAACATCCGGAAATCGTAAAAACTGCCGTTAGGAATCGGCAGATGAATATTGATATTGATGAAGTTATTAAGATTGACGCAACTCGCCGCAAGCTGCAAAAGGAAGTTGATGATAAAAGATCGCTGAAAAAACAAGCCGGGGAAAAAATAGCCCAAGCCGCCTCCGGAGAGAAGAAGAAACTTATTGCGGAGATGAAAGTTTTCGACAAAGAGCAGGATAAGCTGGAAGAGAAGTTGTCCAAAATTGAAGAAAAATTTCAAAAACTCTTTTCGCAGATTCCGAACATACCCTTGGCGGATGTTCCCGTGGGAGCTGATGAAACGCAAAATGTGATTTTGCGCGAGGTGGGCAAGCCGAAAGAATTTTCTTTTAAGCCGAAAAGTTTTTATGAGTTAGGGGAGACGCTTGGAATTATTGATACTGGAAGGGCGGCTAAGGTCTCCGGAAGCCGTTTTGGCTATATTTTAGGCAGGGGCGCCATGTTAGAGCTGGCGCTTATCCGTTATGCGCTTGACGCGCTTCAAAAACACGGTTTTATCCTTGTCTTGCCGCCGGTAATGGTTCGCGAAGAGGTTATGTGGGCTATGGGATTTTTGGATAGGCACGCCGATGAAATTTACAAAATTCCCGAGGACGGGCTTCGCCTCGTGGGCACTTCCGAACAAAGTTTGGCGCCAATGCACAAAGATGAGATTTTTGATGAAAAAGATTTGCCGCGCCGTTATGCCGGCTTTTCCACCTGTTTTAGACGCGAATCCGGCTCTTATGGAAAAGACACCAAGGGAATATTGCGCGTGCATCAGTTTAATAAATTGGAAATGGTTTCCATTGCCAATCCGAAAGAAAGCAATGACGAACATGAACTTATGCTCTCTATAGAAGAAAGTTTGATGCAAGGTCTGAATTTGCCGTATAGGGTGGCGCGAATTTGCACAGGTGATATGGGCACGCCATCGGCGCGAACTTGGGACATTGAAACCTGGTTTCCGTCCGAAGGACGGTATCGCGAAACGCATTCAACTTCAACCACGACTGATTTTCAGTCACGAAGATTAAATATCCGTTATAAATCAAAACAAGTCAAAGGGTTGGATTTCGTTCATTTGCTAAATGGCACGGCATTTGCCGAACGCCCGCTTCTGGCTATTCTTGAGAATTACCAAAACGAAGACGGAAGCGTTGCCGTTCCGGAGGTTTTGATTCCTTACTGTGGATTTGAAAAAATAGCCAAGGCGTAAAAAAAATTGTGTTAAAAAAGACCCCTCTTGAAAAAGGGGGTTATTTTGTTTTCAGAAATAACGGCTTAAATTAAAAGCGACTCTTCCTGAAGTTTGGCAAAATATCTGATTGAAAATGTTTGGCAGTGCTCGCAATTTTCGTAATGGCGAACCATCGCGCTTTTAGAAGCATGGCCAAAACCGGACGCGGTATACATAAACTCTTCAGCGGTTCTTTCCGCAATCATGTCAGCTGAGGCAAGTTTTCTTTTGAAAGGCCTGCCGTAATACCAAGAATGAACGGCAATAATGTGAATATCGTCCGGAATATGGCCATTCCAGATTTGCTTTAAGCAGGAGATAAACAGCCAAAATCTCATTCTGATTGCGTCAGTCGCTTGGGATTTAAATCTCTTTAGGGCGGTTATAACGGCTCGCATTTTACTCTCCTTGCCCCGAGCGTGATTGCGCGGGGCTTTTAAAGATCACGCGTTTGAAATTATCACAAATGTCGCGATTTGTAAATACCATTGACTTTTGATAAAATATATAATACGAATCTCTACGACTAGATGCGTATCGCGCGAAGTTGATTTGCATCATATTTGTAGATTTGTATTTTATTTTATGAAATCGTGGGTTGAGATCTCAAGATCAAATATAACGCATAATCTGCGCGAATTTGACCGTAATTTGCCTTCCGGCGTCAGATTTATGGCGGTGGTGAAATCAAACGCCTATGGGCATGGCGCAAGGGAAGTCGCCCATATTATTAGCAAGAACGCGCCTAAAAAAAGAGAACTGTGGTTGGGCGCGGATTCTGTTGAAGAAGGAGTTTTGCTTCGGAAGAGTGGCGTAAAATTGCCAATACTTGTCTTGGGTTATTCTCCCAAAGAAGATTTGACATACGCTTTGCGCCATAATTTGCGGCTTACCGTTTATAACGCGGAAACAATTAGAGCGCTTTCATCCTCGGCCTCCGTGGTCGGCAAAATCGCGAATGTGCATATAAAAGTTGATACCGGCGCCACAAGGCAGGGGATAGGCGAGAAGGAAGCTGTTAAATTCTGCTCCGCGGCCGCCGCGCTAAAAAATATCAAGATTGAAGGCGTTTCCACCCATTTTGCCAATATTGAAGACACCTTGAACCACAGTTATGCCGGGGAGCAGCATAAACGGTTTATGGCTGTTCTTAAGTCATTAAAATCTGCCGGTCTGCAAATACCAGTCATCCATACTGCCGCGAGCGCGGCAACGATTCTTTTTCCCGAAACGCATTTTAATATGGTCAGAGTCGGCCTTTCGCTCTACGGCTTGTGGCCGTCGGCTGAAACCAAAATTTCGGCTAAAACGCGCGTTAAGGATTTTAATCTTCGTCCCGTGTTGTGCTGGAAAACAATTATAGCCCAGATTAGACAAGTAAGCGCGGGCACGCCGGTAAGCTACGGGCTTACGGAACGGGTTACCAGAGCGAGCAAAGTCGCCGTTTTGCCGATTGGTTATTTTGACGGCTATGACCGGCGGCTCTCCTCGCTCGGCAATGTCCTGATCAGAGGCGTTAAATGCAAAATTTTGGGCAGGGTCTGCATGAATATGGTTATGGCGGATGTCACTGATGTTCCGGGAGTTAAAATTGAAGATGAAGCCGTGCTTTTGGGCAGGCAAAAAAAAGAGCAAATAACCGCGGAAGAGATCGCCCAAAAAATTGGTACAATAAATTATGAAGTGGTTTCGCGAATCAATCCGAATTTGCAAAGAATAGCAGTATGAGGCCGCTTAAAGGGAAAAAAATAAAATTGGGAATTATTTTTGGCGGGCGAAGCCCGGAACATGAAGTATCGCTTGTTTCGGCCGCTTCTGTTATGGCGGCGTTAGACCACAAGAAATATGATGTCACGCCTGTCTGGATAAACAAAAACGGCAAATGGTTCGCGGGCAAAAATGCTTTGGAGTTTGCCAAAGGCAATCGCGCGGCCAATGTCCAGGAAGTAATTTTTAAAGCGGTTCCGGGAAGCGCGCAGCTCGTCGGACAGAATTTTAAAAAGAAATTAGACGTTATTTTTCCGGTTTTGCACGGGCCTTTTGGCGAAGACGGAACAATTCAGGGATTATTTGAGTTTGCCGATACGCCCTATGTCGGCTGCGGAGTGCTCTCCGGCGCCATAGGAATGGACAAGGCGATTCAAAAACAGATATTTAGTTATGCCGGATTGCCCGTTGCGCCCTGGATTGAAATTAAAAAAAGCGAATTTGAGCGTAATAAGCTCTTATTTTACAAAAGAGCGCGGCGGCTGGGTTTGCCGATTTTTGTTAAACCAAGCAATATGGGCTCTTCCGTCGGCGTGAGCAAAGTAAAAGAGGCGGCCGAATTGCAAAAGGCGATTAACGGCGCTTTCTTATACGACCGTAAAATTCTTATAGAAAAAGCAATTGATTCCGCGAGAGAAATAGAGTGCGCCGTGCTTGGGGGCAGCGAGCCGGTCGCGTCCGCGCTTGGCGAAATAAAATCATCGGGAGATTTTTATGATTATGCCGCCAAGTATATTGACGGCAGATCCAAAGCGATTATCCCGGCTGATTTGCCGTTGAAAATCAGAGATAAAATCAGAAAGATGGCGATTAAATGTTTTAAAATCTGTTCTTGCGCCGGCTTGGCAAGGGTTGATTTCCTGTTTGACGGCAAAACATTTTCGCCCTATTTGAATGAAATCAATACTTTGCCCGGTTTTACGTCCATCAGCATGTATCCCAAGCTTTGGGAGGCGTCCGGAATCGGGTTAAAAGAGCTGATTGATAAGCTGGTTGAAATTTCTTTAGAAGATTATCGGCAGAAAAAAATATTAACCCGTTCATATTTTGGCAGCGGCAAGTGGTGGCGGGGCAATTAAAAAAATGTGAGATATCATTACGGTAAAAATGTTTGCGGGGGGTCATGGCGCGGCGGACGCGGAAATAATCCTTTTTTTCCAAAGGGCAGAAGCCGCGCGTTGCCGGCGCGAAGAGGACGCGGGCGAAAATTAGTTTTTTTATCTCTTTTTTTGTTGACCATTGCCGGCTGGTTTTATCTTTTTTTGGGATCGGCGTATTTTAAGATTTCCAGAATTGAAGCAAAAGGGGACAGCGAGATGAACGGGGCTGTTTCAAGGGCAACTGAGCTTATTGCCTCCGAATGGAAATTAGGACTTATTCCGCAAAGCAACCTTTTTCTTTTTCCGGCCAAGGAAGCGGAGGAGCGGCTTAAAGAAAAGCTTCTGCTTCAATCCATAAAAATTGAAAAAGTTTATCCAAACGCTTTGGTAGTTTCATTTGACGCAAGAACTCCGTCTTTGACGCTTAATTCCGGCCGGTTTTCCTATGTTTTGGACGCGGCGGGCGTAGTTATTAAAAAAGATGAAATAATCGCGGAGGCCACATCAACCGCGCCCGGTTTGATTGGAGCGCGATTTTCGGAGCTGCCCGTCGTTTATGACGATAACGAAAAGGATTACAAAATCTCTGACGATGCTTTGAGCGGAAATCTTGTTGGGTTTATCAGGACCGTTGATGACGCGCTCTCGCGCGAGCTAAACATTGAGGCGGCAAAATTTTCTTTTTTGCCGGAGAGTCCCTCAACTTTGGTCGTAAAGACAAACAAAAATTTTGAACTTTTTTTAAATATCAGAACGGACGGTCAAGAGCAGATCAGCAGATTAAAATTGGTTTTGGGAAATAAAAGTCCGGAAGAGATTTCTTCGTTTAAATATGTAGATTTGCGTTTTGGAGACAGAATTTTTTCAAAATAAAAACTCTCCCGCGGATGCGGGAGAGTTTTTAATAAATTATGTTTTTGATTTTGCCGGAGCAGGCGGCGGAGGCAAAGCTCTTTCGGCTGAGAGAGGATTTGTTCCATTAGTTATTTCGCTTCCGTCTGTGCGCTCGTCATTATCAGTATCACTGTCTAATGGGTTTGTCCCGTGCGTGCGGACTTCTTGAAAATCAGTAAGTCCGTCTCCATCAGTATCGGGATTTTGCGGGTCGGTGCCGATATTTTGCTCAAAAACATCGCTTAGGCCATCAAGATCGCTGTCAACCGGCGCTTCTGGCACTGCTGGAGGAGGCGGTGAAATGTTATTTTTTGATTTTGCAGGAGCAGGCGGCGGAGGCAAAGCTCTTTCGGCTGAGAGAGGATTTGTTCCATTAGTTATTTCGCTTCCGTCTGTGCGCTCGTCATTATCAGTATCACTGTCTAATGGGTTTGTCCCGTGCGTGCGGACTTCTTGAAAATCAGTAAGTCCGTCTCCATCAGTATCGGGATTTTGCGGGTCGGTGCCGATATTTTGCTCAAAAACATCGCTTAGGCCATCAAGATCGCTGTCAACCGGCGCTTCTGGCACTGCTGGAGGAGGCGGTGAAATGTTATTTTTTGATTTTGCAGGAGCAGGCGGCGGTACCGGCGCTCTATCCGGAGGAGTGTTTTTTGCGGGCGCGGGCGGTGGTACCGGTGCTCTGTTCTGTTGCGATTTAGCCGGAGCGGGTGGAGGTACAGGAGCTTTACTTGTAGTATATTTAGCCGGAGCAGGCGGCGGAACAGGTGCTCTGTTTCGCTGAGATTTTGCCGGCGCCGGAGGAGGTACCGGAGCCGAAGCTTGATTGGATTTAGCCGGCGCAGGCGGAGGTACTGGAGCGGGCGCGGATGCGCCAGAATTATCTGTGGTTGAATTTGATTGCGCGTTGGAAGTTGAACAATTTTGAGTACAAGACGCGGACGCGGGAGAAAGGGGATCGTGTCCGGTGGTAATTTCCGCGCTGTCAGAATAACCGTCTCCGTCAGAATCAGGATTATTTGGGTTTGTATGATAAATATTTATTTCATCATTGTCCGTAATTCCATCCCAGTCAGAATCGGCTTGGCGCGGATTTGTTCCGTAGCGAGCTTCTTCCGCGTCGGTTAAGCCATCGTGGTCCGCGTCAGATTGCGGCGGTTCTGCCGGAGGCGGAGGCGGCGCCGTTGGGCGATTGTCAGTAATATCGCAAGCATCGCCGATTCCGTCGCCATCAATGTCGCTTTGGCTGGAATTGCCGATATTGGGGCAGTTGTCTTCCTGGTCAATTTTGCCGTCGTGGTCCATATCAGACGGAGGAGCCGGAGGATTTACATAAACAATTTGCGGAGCGGGGATATTGATAGAAGGAACAGTCACATTTACAACCGGGGGCTGCGTATTAGCCAAAGGCGCGGTCACATTAACCACCGGCGCTAATTGAGTTGTCCGGTTATCATATTGGTCGCAAACATCGCCAACACGATCGCTGTCTCTGTCGGCTTGGTCCCTATTTGCGTTTATGGGACAGTTATCAATAACATCGGGAATGGTATCATTGTCAAAATCGTTGCCGTCAGAAGCGGCTTGAGCGTTGACCTGCGCGTTGGTGTTTGGCAATTCAACATAGTGTCCCGGAAAAAACGGTTCGGGCAGATCTTTAATGTCGCGGAATCTGTAACCGCGGGCAATGAATTCCGCCTCTGTCGGGATCCATTCAATATAAGCCAAATCGTGGTCGGTTGATGTTTCTTTTACAAGATAAACTTTTGATACGGAAGGTATTTTTACAAGCATGCCGGGCTTATAAACGATGTTTCTGCCCAGCATCCAGTTTGAGACCTCCCAAAGAGGAAGATTTTTATGCAATGACCAATTTTCGCCATACCAGCTTTTGTAGACGGCTTCTGTTGGAAAAACATGCCGTTTTCCATCAGCGCCGACCATATATACGGCGGAAAATTCCGATGCCTTAAAAAGTGCCCCCGGACGTTCGCCGGCGGCTAAAATGGCTTTAGGCGTTAAAAACGCGATTGTTAGGCCGATTATGATTAAAACTTTATGAGTTTGTTTCATATTATCTATTTATCTAAAATTGAATACGAAAGTACACATTAACATAAAGCGAAAATAAAGTCAAGCGCTTGTACAGTTAACATCTAAGGGTAACTCTCTGGTAGGCTAAGGGTGACTAATGTTA
>CAZSQN010000005.1:0-55903 GCA_964609095.1 uncultured Gammaproteobacteria bacterium | reverse complement strand
TGAAACGACTCGGCTTATTTATAATCGCAGGAGTGGTGATTTTTAGCGGTTTTGTTGCCGTCTCTACTGTTGGCGCTCAAACCCCATTAGAGACCGAATCTCTAACGGGGCAGGCGGATAATCATACCGCCGGTGAAGAAGCGAAGGGCGAGATCGCGTGGCAGAAACTGCAAGCAAAAGAAGTTGGATGCGTGGACTTGTCTGACGAGGATTTCGGCGCGCTTGGTGAATACTATATGGGGCAAATGCTGGGAGATTCGCACGAGGCAATGAACGAAATGATGACGCGAACGCACGGAGAAGAAGGCGAAGAGCAGATTCATATCGTTATGGGCAAACGGCTTTCTGGGTGCGATACTTCGGCGGCGTTTCCGGCCATAAGTGGCGGCTGGATGCCCATGATGAATATGATGTGGGGAGGGTGGTCGTCTCCCTTTGGCAATAATTCAACAAACAATATGATGAATTTTGGATTCGGGTCTTTTGGCTCTTTCGGCTGGATTTTTATGATTCTTTGGTGGGTCTTGATAATCGCCGGAATAGTCGCGCTTATCAAGTGGCTCACGAATCAATCTCGCGGTACTCACCGTAACGAAAAATCCTTCGATTCCACTCATGGCAAGTCCGCGCTTGAGATTCTGAAAGAACGCTACGCAAAAGGCGAAATTGATAAAAAAGAGTTTGAAGACAAGAAAAAAGATTTAAGTTAACGATTATGAAAAAAACATCTTTTTGGATTTTGCGTTTGGGCTTGGCCGCCACCTTCTTTTGGATTGGAGTTTTTATACTTAAAAATCCGGAAGCGTGGGGAAGTTTTATCAAGCCATGGGCCGTTAAACTTTTGCCGTTTCCGTTAAAAGAAATAATGATTGGGAACGGAATTTTTGATGTGGTTATCGGCGCGCTTTTTTTGATAAATCCTTTGGTTTGGCTTGCTTCCGCTCTTGGCGTTTTTCATTTAATAACGGTTTTAGTCGTCTCCGGCATTAATGACGTGACGGTGCGCGATATCGGGCTTCTGGCCGCCGCCTTGGCGCTATTGGCGGAATCCTGGCCGGAAAAATATAAATTTTGGAGAAAATAAAGCCGCGCGCGCAAGCATGAAACCGAAACTTTTAATCATTTTCATTTTAATTGCTATTTTGGGCGCGGGGTTTTTATTTTTGCGCAAAAAAAATTTGGAGGAAAAAATTTTGGATAAAACTCCTGGCGCGACAACGGAAAAACCCGGTCTTATCCGCGTTGCCTCTCCTTTGCCTAATCAGATTGTGGAAAGTCCGCTCACGGTAACGGGAGAAGCGATTGGAAAATGGTTTTTTGAAGCAAGTTTTCCAGTTAAAATTTTTGATGATAATAATTATTTGCTCGGCGTTACTCCGGCGCAAGCTCAAGGAGAGTGGATGACGGAAAATTTTGTGCCGTTTAAAGCCAAGGCGCGCTTCGCCGTTCCCTCGTCGGGAAAAGGAGTTTTGGTTTTGGAAAAAGATAATCCTTCCGGTTTGCCTCAAAATGCCGATGAATTAAGAATCCCGATTGAATTTGCGGAGATATCCGGAGAAGCGCGGGAAAAAATGAAAGTTAAGATATTTTTAAGCGATTCGCGTTTTGTAAACGAGCCTTATTTTGACTGCTCGCGCACGATTTCCGCTGACCGCGAAGTTTTTAAGACCAAAGCGGTTGGAGCCGCGGCCATTGAGGCCTTGCTCCGCGGCGCTAATGAAAATGAGATGGCGCAAAATTATTTTTCCAATATCAATCCGGGAACGCGCCTTGAAAAACTGACAATAGAAAACGGCATCGCCAGGGCCGATTTTGACGAGCAATTAGAGTTCCAAGTCGGCGGCTCATGCCGAGTGGCGGCCATTAGAGCCCAGATTACGGACACCTTAAAACAATTTCCAACCGTTAAAGAAGTGATTATATCCGTTAACGGCCGGACCGAAGACATTTTACAGCCATAAACAAAAGAAAAATTTATGAAATACAATATCGCCGTATTGGGAGCGGGAAATATGGGCACGGCAGTCGCGCAGGTGATTGCCGGCAATGGTTATAAAGTTAAACTCTGGGATTACAATCCGGAAACGATTCGGGCCATAGGGCGCGACGGAGAAAATAAGAATTTTTTGCCCGGCGTGAAATTGTCCGCTAACATCAAATTGGAGCCGTCTATGGCCGCGGCGGTAGAAGGAGCTCAAATTATCATCATTGCCGTTTCTTCGCCTTACGTCAGAACGGTTGCGAAAAAATTAACGCCGCTTCTTAAAAATAAAAACATCGTCGCGGCTCATGTTGCCAAAGGTCTTGAAGAAAAAACATTTTTGACCATGCATGAAGTCATTCAATCAGAGTTTCCGCGGGCTCTGCGCAAAAATGTCGTCACTGTTTCCGGACCTTCGGTGGCTAAAGAATTTGTAATGGGCATACCGACGGCTGTGGCGGCATCGGGGGAAAGCAAAAAAGCCCGTGAAATAATTCGCCGCGTCCTGACTTCAAATACTTTTAAAGTGGCGAGTTCAGCCGATTATAAAGGCGCGGGTATTTGCAGCGCGCTTAAAAATGTTTACGCTATCGCGCACGGAATGTGCGACGGCCTGCGGCTCACGATGAACGCTAAAGCGTTTTTGCTCACTGTCGCCGTCAGCGAAATGGAGTTGATTGTAAAAGCGTTCGGAGGCAAAAAAGAAACCGTTTACGGACTGGCCGGATTGGGCGACCTTATCACAACCAGCTTGGGGCAGGGGAGAAACCGCGCTTTGGGAGAACGGATTTGCGCGGAAGGTTCGTGCGAATTTATTTTCGCGCAAAAATCAGAACAAACTTTTGAGGGCGTGGCCGCGGCAAAATCCATTCATGATTTTATTAAAAAGAAGAAAATAAAAGCCCCGCTCGCGCAGATGGTCTATCGCGTCATTCGTAAAGGCGCCGACCCTTGCGAAGAATTAAGAAGCTTTTTTGCCGATTTTAACTTTTAAAATTAGCTGGTATTAGGTTTATAAAAAATTGTTTATAAATTTAGCCAAAAATTTAGGTTTAAACTTTGCCAGTTATCTGTCATTCCCGCGAAAGCGGGAATCTAGAATTTGAACCCGTAGATTCCCGCTTTCGCGGGAATGACAATGGAAACCTAATATCAGTTAAATAATATGGTCATTGACGCGCACACTCATATAGGATTCGGAGGACTGCTGAATATGCCGGCTAAAAATCTGCTTTCTTCCATGAATAAAGCGGGGATAGACAAGGCCTTTATTTTTGCCGGAGAGGTTAATGACTGTCCAACTGAAAAGTTGCTGACTGAAGTTAAAAAATATAGGAATAAATTGTATCCGGTCGGGTCTGTTTCTCCGCTTTCCGCGCGAAAACCAAAATTGGCGCAGGTGGAAAATTGGCTTAAAAATAAAGAAATTTTTGGCTTAAAATTTTATCCGGGCTATGAGTTTTTTTATCCTGACGACGCCGCTTTAAGGCCTTATCTAAAATTACTTGTTAAATATAATCGTCCGGCAATTTTTCACAGCGGAGACACATACAATCGCGCCGGCGGAGCAAAATTAAAATACGCGCATCCTTTGCATATAGACGATTTGGCCGTGCGAATGCCTGATTTAAAAATCGTTATCGCGCATCTTGGCTATCCTTGGACACTTGACGCGGCCGAAGTTGTGTATAAGAATAATAATGTCTACGCCGATTGCTCCGGATTTGTTTATGGAAAGTTTGGAAAGAAAGACGCCGACTGTTTTAAAAAGATATTTCGCGATTTTTTGGAACATAGCGGCTCGGCTAAAAAAATATTATTCGGGACGGATTGGCCCATCTCTGACCAATCTTCATACGTTTATTTGCTTAAAAAAATAAGCGGACAAGATAGGGAAAATATTTTGCATAACAATGCCGCGCGGATATATGGAATCTAAATTCGAAAGAGAAATAAGCGTAGAATCAAAGGAAGATAGGAACATGCGTTTTTCCCGCGGCGAGATTACCGAAGCGGAAATACGCGAACACTGGAATAATCCCAAAGATTTTTTATTTGAGCATGAAATGATACAGCGAGGCGATGATAGGGAAAAGATAAAATTTTGCGTCCGCGCTTTAACGGAAGAATATTTAGAACCTTTATTAAAAGAGATTGAATCCGCATGGGATAAAACTTCATTTGAAGAAATATCCGCGACTTTGAAAAACTTTTTTAAGCAAAAGAAGCTGGCTCATCCCACTTTATCTAATACGGAATATTATATTGCCACGGACTCAGAAGACCGTCCTTTTGCTATTACCGGCCTTTTTACACTGGACATAGGCGGCGGGGCCGGTTTTGCCACGCGCGACAAATTGGATCCAGAAAAACATAATTTGATTACCCGTGGCGGCTGGCTGGCGGTAAGCAAAAAATATCAAGGGGAGGGCATGGGAGGATTCCTGTTTGACTGGAAAGAAAATCTTGCCAGATCGCGCGGCTCTAAATTTATGCTGGCAGAAACGGATAACTACAAAAATTCCGAAACCGCGCGGAAATTATACGACAGCCGGGGATATAAGTCTGGATTTTTTATAGAGGATTATTTCGGTCCAGAGCGGGACTTGGCGACATATTATTTAGATGCTTCCAAAGACAAAAACATTAAAGAAATGGCGCCTATGGAAGCTGTTTCTAAGGAAAATTCCGATGAATTGATGTCTTTGGCATCGGAGATTTATTCGGAAGATAAGAAAAATGAATTTGATGTTTGTCTGGAATTGTTTTTAGAACAGGAGACGGAAAAGAAAGCCATACGAAAACCGCATAGTTTTGTCTTACGCGATAAAGATGGTGGTATCAAGTCCTTTGCCATAATGACAACCGGCGTTTACGACAATGGGTTATCGGTACAATGGTTTGGCGCGCGGCAGGGTGATGAAAATTTGGATGAGCTTGTCGGTGCTTTAAAAAGTTATGCTAAATCTATTGGTATTGATGTTGTTATTTTAAGCAATGAAGGGCGCGATGATAAGCTGATAGATGCCGGACTTACGGAAGTTCAAGACGGCATACCGGGTGTCTATGCAAAAGGAGACCCGACTGAGTTTTTATTATATAGTAAAAGATTATGAAGAATTTAGTAAAATATAAATCCTAAATTTATGTCTTTTGAATCGCCAATATGCCGATCTTGCGGCATGATCGGAAGTCACGCGCCCGAATGCCCAACGCAAATTAAGCCGGCACGGATGGAAGCCGCGGAGTCGGCGGAAAGAGGCAAAGAAGAATCTTATAGCCAAATGGAGGGTCTTATAAAAGAATTGGGAGTAAAGTCCCGTTTTAGCCGCGAAATTGAAGGCAATGAGATAATTCTTACGGCCGAATCCGGGGAAAAATATAAGATAGAAAGATTGGAAAACAAAGGCGAGGAAGAAAATAAGCGCGTGGCCAAGGAAATAAGAAAATTTAATTTAAAATTTTTTGAAAAAGAAGAGGTTGATTCTGCCGAAGATTTTGCCGAGGCCATAGAGAGCCATTTATCTGATTTTTTTGTCGTCAGAGATGAAAAAGGGAAGATTATCAGCTTAATGAATGATCAGCTCGTTGACTTGAGTCCGGAGAAAGAAGGACAGACGCAAGAGTCCTCGCTTCTTATTTGGTATGTAGTTACGGAAGAGAAGCAGCGCGGCAAAGGTTTAGCTACGGAATTATATAGAGCGGCTTATGAAACGGCTTTGGCGCAGACGCGGGAAAAAGACGCGGGAATCTCCGCAATTATAGGCGAAACAGACCCAGATGTTGAGAAATATTTGAACAATCTTGGCAGAAAACGGATGTATTATGAAAAAGAAAACGGGGATTTTGCGGAAGTGCCTTATAAAGCTCCGCCGTCAGCCGCTGATGAAGAGCCATCCCCGGAACATTTTATGGCCAGATTTTTGGATGGCCGGCAAGAAATCACCAAAGAAGATTATTTAAGGCAGGTAAAAGGAATTTATGACCAATACACGCGGCCGGAATATTTTGAATATGAACCGGAGGAAGTTAAGCAAAAGTATCTTCCTTTAGTTCAAAAAACTTTTGACAGTTTGGGGGAAAAGCTAGCTGAGTCAAAAGACGGAAAAATCCATCTTTTGTCAGCGGAAGAAAGACAGGCGAAAAAGAAAGAATTGGCAAAAGATAAAAAGAAGCTTAGAGAAATGAAGGCATAATTTGATTATTCTGGTATAATATTTAGATATGAAATCCCGTTAGAGATTAGAAAGTTTTTATGATATATCTGTTGCGGGACTAAAAAGCGAGTATAGATTAGTTACACTTCATCAATACTTAACGGAAACGCTTTCATGAGTTAAAATGTAGGAAAATGATTATAATTAACCTAACTTTAGGCAAACGCTATCTCTAAAAGATGAAAGCGTTTCCTATCTCTAACGGGATGAAATATGACTTTTTAGTTTTGGGCGCGGATGGCATGCAGGGCCGCATTACGGCCAAAGACCTGCTTTGCAACGGCTACTCCGTTTTTATGGCTGATTTGTACAAGGCGCGTTTGGAAAAGCTTCTTAAAAATTTTAAGAACGCGGTTTTTACTTATGTTGATTTGCGCGACATTGACATGACTATCAATGTGATAGAAAAGTCCGGCGCCGATGTGGTCATCAATTGCGCCGAAGGGGATTGGAACTTGAATGTTTATAAGGCCTGTTTGGCGACAAGAACGCATTGTCTTGACTTGGGGTCGCACAGCGATATGACGGAAGAACAGCTGGCCATGGACAATGATTTTAAAAAAATTAAGAGAACGGCCATTACCGGCTGCGGCTCCGTGCCGGGTATCGGCAACGTGATGCTCCGTTACGCGGCTAAAAAATTTGATTCTATTGAAACAATTGACGCTGGTTTTGCCTGGGATGCCAATATAAAAAAGTTCGTCGTGCCTTTTTCCATTGAGAGCATTTTGGAAGAATTTACTTTTCCCGCTCCGGTTTTAAAAAACGGCCGATGGATTAAAAATAGCCCGCTCAAAACCATAACCACGCGCTATTACAAGTCCATCGGGCACCAGCAGTCGTTTCTTGTTGACCACGCGGAACTTTTTACTTTCCACCATTATTTCAAAGACAAGGGACTAAAGAATTTAAGATTTTTCGCCGGTTTTCCGGAGTACTCCGCGCGCACGATTCAGACCCTTATAGAATTGGGATTGGACAGCAAAAAGCCGTTTAAAATCCAGGGACAGGAAATAAGGCCGGTTGATTTTTTAACGCAATTATTAAAGCGGCTCAAGATGCCTCGCGGCTATAAGGAATGGGAAAATTTGTGGATTGAAATAATCGGTTATGAAAAGCGGCGCAAAAAAACTATTTTAATGGAGTGCCTTGTCTCTACCCTGGAAGGGTGGGAAGACGCCGGCTGCAACATTGATACCGGGATGCCGACGGCGATTATGGCCGAAATGATCAAGCACAATATCATCAAAAAGCGCGGGTCTTTCGCGCCGGAAGGAGTCGTGCCGGAGCGCGAATTTTTTAAGGAGCTTCGCGAGCGCAAAATGGTTGTTTACGAAAACGGCAAGGTGATAAATTAATCCCGCATGGCGCATAAAAATTATCACGAAATAAAGGCAAAAAACAATTTTGAGCTGGGACTTATTTTAGGAGAAAAGTTTAAAAGTATCTCGCGCCGCCTTATAGACGAAAAGGCAAGCGAGAAAACATGGGGCGCAAAGGCGGATAAGGCGAAAAAATATATTGAAATCACGAAGAAATATTTTCCGCAATATGTGGAGGAATTAGAAGGATACGCGGCCGGAATGGAAGCGGATTTTATGGAGCTTTGGACGCGAAGCTTGGAAGACGAATTTGACGAAGAACCGGGAATGGAAAAATGCACGACTTTTATAACCAATGGCGGCAAAACAATCGCTCACAACGAGGATTGGGAGCCGGATTCCGGAGATAATCTTTGCCTTTTAAAAAAGACAGTTGGCGGCAAAACGATATTTGAGATTTATTATTTTTGCACGCTGGGCGGTAACGCTTTATCTATAAACTCATCCGGTCACGCCTTGGTTGTAAACACGCTGCATCACAAAGATAAGGGCATAGGCGTGCCAAGAAACGTCATTGCCCGGGCTCTTTCGGAAACAAATAATCCGAACAAAGATTTTGAAAGATTTTTTTCTTTGCCGCGCTCATCCGGATTAAACTATGTTCTTGTAAATACCGCTGGCGCGGTCTGGGATATTGAGTCCACGGCGCAAAAACATATAATGATTAAGCCGCCGTTGCCTTTTATCCACACCAATCATTATTTAACCGAGCTTAAAGACCTGGAAGCGGCCGGAGAATTTAAAGGTTCGCGCGAAAGATTTAACGCGGCCCAGGCGCGCGTTAAAGAAAAAATGAGCGCGGCGGAAATTCTGGATGTGATGAATGATGCTTCCAACGGCCCCGTTAACGGCATTGATAATGAACGAACGGTCGCCAAAGCCATGATTGATTTTGATAATCTTTCAACTAAAGTATGGCTGGCGCGCGAGAGTGAAACGGGATGGGTTGGCTACGAGCTTGATTTTTTAGGAATTTAAAATTGTGCGGGGTATGGAAAATATTAACGAGCCAAAATCAAAAAAAATTATCAACGCGCTTTTTACCGTTGCCTTTCTTTTGGGTATGGTTGGGGCTATAATATACGGCGTTACGTATTTTACGAATAACGCGCCCACTTCCGTGGAATTGCCCAAAAATATGTCTGATGAAACCGAAGCAAACGCTTCTGACAATTTAGAACAAGCCGCGGCCGCGCCGGCTCCAAATAATACTCAAGTCCAATATGCTGTTTTAAAACAAGGCGCTGGTGAGGTTGCCAAAGAAGGAGATAAAGTAACCGTGCATTATGCCGGCGCATTGGTTGACGGTGCCAAGTTTGATTCCAGTTTAGACAGGGGAACTCCGTTTTCTTTTACCCTTGGCGCCGGACAGGTAATACAAGGGTGGGAGATAGGAGTGGCTGGAATGAAAGTAGGGGAACGGCGCCGGCTTATTATCCCGCCGCAGTTTGGCTACGGCGAGAGGGGCACTCCGGGCGGGCCTATTCCGCCGAACGCCACGCTTATTTTTGAAGTTGAATTATTAAAAATTAATTAAACATAACGCAAATCTCGCGAATGAATGCGAATGTCGCAAATATGCGAATACTGTATTCGTGAATTCGCATGATATCGGCATATAATTCGCATTATTGGCGTTATATTATTATTTATGATGTACAATTTTCCTTCGCAAATGTATCAATTTATGAGCCAGATGATGGGCGGAGTTTGGGGCAATAATCTTTGGGGTGGGATGTGGTTTGCCGGGCTTTTGGGGCTCTGGGCACTTCCTTGGAAAGGAGTCGCGCTTTGGAAAGCCGCCAGAAATAATGACAAATGGTGGTTTGTCGCCCTGCTGTTGCTAAACACCGCGGCCGTTCTTGAAATTTTGTACATATTTATCTTTAGCGAAAAACAGGAGAAAAAGTAATTTAAGCCGGGCTAATGGACAAAAAGAACTTCGCGTGCTACTCTTGACGCGAAGTTCTTTTAAAAACAAACAGGAAGGAGCGGACAGATGGGGCAATACGGCCGTTCAATGACAAAATTTAGGAAACTTCTGGCTGAGATATCGCAAATCAATTCGGCAATCGCCGCCTGCCATTGGGACATGGAGGTCTATATGCCGGAAGCAGCAAACGAGGGCCGCGCCAGGACGATTTCCTATCTTTCGGGACTCGCGCACGAGAAGCTGACTTCCGAGAAGTTTCTTAAGGCCTTGCGCGCCGCGGAAGAAAATTTTTCAAAATACGGCCAAATCGTTGACGCCGTTGCCGAGAGTTTCGGCGTTCAGGGCAATGATGAATGCGTCCTCAAGAACGCCAGGCAGGATTACGATAAGGCCGTGAAGCTGCCAAAGGAGTTTGTGGAGGAAGTGTCAAGAGTTTGCGCCGAAGCCCATCAAATTTGGGTTAAGGCAAAGGAAGCTAGGGATTTTGGGCGATTTTTGCCCGTTTTGAAGAAGATTGTCGGGCTTAAACGCCAAGAAACCGGTTATCTTGGCTTTGAAGGCGTTTCCTACAATGCTCTTCTTGATTGTTATGAAGTAGGCGCGACCGTAGAAAAGCTTGACCCGCTTTTTGCTGAACTTCGGTTATTTCTCGTGCCGCTTGTCAAACGCATTGGCGGAGCCGGAACGATTGACCCGAATTACGCCAAAAAAAGCATGTCTCTTCGGATGCAGACCAAGCTCAACGAGCTTATGGCAAAACTTTTGGGATTTGATTTCAAGGCCGGAAGGATTGACGCGAGCGCGCATCCCTTCACGACAAGCCTTGGACCGGACGATACGCGCATCACCACGCGTTACGACGAAGCCGACGCGCTTTACGCAATCATGAGCACCATTCATGAAACCGGCCACGCGCTCTACGAGCAGGGTTTGCCGACAGAGCATTATGGCACAGCTCTTGGCGAAGCCGTTTCTATGGGCATCCACGAATCGCAATCGCGCCTGTGGGAAAACATTGTCGGACGCAGTAGGTCTTTTTGGCAATATTTGCTGAAACATATTCAGAAAGAATTCGACCTGTTGCGGGGTTTGGATTCGGAAACTCTCTACAAATCTTTAAATACCGTCCGGCCGTCGCTCATCCGCACCGAAGCGGACGAGGTGACCTATAATCTTCACGTCATCTTGCGCTACGAAATTGAAAAAGAACTGATCGCGGGGAATGTTCAGGCGGAGGACTTGTCGTCTGTCTGGAATGAAAAAATGCGCGAATACCTGGGTGTTGTTCCGGCGGACGACTCCGAAGGCGTGCTCCAGGATGTGCATTGGTCGGCCGGATACTTTGGCTATTTCCCGACTTATACCCTCGGAAACCTCTACTCGGCCCAGTTCTACGAAGCTGCCAAACGCGCGCTTCCGGGACTGGAAGAAGGATTTAAGCGGGGAGAATTCGCGTCTTTGCTCGTCTGGCTTAGGGAAAATATCCATAAGCACGGCAAGCGCTACGCGCCAGAGGAGCTTGTAAGGCGCGCTACCGGCGAACCGCCGTCCGCCAGCTACTTTATTTCCTATCTGAAAAGAAAATACTCGGACATTTACGGTCTTTGATTAAAAACGCCTCGGAACAAAATTCCGAGGATTTTTATTTTAGTATTGCTTTATTTTTATTTACTGTTAAAATGTAACCGCTCTCAAAAAGGAGGATGTCTTGAGAAGGTATCCCATATATCATCTGTCCTTTAAAACACAGCATCTGCTCGCTTCCACCTTTGTGCGCTTTCAGGAATTTTACGAATCGCAAAAGTTCGCGGGCAAAATTTTTACTCTGGAAGAATTTATGGATTGGTACGCGCGGGAAAGGGGCGCGTTTACTTATTTTACCGATTGGAGCGGCTTTAATATACCTTCCAGCGTTCTTGGGCTCTTTTACCAAGGCCGTTTTGACCCGCTAACCACCAAAGAGGAGCGGCTTTTGCGGATATTTGAACCGCTGCGTCCGCCTTTTTATATCATTGCGACTTACGACGAAAAAGGAACTATCTATCACGAGATCGTTCACGGCTTATTTTTTGTTGACAGAGCATATCGCCGAAAGGTCAAAGAGGCGCTGGCGAAACTGAATTTGAAGCGGCTGCGAGGCGTGCTTCTTGGCATGGGATATAATAAGAAAGTCGTGGATGATGAGGCAAACGCTTTTCTTTTGACCGGTCTTGTAAAAAAGATGGAACGGCTGAATCTCAAGCGCGGCAGCAGAGTCCTCAAGGCGGTTTTTAAAGAACATTTTGGGCTGGATATTGATAAGAAAGCTGACCAGAAAAAGCTGCTAAACAGAATTCACCGACAGAAATTCAGAGCGTAATTCAAAATCCCCTCCGATAATCATCGAAGGGGATTTTTAAATTTAATTCGGGTCTTTTATTTTACGCCGCAGAATTTATTGTGAAGCCAGGCGAAAAGCCACGCGCCGATATAAGTATAAATCACCGCTTGCAGCAGGCCCGCGATAAATCCGCCGAAACTTATGGCGACATCGCCGGCAAATTTTTCCACATTAACCAAGTGAACAAGCCATCCTAAAAGCTGAAGCGCTAATCCGGGCCAAAGCGCGACAAAAGCCGCGCAAAGAATATAAATTATTCCCATTACTCCTCCGGCGGCCCAGGCAAAACTATTTTTATTGATTTGGCAATAATGTTTTTCGTTGTCCATAAAATTTTATTATTAATGAATTAATAATTTTCGACCTTTTTTAATGGCAGCAGCCGCCGCGAGGTTTTTGCGGCTGTTCTTTAACCGTTTGTTTACGGTATTCTTCGCGGCACTCTTCAGAGCAAAATACTTTGCCGAATGCTTGCGGATAATTTTTGCTTTTTACCAGCTCCATTTTGCAAACCGGACATTTTTTCTTGAAAAGATTAAACATAATGTTATCTGACGGATAAAGTATAAATTCTGATTAATTCTTTAACGGCCTTTTCTGTTTCTCCCTTGCGGTTCATTTGACGCTTCACGTGAGAGCGCAAATGATTCTCCAGAAGAAACGCGTTCAAGCTTTTAAGCGACCTTTGGATTGAGAGCGATTGCCCCAAAAGGTCGGGGCAGTAGACCTCTTTTTCTATGGCCTTGATCAGGCCGTCTAATTGGCCGCGAATGATTTTCGCGCGATGGATTGACCTGTTTTTAAGTTTTTGATTTAACATAAGAATTTCATTCTTGTTATGCCTATACTATATACCCCCACCCCCTATTTGTCAATAGCCGACGCTGTGGATAAAATATCCATTATGCAACGCTGCCGGTTTTGTCAAGACGCCGCGCTGTTCAAATAGGCGGATTTCTGTTATTGTTTATAGCTATGTCTGATAAGAGATTAAAAGTTATCGTAGGGATGTCGGGCGGGGTGGACTCATCTGTCTCCGCCGCGCTTTTAGTTGAACAAGGTTATGAGGTTGTGGGCGCGTTTATGAAGAATTGGTCCGATACTAAGGATATAAAAGGCGAATGCGCTTGGAGGACAGAGCGGCGCGACGCCATGGCGGTTGCCGCGCGTTTGGACATTCCTTTTATTACTTTTGATTTTGAACGCGAATATAAAGAAAACGTGGTCAGCTATATGTTCCGCGAGTACGAAGCAGGACATACGCCGAATCCGGACGTGATGTGCAATTCTTTCATTAAGTTTCCGCTTTTTTGGGCAGAGGCAAAGAAGCTCCGAGCTGATTTTATCGCCACCGGACACTATGCGCGAACGGAAAACGGAAAATTACTGCTTTCGGCGGACGAAGAAAAAGACCAGACGTATTTTCTCCAAAGAATTACCAAAGAGGATTTGGAGCATACTTTGTTTCCGGTAGGACATCTGACCAAGCCGCAAGTGCGCGAACTGGCGCGCAAATTTAAATTGCCGGTTGCGGAGAAAAAGGACTCAACCGGAATCTGCTTTATAGGCGAAGTGTCGATGGAAGAATTTTTGTCGCAAAGAATTCCCAAAAAGCAGGGAAATATCATTACGGTTGAAGGCGAAGTTGTTGGCACGCATAACGGGGTTTGGTTCTACACTATCGGCCAACGGCATGGGTTTGGCGGCGGCGGGGGAAAGCCGTATTTTGTCGTAGATAGGAATTTGGAGAAAAATGAGCTTATTGTAGCTCCCGGCGCCGACCATCCGCGGTTATATAAAAAGGAAATTGAGATAAGCGACATACACTGGATCTCCGGCAAAGAGCCGGGACTTCCTTTAGTTTGCCAAGTAAGAATCCGCCACCGCGGAGAACTTTTTGACGCTGTTTTAGAGCTACAAGTCCCGCAAAACGGGATCCCGTCTTTTCCTCTTAAAAAAATTAAAGAAAGCGGCGGGACTAAAAGCTACAAGCTAAAAGCTAAAGAGCCCCAGCGCGCCGCAACCCCGGGCCAAATGGCCGCGATTTATGTTGGCGACGAATGTCTGGGCGGAGGAGTAATTTTATAATTTAAAAAGTTGAAATAACAAAAATCAGCTATAGCTGATTTTTGTTATTATCTAACGACTGATAGATTAACGGAGTTCTGTGGGTTTATCTGTAGAAATCTACTTTTTATTATTAAATCAATAAAAAAGCTCGGATTTCTCCGAGCTGTTTATGACGAAAAGAATCTTTTATTCTTCGGTGAAATCACCGTTTGTAAACTTGAACGAGCCGCATTTTTTGATAGCTCTTTTCATAGCGAGTCGCCAAGCTCTCATCTCCTTGATCGTCATTGTTTTACCACCGAAACTGGAATCGGCAAAAAGCATTTTCCAGTCATCGTGATTCTCAAAAATAGAACGACCGTGTGATTCCGTAAATGATCGTGTTGCGCGCTTCTTTTGACTTTTGGTTACGCTTCCGTTAGGTCGCGTGCTCGCCATTTTCATTGCTCCATTCTTGTTAAAGGAACTTGGTGCGAGCTTATCAAAATATATATTTTACGTCAAACGGTGTGACGGCGGCGACGAATACTTCAGTGAAGGAGTGATTTTATAATTTAAAAAGTTGTAATAACAAAAATCAGCTATAGCTGATTTTTGTTATTACATTACAGATTATAGATTAGAAGATTTACTTTGATTCTTTGAAGAATCAAAGTAAATCACAAAAATAGATGAACGCGCAAATAGACAAGCGTAAGGCATGTTGACGATTTTTTATAGAACAATGTAAGATTAAACGCACCTGTTCTTTTCATCAAACAGCCAATTGAAAGGGGAATAACAATGAGGAAACTGCCTTCGCCAGCGGATTTTGAAGAACGCGCGCGCGTTCTGGGAAAAGCCGTCTTTGAAGCGATTGATGTTCCCACGCGACGCAGCGAGCCGCCGCCAAAATCAATTTTAGTTGAGATCGCCTCGGTTGTGCCCAAATCCGGCAAGACAACCCAATGCCAGCTTTTGAGCACTTCGCTTCGGGCGGCTATGGGCTCCGGCCTTTCCGTGCAGGTTTTGCCGGAGCCATGGGAACATCCTTCTATCCGCGCCCTCAAAAAAGGCGAACCGGACGCTCTGCTCGGCCGGTATACGTCCGAGATTCTCACCAACTACATAGATTACATGAAAAGCCGCGTGTTTCATGTGGGAATCCTTGATCGCAGCATCGTGGATTTGCTGATTCAGGAAGAGGTTTTTATGCGGATGGGCAGAATCTCGGCCGAACATCGCGACAGCATCTGGAAAAGTTTGCTTTCCGCTCCTTGGGCCAGAAATCACGACGCCACTTTTTACCTTTTTACCGACATTGAAACGGCTCTGGCGAGAGAAGGCGACGGCGTGTCGCTTTCGCGGACCGGCTCGGTGATGAATCGCGAGTATCTGAAAATTTTTACGGAAGCGGCTAATGCCACCATTGCCGCGCTAAAGGAGCTGGCGCCGCAGATTGCCATTTTCCCGGTAGATACCACGGCTGCGTCCCGGGAAGAAACCAACGCCTACATCACTTTGACATTGCTTGAGCACTTGAATAAGAAGCTCCGCATTGACGAACGCAAAGTTATTCCATACTCGCTTTCATTGATGCGCGAGAGGACTGCTTCCGGCAGTTTGCAGGTGCAGATAAAACTGCGCGGCGCTCTAATAAGACAAGAAACGGAAAAGCGTGGCTGGCAATTCCACAAACGATTTGAACGGCAAGTTGATGCCTATCTGATATTCGCGTCCGGCGTTCATCCGGAAATCCAGTCCGGCGAGATTATCCGCGTCAGGGAAGACGAGCATGGATTTTCTTTTGCCTTTAAGGGCGTAGGGGTAGAAAATACTATCCAGCGCCGTCCGCATCTGAATATTCCCATTGACGCGCATCAGGCCGAAGAGCTGTTTTCGCTTTATACCAAGCTGGCGGTTGTGGCCAAATCTCCGCGCGAACTGTATGTAAAACAGATTGACTCCAAGATAGGTTTAGACGGAGAAATGTATCTTTGTCTGGATAAAGTGGAAGGTCTCGGAGAGTATGTTGAACTTTCCTTGTACGCGTACGATTTGGAAGCGGCGCGGCGCGTTCTCCTTGAGGAAGCGCATAAGCTGGGCTTTGGTCTTCCGGATGTCGTTCCGGGAAATTATCTTCAAATGGCTCTTAAAAAGTAGAAACCTAAAGACGGTTAACAAAACCGTCTTTTATATTTACCCCGCCCTTTGGAGAATGTCCTGCGATCTTACCGCGGGGCGTAATGATCCGTGGGCAAAGGGCGGGGTTTGCTAAAAACCATATTTTTAGTAAACTGTCAATATGCCAGGTAGTAGAAATTCTACCGCCCCAGACTGCGGTCTGGGGCAATTCGTGATTAGATATCTTTTCTGGCAAAAAGTTAGTAACTTCTAAAATTTTAAGATTATATCCAAAGTAGAATTTTCACTACCTGGTATGGCAAAGAAAGACATTAGAAATCTTTTTCTGGAATTTTTTAAGACCAAAGGGCATAAGATTATACCCTCGGCTTCGCTTATTCCGGAAAACGACCCGACCATACTTTTTACAACCGCCGGCATGCACCCGCTCGTGCCTTATCTTTTAGGCGAGCCGCATCCGGAGGGCAAGAGATTGGCAGACGCGCAAAAGTGCTTGCGCACTGATGATATTAGCGAAGTAGGCGACACGCGCCATCTGACTTTTTTTGAAATGCTGGGCAATTGGTCGTTTGGAGATTATTTTAAAAAGGAATCAATAGAATGGAGTTTTGAATTTTTAACGGATAAAAAATGGCTCGGCCTTGATCCCAAAAAAATTTATGTAACCGTTTTTGCCGGCGATAATGACGCCCCTTTTGACGAAGAATCGGTTGTTTTGTGGAAAGAACAATTTGAGACAGCCGGTTTGGACGCTGAATTTTCCCGCGAACAAGATATCGGCAACGGCGGCCGCATTTACGCTTATGGAAAAGATAAAAATTGGTGGGGGCCGCCGGGCATAAGCGGACCTTGCGGGCCGGACACGGAGATATTTTATGATACGGGCAAGGTTCACAACCCCGCTTTTGGCAAAGTATGCCACCCAAATTGCGATTGCGGACGGTTTGTGGAGATTTGGAATAACGTGTTTATGCAGTATTTTAAGACATTGGACGGGAAGTTTGAACCTCTGGCGCAAAAAAATGTTGATACCGGCATGGGGCTTGAACGAATAACAGCTATTGTTGAAGACAAACCAACCGTATTTGAAACCATATTATTTCAGCCCATCATTAAAAAAATTGAACAGATTACCAAAAGAAAATATGATGAGACGCCGCAGGCCAGCCGGGCCATGCGCGTTATCGCCGACCATTTGCGCGCCGCCGTGTTTGTTTTGGGCGACTCTTGGGGCGTGTCGCCCTCTAATAAAGACCAAGGATACATTGTCCGCCGCCTTATCCGCCGCGCTATTGTGGAGGCGTGGCTCTTAGACGTGTTCACTATGTTCGCGGCCGATGTTGCCGAAGTCGTAATTGCCAATTACGGCGACCATTATCCCGAACTCTCAAATAACCGCAACAGAATTTTGACAGAACTGCGCGGGGAAGAGGAAAAATTCAGGAGAACTTTGGAAAGAGGAATCAAGATGATAACGGAATTTGCGCAAAGCGGCGAAAAAAAGATGTCGGGCGAACACGCTTTCGCGCTCTATGCCACCCACGGTTTCCCGATTGAGCTGACTAAAGAAATACTTTCGGTAAAATCCGCTGGTCTCGCCCAAGTGGATGAAGATGGATACAAAAAAGAGTTTGAGAATCATCAAGAATTATCGCGCGCCGGCAGCGCTCAAAAATTCGCCGGCGGCCTGGCCGACCATAGCGCGGAAGTGACGCGACTGCATACCGCGACTCATCTCCTGCATCAGGCCTTGCGCAATGTTTTAGGCGGACACGTGGAGCAAAAGGGTTCCAATATAACGCATGAACGGCTCCGTTTTGATTTTTCGCATCCGGAAAAGCTAACACCCGCGCAAATAAAGCAGGTTGAAGATATTGTTAATCAGCAGATTAAAAAAAATTTGCCGGTGCGCTTTGAAATCTTATCTCTGGAAGAGGCGAAAAAATTAGGCGCGCTTGGATTTTTTGAAGACAAATACGCCCAGCTCGGAGGCAAAATCAAAGTTTATTTGGTCGGCGATTTTTCAGCTGAAATTTGCGGCGGGCCGCATGTGGAGCAAACCGGCGAGCTTGGAGAGTTTAAGGTAATAAAGGAAGAGGCGGTATCGGCCGGCATGCGCAGGATAAAAGCAGTTGTCGCGGGACCGCAGGAATTGACCTCGTTAGAAGTTGGGGTTGACTAATTTTAAATAAATTGCTAAACTTTATATTGAACTATGCTTGAACAGCAAAAAGCGCCTGCGGGCAAGGATTTTATTGTGATGGATGGGGTAATTGAAGAACTTTTGCCAGCCGCTTCCTTTCGCGTGCGCTTGGAAAATGGGCCCTTGATTTTAGGCCATCTTTCCGGCAAGATGCGCTTAAATCGCATAAGATTGATTCCCGGAGACAAAGTCAGGGTGGAGATGACTCCATACGACTTGACAAAATGCCGAATAGTGTATAGATATTAATAAGGACTATACGGTCTGACGCAAACCCAAGTTTGCTTGGGAAATGGCGGATTATCGCTGTTTTCAGCGATTTTAAGCCAAAATTGCGTCAGTCGTTATTTTTTTTATGCCCCGCACATAATTTTGTTTATTGTGAAAAGGCTGCGGGAAAATAAAAAGAAAAGTTAAAATGCCGTCTGTTTAATTATTAAAAGATTTATGTGCGGGGTATGAAAGTGCGTTCATCTGTTAAGAAAATCTGCCGTGATTGCAAAATAGTCCGCCGTAGCGGCATTCTTGTCGTTATCTGCAAAAATCCAAAACACAAACAAAGACAAGGTTAATTATTTCAGATTGCAGATTGTAAATTTAAGATTTAACTAATTTTAAAAAAATCGTAAATCTGAAATCGTAAATCTGAAATTTTATGGCGAGAATTGCCGGTTTAACACTTCCCAATAAAAAAATAGAAATAGCGCTAACCTATCTCTACGGTATAGGCCGGCCGCTTTCTGTTAAGATTTTGGCCATTGCCAAAATTGATCCAAATATCCGTACCAATAAACTTTCGGACGAAGAAGTCAATCGTTTGCGTGAAATAATTGAAAAAAATTATAAAGTGGAAGGCGAACTTCGCCGCGAAGTGATGGCTAATATTAAGCGGCTAAAAGACATCGGCGCTTATCGCGGCATAAGGCATTTGCGCGGACTGCCCGTGCGCGGACAAAGAACCAAAACCAATTCCCGCACAGTGCGGGGCAATGTCAGGCGGACGATGGGTTCGGGTAAAAAGCCGCCGGCGCAAAAGACCTAATTTTAATATTTAGATATTTAAATACTTAAATATAAAAAGATGGCTGACGAGATTAACAAAGAAACGGCAACGGCCGCTGAAGGTACGGAAGAAAAAAAAGCAAAGAAAGCGGCGCCTAAATCAAAAAAGAAAAAAGCGGTAAAGCAGGTCCCTCAAGGCCGCGCCTATATTCAGGCAACCTATAATAATACAATGGTGACTATCACCGACCCCAACGGCAACACTTTGGCCTGGTCGTCCGCCGGACATATGGGTTTTCGCGGTCCGAAAAAAGCAACGCCTTACGCGGCTTCAATCATTATCAAAGATGTGGCGGACAAGGTGCGCGATTTCGGACTTCGCGATGTGACTGTTTTTGTAAACGGCGTCGGCGGCGGCAGGGAAGCGGCCGTGCGCGCCCTTAACGCCAACGGAATTAATGTGTTATCTATAAAAGATATGACCCCTATTCCCCACAACGGCTGCAGATCGCCTCGGCCAAGGAGAGTATAATTTATGTCAAGATACCTCGGACCAAAACATAAGATGTGCCGCCGCGTCGGAGAACGGCTTTGCACCAGCGACAAATGTCCTTCAATCCGAAGGAATTATCCGCCCGGAGTCCATGGACCGACCGGCAAATCGCGGCTTACCGGCTATGGGATACAGCTTCGCGAAAAGCAAAAGGCCAAATGGGTTTACGGACTACTTGAAAGGCAATTTAGAAATTATTTTGAAAAAGCCAAAAAGGTTAAAGGCGATACCGGACGTCTTTTTTCGCAATATCTGGAAATGCGTTTGGACAACGTTGTCTTCCGTCTCGGCTGGGCAAAATCGCGCGGACAGGCAAGGCAGCTGGCCAAACACGGCCATATTGAAGTAAACGGAAAAAAGATTGACGTGCCGTCATATCAGGTAAGGGTCAATGATATTGTTGCCGTGCGCGCCAAAGCGGCGGAATCGCCTTATTTTAAGGCCATGCTTCCGAATTTGGAAAAACACGAGCTTCCAAGCTGGCTTGCGCGAGCCGGCTCGCAGCTTAACGGCAAAGTGCTTAATCCGCCGCCGGATGAAGAGTTAAAGCAAAATTTTGATCCAAAATTAATCGTTGAGTTCTACTCACGTTAAAATCATAAAACATGGAGCATAAAACATGAAACATCTATTAAAAAAATTTATGTTTCACGTTTCAAGCTTTAAGCAAATATGATGGATATACGTTTGCCAAATAAATTAGAAATAACTTCCGGCGAAAGGGAAAATGAGGCGGTATTGACAGTGGAGCCGCTTTTCCATGGCTACGGCACAACCGTGGGCAATGCTTTGCGCCGCGTCCTCCTTTCGTCTCTTACCGGAGCCGCGGTTACGGCCGTTAAAATTAAGGGCGCGCCGCATGAATTTACCGCTATTCCTCACGCGCGCGAAGATGTTTTGCAGATTATTTTGAACTTAAAACTCCTCCGCTTAAGAATAAGCGGCGATGAACCGGTGCGGATAACCGTAAAAGCAAAGGGTGAAAGGGAAGTCACGGCCGAAGACATTGACGCGCCTTCCAATGTGGAAATAATAAATTCTGATTTGCATTTGGTTGAGCTTACTGACAAAGCGGCTGATTTTGAAATGGAGATTTTTGCCAATCGCGGCCGCGGCTATGCGCCGACCGAAGAGCAGGATAAAAAAGACCGCGAACTCGGCGTTATCGCCATTGACGCGCTTTACAGCCCGGTTAGAAATGTCGGCCTTAAAGTTGAAGCGGTACGCGTGGGCGAAATCACCGACTATGACAAAATGATTTTAACGGTTGAAACCGATGGCACTGTTAATCCGCGAGACGCCATCATTGACGCCACCAAAATTCTTCTTAATCATTTTCAGCTGTTTGCCGATTTGCCTCCGTTTGAGATGGCGCCGCCAAAGAGACGGAAAAAAGTTTCTAAAGAAGATGCTGAAGAAGGCGGCGAGGAAAAAAAGAAAAAAGCAAAGAAAAAGAAAGCATAAATAAGCTAACAGCCGACAGCATACGGATATCAAAAAGCCGTAAGCTGTAGGCCGTAAGCCGTGAGTTAATATGCGTCACAGGAAAAAAGGGAAAACTTTAGACAGAAAGACGGCGGCGCGGAGCGCTTTGCTGCGAAATTTGGCGACCTCGCTCGTGCTCTATGAGCGCATTTCTACCACCAAAGCAAAAGCCAAAGCGGTTCAGCCGTATGTAGAACGGATGATTACAACCGGCAAGGCAAAAACGCTTCACGCGCGGCGCGAACTTTTAAAGGAATTAACCGTGCCTTTGGCGGTTGAAAAAATCCTGGTTGAGCTTTCCCCCCGCTATTCCGGAAGGAACGGCGGCTATACCCGCATTACCAAAATCGGACGCCGCAGCGGAGACGCCGCGGAGATGGCGCAGATTGAATTCGTCTAAAATAATATGCAAATTAAAGCGAAAATTGAAAGAAAAACGCATGAAATAGACGCTTCAGGGCAAGTGTTGGGCAGATTGGCCTCGCGGGCCGCTATTTTGCTTTTGGGCAAGCATAGGGTTGATTGGGCGCCTAACGCCGATAATGGCGATATTGTCCGTATTGCCAATGCCTCTAAAATCCGTTTAACGGGTAAAAAAATGGAGCAAAAAGAATATAAAAGCTTTTCAGGTTATCCCGGGGGCCTTAAAACGCGTCTGGCAAAAGACGTTTTGGCTCGCGACCCGGTTTGGGTTCTTAAGAGAGCCATTGAACATATGCTGCCCAATAATCGTCTGCGTGACGGCAGAATGAAAAGATTAATCATTACAAAATAAGTACGGAATAAATAATCAATAATAGTAAAACTTTAATTATTTAATAAAAGTTGTAGCACAGGGTATGCCTGAAACAAAGAAAAAACCAGCTGCTAAAAAAACCGCTAAACCGATGGCGGCGGCAATGCCGCGTCCGGTAAAAAAGGAAGCGATTAAGCCAAAAGAAGCTTTGCCTAAACCAATGGTGGAGGAAACAGGAGAGACGGTTAAACAGCAGAGCAAAACGTTGCAGTATTATTTCGCGGTCGGCAGACGGAAAGAATCCGTGGCCCATGTGCGGCTTTACAAAAACGGAAGCGGCAAAATGTTGATTAACGGGAAAGAATTAAATGTTTATTTTCCGTGGATTAACTGGCAAAATACCGTTTCCGCTCCCCTTAAGACGGTTGGGCAATCTGATAAGCTTGATGCCGTTGTCTTGGTAAAAGGCGGCGGGCTTCGCGGGCAGGCTGACGCCGTGCGCCATGGGCTTGCCAGGGCTTTGCTTTTGTTTAATCCGGTTTTTCGCCGCGGCCTTAAAAAGGCCGGATTTCTGACCAGAGATTCAAGGGTTAAAGAAAGGAAAAAATACGGGTTAAAAAAGGCCAGAAGGGGCCCGCAGTGGGCAAAGCGTTAAGCTTTGACCGCGAGGACGAGAAGATGGAGGGGGGTCAAAAGCAATGCTTTTGACCCGTGTTTCCCTGTAGAGGAAATCTGCGAGCGAAGCGACCCAAAGTGGGCAAAGAGATAAAAATTTATGAACCCCGCAGCAATGCGGGGTTTTGCTATTGACAAAAACAGCAAAATATATTAATTTGCGCATAGAGGTCGTTTGTCCTTTACAATTACAATTCCACAAACAAGGAGAAAAAAGAGATGGAGCTGAAAAAGGATGCTTGGTATGCGCGGTGGTTTTTTTGGTCTTTGGGCATTTGCGGGTCGTTTTTGGATATATTTCCATATAATCTTGAAGAAAGAACAAAGGAAAAAGGCACAAATCTGTGCTTTTTTGTCCAATGCAATCTTCTTTACGCCCCTCTTATTTTAGTATTAAATGCGGCTGCCTATATCGGCGCGCTTGCCGTTGTAACTGCGATACCGATTTACCTTTTTGGGTTCGTTGCATATCTTTGGGTTGCCGGGGGTATCTTGGCGGCAATTTTGGCGATCTTTGCGATTTATTTTCTTAGCAGCAAGCTGGGCGAGTTGAATGAAATAAAAACGCGACAAAAGGAAAAAGCCGCATCTAATCCCAGGTTCGGCAGCCTGCTTTGGGCCTGGTGCGCGGCGCAAAAACAAAAAGTTTGTCCTCTTATCAATTTTTCCGATACCAAAGAATAGGTGAAATAATGAAACGGCTGATCATGCCTCTTCCGTTGTGGCTAATCACTTTCATGTTTTCTGGAGTCATTTTAAGTTTTGAACTCGCCATATCCTCTTTTGGCAACGAAAAGATCGGAGACAATATTCTTTGTACGGCAACCAAATTGGGAAAGTCAGGATCTTCCGACAGAGTAACACTTAGGGCGAACTGCGCCGTTCCCCGCGGAGGCAGCAAAAACGTGACTACTGATAACGCCAAAGTTATCCTGAACTTTGCAAACCGCAATGAACGACTGCTCAAATGCGCTGTTTATGAGTCCGGCCGCGCCGATTGCAAACCGGCAAGAGCTGTGAGAAATAGACAAAATTAAGGCCAACTCCCGCGTTAAAATACGCGGGTTTTTTATTGCAAAAATACCTTTTTTAAGCTAAACTAAACCTGAATTATGTCCCGGCACGAAGAGAGAAAAATCGTCAAAAACACGGTTGTTTTTACGGGGGCGCTATTGGTGCAAAAGGTGCTCTCGTTTTTGTATTTTTTCTATCTTTCTTCGCGCATGAGCCCTGGCACTCTCGGCGGCTATGTGTGGGCGCTTTCTTTTACCACGCTTTTTTCCATCGGCACCGACCTGGGCTTGGCGCCTGTTTTTACCCGCGAGGCCTCGCGTCGCCCGGAAGACGGAAACAAATTGCTTAGAAACGCGCTGGCCCTAAAACTGCCGCTCATAGGCATTACCGCAATTTTGGCGCTTTTGACCGTAATGGCGACTGGCGGCTCCGGAGACAGAATCCTTCTTGTCGCGGGAGCCGTTGGCGTGATGTCGTTTGATGCGGCCTCGCTCGTGCTCTGGGGCGCGCTGCGCGCCAGGCAGAATATTTTTTATGAGAGCTTGAGCATTATTATTTTCCAGATAATTGTTTTTGCTTCCGGAGTTATTTTTTGGGAAGCCACGCATAAGATAACGCTTGTCATGATAGCTTTGGCTTTAGGCAGTTTATCCAACGCGGCCATCGCGGCCGGGGTTTTAAAATTTAAATTCGGCTATAAGCTTTTTCCAATCTGGAACAGGGAAATTATCGCCAATTTCATCCATACGGCGCGGGCCTTCGCGCTCGCGGGCATTTTCGTGAAAATATACAATGCCGCCGATTCCGTTTTGCTCGGCTACCTGAAAGGGGAGCACGAAGTGGGCATCTACAGCATTCCGGCCAAAGTGACCACGGCGCTTCAGGCGCTTATTCCCGGCGCGTTCGCCGCTTCCATTTTTCCCTCCATGAGCAATTATTTTATAACTAGCCGCGAGAAATTATCATCTGTTTTTGCCAAATCCTTCGGCTACCTCCTGCTTTTTGCCGCCCCCATTGGCATTGGCCTTGCCACAATTGCCCAACCAGTGCTTGCTTCTCTTTGGCCGGACTATATTGAAGCGGCGCCGTCATTTACGGTGATGGGGCTGGGACTGCCGTTTGTTTTTTTGGCATTTTCCACCGGCTCGCTTTTGAACGCCGCCAACGAAGAGAAAAAGAGCACCAGCCACCGGGGCATTATTACGGGCATAAATATCGTCTTAAATGTCGGCCTCATACCTTTTTGGGGGCCGCTTGGAGCGGCTATCGCGTTTTTAATTTCCAATATCATCTTGCTTTCGCTTGATTTATCATCTGTTAAAAAAATAGTGGCTTGGGACAAAAAAATGAATTTATATATTCTGAAGATACTTGGCTCGGCCGGTATTCTTGGCGGTTTTGTGATGTTTGCGGGGAAATCCCTGCCGCTTCCGCTGGTTGTTACTTCCGGCGCGGCCGTTTATATTGCCGGAATTGTTTTGCTTAGAGCCGTCACCAAAGACGATTTAAAAATGATAGGCAGAATGCTTAAAAAATCAGAGGAACAATTGCCGGAAACGGCAGAAGTTAACGAACAGATATGACAGCCAAAAAAGAACTGCTGATTACCTTAGAATTTCCCCCTGATGTAGGCGGCGTTTCCACCTATCTTTCGGGGCTTTTCCGCGGCTTTCCGGCCGGATCTTTGCTTATTATGGCGCCGCCCGGCGGAAAGACGGATTATCCGCATCGCGTCTTGCGTCCGCCGTTTTATTTTAAGAAAATCTGGCCCCAATGGTTGCTGGCTTTGATTCAGGCGTTTAAGATCTGCCGGCGCGAAAACATAGGGCGCGTTTACATATCGCATGTTTTGCCCATCGGCTATATCGCTTACATTCTTAAAATTATTTTAAAAAAAGATTATGTTGTTTTTTTGCACGGTTTGGACGCGCGGCTGGCGGCAGCCGGCAAATGGAAAAAATTTTGGTTTAAAAAAATCATACAGTCGGCGCAAATGACGGTGGCTAACAGCGCTTATACAAAAAATGAAATTTTAGAAATCATCAAGCCGGGCCGCAGGCAGATTAACATAGTGGAGCCGTCTCCAAAAACATTTAAGGATATCGGAGAAAATCGCGATAAGCCGATTATTTTTTCCGTGGCGAGATTGGTGCCGAGAAAAGGGATAGACCTTGCCATTGCCGCCATGCCTCAAATTTTAGCCGAGATTCCGGAGGCAAAATATTATATTGCCGGAAGCGGTCCCGAACAAATGCGGCTTCGCAATCAAATCAATTCATTGGGATTGGACGATTCCGTGCATTTGCTTGGCGCGATTCCCGACGCCACGCTTTCGGAGTTTTATGGGAAATCCTCGGTATTTCTTTTTCCCGCGCGCGAACTTGGCGCCGATGTTGAAGGATTTGGCATCGCCCCTCTTGAGGCGTCGGCTCACGGCATTCCTGTTGTTGCCGGTAGAAGCGGCGGCGTTAGCGAGGCCGTGGCGCATGGAGAAACAGGCATTCTTATCCCGCCCGGAAATATTGAAGCGATTTACGAGACCGTCGTTTTTTTGTTAAAAAATAGAGAATTGGCCCGCAAGCTGGGCGAAGCAGGAAGGAAGCGGGCAGAATTATTTCGGCCGGAACTGCAAACCAAGAAATTGTTTTCATATCTAGAATATGCCCCGCACATAACACATCAAAATATCTTAAAGAACAATTAAAGCATGATTTGTTCAATTATCACAACAAACTTATAACATAAATTATGTGCGGGGTATGGCCAAAATTTCAATAATCATCCCGGTTTATAATCACGCAAAAGAAATCAAGAAAACAATTGCCGCGCTTTACGCGCAGACCTTTAAGGACTTTGAAATTATCGCCGTAAACGACGGTTCAAGCGACAACACAAGCGCAACGCTTAAAGAATTTTTTGATGTGCGCGCGATAGACATAGCGCATTCCGGCGCCGCGGCCGCGCGTAACACGGGCGTGAACGAGGCAAAAGGAGAATATCTTTTATTTCTGGATGCGGACGCCGTACTCCGGCCGGACGCTTTGGAAAAATTCATCAGCGCGCTTCAGGGCGGTAGCGCGGCTTTTGTTTATTCGTCTTTTTATTTCGGCTGGAAAAAATTTGGAAATCTAAAATGGGACGCGGAACGGCTTAAAAAAAATAATTTTATTCATACCACCAGCTTGATAAGAAAGGATAAATTTCCGAAATTTGATGAATCTTTAAAAAGATTTCAGGATTGGGATTTGTGGCTGACAATCGCGAAAAATGGAGGTTTTGGAATATGGATTGACGAGCCGCTTTTTAAAATAACGCCGCGAAACTCCGGCATCAGCAAATGGCTGCCGTCGTTTATGTACAAAATACCTTGGCTTAAAACGGTAAAAGAATATAAACAA
This sequence comes from uncultured Gammaproteobacteria bacterium, assembly GCA_964609095.1. Lineage (GTDB taxonomy): Bacteria > Patescibacteriota > Patescibacteriia > CAZSQN01 > CAZSQN01 > CAZSQN01. The sequence continues at coordinate 28,750 of CAZSQN010000005.1, read as the reverse complement.
GCGACTCAAATTATTCGGCGCAAACATAATATCTAAACCATAAACGTTAAACCCTTTACCCTTAAAGAATATGTTGGATTGGTCCGTCATTATCGTCAATTGGAACACGCGCGAGCGGCTGCGCCAGTGTTTGCGTTCTGTTTTTGCCTCAGATGGCCTTGCCAATTTTGAGGTTTTTGTCGTGGATAACGCTTCTTCTGACGGGAGCGCGGAGATGGCGGCGCGCGAATTTCCGCGCGCGCGCCTTATCGCCAATAAAGAAAATCTTGGTTTTGCCGCCGCTAACAATCAAGCCATACGGCGCTCGCAAGGGGCAAATATCCTGCTTCTAAATCCCGATTGCCTTATTTCTCCCGGCGCATTGGAAAACTTGCTGATTTTTATCAAAGAGCATCCCAAGGCCGGAGTCGTGGGCGGCAGATTAACGGGGGAAAACGGCAATCTGCAAAAATCAGTCCGCAATTTTCCAGATTTTTATTCGCAAGCGGCAATACTCTTAAAACTTCATCGGCTTTATCCCGACATAATAAAAAAATATCTGGCTGATGATATGGATTATAATCAGCACGCCAGCGTAAGCCAGGTTATGGGCGCGTTTTTTGCCGTTCCGCGCCAAGTTATAGGCGAGGTTGGCCTGTTGGATGACAGATTCTTTCTTTGGTTTGAAGAAGTTGATTTTTGCAAACGGGTAAAAGAGGCCGGGTATGAGGTTTATTACACGCCTATGGCGGAAGCGGTCCATATCGGTGGAGAAAGTTTCGGGCAATTGCTGTCGGCAAAAAAACAAAAAATCTGGAACAGAAGCTTGGAAACATATATGCGCAAGCATCACGGGTTTTTAGCCGCGGCGGCTCTAAAGCCGTTTTTTGCAATATCCAGAGGATTGTCCTGGTTTTACGATAAGCTTCGCTATGAGCAGAAATGAAGCCAAAAATATAATATTGATTGTTTTGGGCAGTGTTTTTTATTACTTGCTTTCGTTTTTAGGGCACAAAATACCTTTTATCAATACGGCGGGTTTTCTGGCTATAAGCATTGCGATTTTTCTTTTATCTGTAAAGAAATTTGAACTGGCTTTGGGCTTGGCTTTTCTGGAATTGATTTTAAGCTCCTTTGGCCGGATGTTTTATCTTGATATTTCTGGGTTGCAAATCAGTTTGCGCACGGCGATTTTTGTTATGGTTGTCGGGATTTGGTTTAGCCGCCAGCTTACAGCTCGTCGTATTTGGTATTATTTACCTCTTTTTATCGCTGTGCTTTGGGGCATTGCGCGTGGGATATTATCCCGCAATAATTTTGATAATATTTTCAGCGACGCCAATGGTTTTTTATTTTTCGGCTATTTAGGACCGGCAATTGAAGCAATCAAGAAAGCGGGTTGGGGAAAGGCAAAACTGGTTTTAGCGGGCGGGATTATCGCTCTTTGGATTATGACCATGTTTTCAGCCGTTGGATTTTCCAACGGCTTATTTGAGACAGGGGACGGATTTTATAAATGGATCAGGGACTCCAGATTGGGAGAAATTACTTTTGTCAACGCTCAATTTTCAAGGGTCTTCTTTCAATCGCATATCTTCGCGCTTTTTGGCTTTTTTTTGTTTGGATATTGCGCCGCATGCGAGCCAAAAAGCGCGGCCGATCTTTCTATCTCAATTCTTTCCGCGTCAATAATCTGGGTCGGACTTTCCAGAAGTTTTTGGGTAGGAGGAGCGGCGGGGTTGATAATTTTAACGATTTTATCGTGGAGAGCCGCTTTAAATAAACGAGTTATTGTGCTGCCGCTTCTAACTCTTTTAAGCGGATTGATGTTGAGTTCCATTTTAATTCCTTCGCTGCTTCGTGTTGTTTTTGCGCGAGGCACCGAAAGCGCTGAACCTGCGGCAGATGCCCGTCGCGCTCTTTTGCCTCCTCTCTTTCAGGAAATAAAAAAGAACCCGATTTTAGGAACGGGCTTTGGCGCGGCAATAACGTACAAAACAACCGATCCGCGCGCCTTACGGCAAAATCCAAACGGAGAAGTAACTACCTACGCTTTTGAATGGGGCTGGCTGGACCTATGGCTAAAGATGGGGCTTCTGGGAGTTTTGGCCTATATATGGCTCATTTTTTGCGTTTTAAAGCGCCTTTATAAGGCATCTGATGAGAATAAGCCGCTTGCTTACGGCCTTTTTGCCGCAATTATCGCTTTACTCGTCACCCACACCTTTAGCCCTTATCTAAACCATCCTTTGGGAATCGGACTTCTGCTCCTTGCCGATGCTATTGCGGAAAATGCTTAATTTGCTAAAATACCGGTACCGTTCTTTAAACCAACAAAGGAGATAAGCATGGGCATGCCGCTACCGCCAAATCCAGGGCACGTTGAGATTATGGAAAGCTGCAAAAATAAGAAGCTGGTCAAAGTTCTACTTGAAAAAACCACTCTTGATTTGTATTTTGAAGATGGCAGTTGTATTACGATTACATCAAGAAGCATGGAAGCGCGAGGCGCCTCGCGGCTGATTGTCGAAAGGAGCAGTTAAATGGGCAACGGCGCGGCAATTCCTTCGCATGTCATTAGCGAAAAAGTTTCGCGCGATCTAACCGGAAAGAAGATTCTTAAGGCTGACTTTTATCGTGATATGCTTCGTTTGGAAATGGAAGATGGTAGCATTATTTGCATCCACGCCACAGTGTGGTGTTCTTTAAACAACGTCCGATACGGCGGGCCATTTCTGGAAATCACCAAAATCAGCCAAAAAGGCAAAGCTAAGAAAAAATAAATAAAAAACTCCGAGAATATCGGAGTCTGCCCCGCGTAGAGCCATGCTCTTGTGCGGGGTTGTTTTATATTCTGTGAGCTCGTTCTATTATCTAAACCCATCGGTCAGTAGGATTAAAAAAATTTAATAATAACAAAAATCAGCTATAGCTTGAAATTGTTATTTAGAATTAAAAAAAATAAGTACGGCTGGATTCCGATTTTTTTAAAAAAAATAAAGCATCACGCTAAACAAAAACTCCGAGAATATCGGAGCTGTGCCCCGCATAGAGCTATGCTCTTGTGCGGGGTATTTTTAGTCTTTACGACCGTTCAATTTTGTATCTACCATCCGCCATTCGAACGACCAAGCCTCTTTCTTTGGCCATAAAAAGCAAGTCGTGCGCGCTGAATTCCGGAGGAATCTCTCTATAGTACAAACTGTAGAAATTTGCGAAAACTTGGCGCAGTTGTCCGATGTCCAAAGACACGTCCTTCAAAACCGCGGCATGAGGCGAAAAAAGAGCTTCAAAATTCCACATCTTTTCCTCCTTGGTTGGACAGGAAAACCTTACATTGTTTATCCGCTACGGTCAAGCTATAAGAGTCCCGTATCCGCGTTCAAATTCTTCCATTGTCATTGGTTTTTTGCCTTCTGGCTGAATTTTTTTAATTTTTATCTTTCCGCCTTCAAACTCAACGTCCAAAATCTTAATTCTTAATTCTTTACTCTTACTTCTTAAAATCGTCCAAATTCCCGGCCAAGGATGGTAAGCGCGGAATTTGCGCCAGATTTCTTCGGGATTATCTTTTAAATCAACCCGTCCGTCGTCGCGCCTGATTAATTTTGTAAACGTTGCTTTTTCATGTCTCTGCTCATTTGGCACAATCTCATCGTGCAAATAAGAGGGGATTGTTCTTATTAAAAGTTCCGCTCCGAGATCCGTGAGAATTTTCTCAAGCTCTGGCGCGGTTTCATTTCCTTTAAGTTCAATTTCCGTCTGCGAGAGTATCGGCCCGTGGTCCATTTGCGCGTCCATTTTCATTATAGTTACGCCTGTTTTTTTATCCTCGTTCAAAATCGCTCCTTCTATGGGCGAAGCGCCGCGGTGGCGCGGGAGAAGGGAGGGGTGGACGTTAATAAAGCCGTATTTTGGAATATCCAAAGTTGATTGCGGCAATATCTTTCCGTACGAAGCCAGAACCGCCAGGTCCGGATTTAATTTTGAAAATATCTCCAGCCATTCCGAACTTTTGAGCTTTTCCGGCTCATAACAGGGCAAACCGAGATATTTTGCTTCGCGAGCTACGGGGGACGGGGACAATTTTCTATCTTTGCCGGCCGGTTTTGGCGGAGTGGAAACGACAGCCGCAATCTCAATCCACGGCTGTTGTTTAAGAGCCCTTAAAACAGGAACGGCAAATTCGGAAGTTCCGAAGAAAACTATTTTCATATTTAAATTTCTAATTTCTAATACCTAATTTCTAATCAAATCACAATAATCCAATGTCTAATTTTAGTTTTAATTCATTAAGCATTATTTAGAAATTAGTAATTAGATATTAGGTATTTTGTATCTTTTTCGCTTTACCCAGCACATAATTTGTTATGTGCTGGGCTTTATCAATAAATAAAATTCCGTTCAAATGGTCAACTTCGTGCTGGATCACGCGGGCGAAAAAGCCCGCGGCCTTGAATTCAAAAGTCTTGCCGTCCAAGCCCATGGCTTTTACCTTAATGCTTTTTGACCGCTTAACAATGCCCCAAACGCCGGGAACAGACAAACAGCCCTCTTCTCCTTTCTCTTTAAGGAATCCGTATCTTTTTACCTTGGGATTAACCAAAACTAATTCGCCGCCTTTTACGGCAATAACCGCCAGATTGACGCTTTTTCCGACCTGCGGCGCGGCCAAGCCCACTCCGTCCGCCTCATACATGGTCTTAATCATGTCGCCGATAAACTCTTGCATTTTGGGCGAAGTTAGCTCCGCAAATGACAAATCACGCCCCTTGCGGCGGAGGAGCGGATTGGGATTAGTTAAGATTTTAAGCTTTTTAGCCATCCTGTTTTGTAGTGTTTAAAAACTTCTTATAAGAAGCAACAAAAAGCCGGCCCAGATTGCCGGTTCCTTTCTTTAGGACCCATTCCCGGCACTCAATCAAGGGAATATGATTATAGCGCTTAAAGAGGCGCAAGTAAATACCCAAGGAAGGGAGGTCGTTTAGCTTCTCCGCGGTCTCCACCGCCATCTGTTGCCTATAGGTCGCCTGGACTTTTTTCTCTTTTCTGTCTTGTTTGGCCTGATCAAGCCGGCCCGTCAAAGCGGTTTTATATTTTTCCAAATCCATATTTTTGTCGTGCGGCCGCTAATTGCTATGAAAGTTTAAGGTTGGCTACCAGTTGGCCTATGCCGAACGGGGCTTCGTAAGAGAGTATCTGCGGCTCGTACATTATATGCCCCATAATTCCGGTTAAAATAACAATCGGTCCAAATCCGCAGGATTTGGCTCCGGCGATTATATCGCCTGATAAATTTAAAATTTCCTCATTGGCCCGCGCTTTAATCAATTCAATTATTTTTTCATCAAAGGTTTGTCCATGGGGTGAAAATCCTCCCGGAGCTTCTTTGGAAAGAGTATGGGCTAAATCAGCGGAAGCCAAAACGGCAATTCGTTTAATTGAATTTGACAATTCTTCTTTTAATTCCACGCCAAAACGATGGTGTTCGGCCGCGGAAAGCGACGAGGTGGTAACTGGAACGACGGTAAATTTTGACAGGCGCGGCGTAAGATAAGTCAAAGGCACCACCACTCCGTAATCTAATTTTTCCTCGGAAATAAGAGCAAAAGGCACATTGGCCTGCCGCAGTTTGCGCTGAAGATGGTCAATCAGCATAAAGTCAGAACGGCAATCAAGCTTAGTGCCGAAATCGCCAAACTCTTCCAAAGTGCATGAATGGGCGGCGTTTAAATTAATACTGAACGCGTCCGGCAGCACTGGCCCGTGCGGTGAGATAACCACAATCGCGTCCGGTTTAGCCAGAACAATTTCTTTCTCAAGCGCTTCCAGAGCCGCTTTTGTCGCGGCTAACTTTTTTAGATTTTCCTTGCCGATTCCAGGAATCAGAAGCGGGGAATGGGGAACTATGGCCGAAAAAACAATCATAATTTGAGGTTATGGCTTATGGTCCCGCCGTGCGGCGGAATTTTACTACACTCAATTTATAGTTTACAGCTTATAACTTTTATTTTCAACCTACCACTGGGCATTTGGTTTCTAATAGGGTAAAATTAAAAAGTATTTATTAATGATAATATTTTATGAAGGATATTACCCCGATTTTGCAATCCTTAGGCCTAGTGGAAAGTGAAATTAAAACTTATCTCGCGGCTCTTGAAGGCGGCCCGGCCGTGGTAATGGAGCTTACCAAACGCGCCAAACTTTCCCGCCAAGCTGTTTATACCGCGATTGAATCGCTTTCCAGCCGAGGACTTATGTCTTCCGCTCTCCGCGGCAAAAAAAGATTTTACGCGGCCGAACATCCGGACAAGCTTTTGGCTTATGCCAAACGCAAGGATACGGAGATGAAAGACCGTATTGCCGATCTTGAACGCGCTCTGCCGGAATTAGAGTTGCAAATAGGAGGCGAGAGACCTGTGGTTAGAGTGTTTGAAGGCAAGGAAGGCATCAAAGCCATAGTTGAAGAAATGAAAAAAACAGAAACGAAAATAGCTTTTGAAATCACCGATCTTGAATCAATGTACAAGGTTTTAGCCCTCGACGACTTGCAGAATATGCGCTTGGAACTGAAAAAGAAGCAAATCCTGATAAATGGCTTTTATGCCGGCGAGCCCGGCACGCCAGCGCCGCATGTCAACCGCATTATCCTGCCAAAAGAATATTGGGGATTTAACGCGCAAATCGGAATTTATGGAAATAAGGTCTATTTAGTATCCTTTGAAGGAAAAATGGTTTCCATGCTGGTGGAAAGCAATACTTTGGCTAAAACACTCTCCATTGTTTTTGACCTTGCTTTCAAATGCGCTAAAAAACTTTCATAATTAAAAGCCGCGCCAACCTTTCGATTGGCGCGGGTACTGCTCAACCTCCGCCCATTTTTTCCCTCCTCTGTTGGGGTTTAGACGCTTGGCGAGACGCCGAACATCTCCGACGATCATGCCCTTTCTGCGTTTTTTACCCTAACCGAGGACTTTTTTCCTCCATGAAAAGAAATTTTTATTTAGCCGCCCATCATAGCACACCTCCTGGCTAAAGGAGATCTACTTTGACCAAGACCATCTTGGCCATTTCATCCTCCGACAAGAAAGAGCATAAAAACAAGGATACTATATTTTTGATATTTTGTCAAGTGTCTGGTAGAAAAACATAAAATCTCCACTTTGCGAAAATTTTTTTTACAAAATTTTATTTTTTGAAATGACAAGATGTCAGGATATTCTGACCCTATAAATCAGCCAGTTTTAGCCAAATGTATGAAGTCCGTACTATAAACACTTGACAGAATTTTAGAAATGTGTTATGATGCAGTTTCAATAGTCAAGAGGCGCTTGGACAAAAGTCCAAACGCTGAAATGACTGCTGATAAATAAAGAGCAAAAATGCTTGACGCGAAAGTATTGCCGGCTTAGGGGCTTGAAACTATATTCCTACTCTTAGAGAGGAACCCAGCCCACACTTTGCCCGATATTACATAACGCCCTTGCATCTGCTCTTTTGCGAGTAATCTGCCACCCATTTTCTAAACTTAATATAAATTCGGCAGATTGCCCCGCGATGGTCTGCGATTATTCGGACTTGTCGACGAATATCATCGCGGCCCGCCGCGGAGCAAAAAAAAACAGTTCATCTGTATCCATGCCATTTTTTGAAACAATTCAAAAATGACACGGGTGCAGATGGGCGTGCGCAGCCATCTGTTCCTCGCGCCGGCTATGGCTGGGTACACGCTTCCGAGCAATCGGAATCCGTCATAGTCGGATGTTCTACGAGAAAGTCCTATACAAGCGTGATGGGCTGTCTCACCTTCCGGCAGGGCAAAGTCCGGACTGCGCACATTTCTTTCCAAAACAAAAATAAATAAAAATCGCCGGCAGGACGAGGGTTGGCCTCGTGCGAAGATAAGTGTCCGATAAACTGCCTATCAAGGACACAGGGGCAAAGCGCCATAACCGAGCCAATCTCGGCGGCGCGGGCGACATAATCGCAGGTTACCCTTTTCTGGCAAAAGGCCTACGGGGTAACCAGCGGTTCCGGGCCAACATTAAAAAAGGCCTGCCATGTCGCACAGTTCTTATTTGGCGTTCCGTTTCTTAATAATGGAACGCCCCCCACCAAAAATTTCGAACTTAATCGAAGTTTTTGGCGGGAGAAACAGGTAGAGTGAGTCGGAATGCCACCGGCTTGCTAACAGCGGAAATGAAGGGTGAGACCCTTCCCCATGCCCCCATATTTTTCACCGGCTGTATCTGAATGCCGGTGAGAGTAGTGGGGATGGAAGCTATGAGGTTAGCACTATCATAGAGATATGGGTTCCGCCCACGCCTGCCCGACACGGGTGTGTAGAGGGCATTCTCTACACACCCCTTCTTTGCACTTTCATCGCAGAGCCGAGAATGCGGAATGATCTTGCATTCTGTCCCGTAAGCGCGGGATTCCATAAGGACGGTTCAACAACGCCGGAAAGGAGGTCATAATGATCATCCGGCTACTCGGGGCCTTGTGCCTCTGCCTCGGCGCGCTGGTCGTGACCCACGACCTCGTCACTATCTTCGCGTATGGCGAACCGGATGCTACGGTTCTCGCCACCCTCCTTGCCTTCAGGCAATGGAGCGGACGCGGAGAGTGGCAGGCGTTCTTGATGTGGCTTTTGCCGATGGTGATGGGAGCAGCGATGCTCTTCATCCCGTTGGCACGACCACGGTCAAGGCGACCTCTGCGCCAGCCGGGAACTTGAGCCGCCTGGGAACAGAAAGGGCTCTAAAGGTCATCGTGCCGGACCTAAAATCAGCACACCCCGAGCCCAGAAGTTCGGGGCTCTACCAGAATTATTGAACAATCAATGTTTCTGGCGGGGCAAGGACAATCCGCAATTACGCGGACTCCTCACAATGCCCGATGGAGGACGAAATGAGGATCTTTTACAAGGCATTTTACCTCATCTGTGGAACATGCGGCCACAGAAACCGTCCGCACCCCTCACCGCGTGAGAGCATCCGCATGACCCTCACCGACACCCTTCCTCCATGCCGCGGCTGCGGGAAGCGGCTTCACCCGCCTCCGCAGTTGAGCAATCGCCCGCTCATCCAGAAGGTGCGCTCCGAGCTCATCGCAGAAGGCATCACGCCTGTCTGCTAACCCTTCTTGTCGGGTTCATAGACAAGATCTCTTTTGAGATAATCATAATCTCTTAGTCGCCCCGGTACTAGAGCGAAGCTCAGTACGGGGCAGACACGACTAAGCGACTAATGGTTAGTTGAAAAGAGATAAAAAAGCGATCCGATGTTTTGGATCGCTTTTTTAATTCCGCAGATTTGATTGTCAATATAAAGTGTACTACCATTAAGATGGTTCTTTGAAAAAACAGGAGAAAGACGCGTGAAAAGGTTGCTGTCCGCCAGCGTGTTCGCCGCTTTTTTGCCGTATTCGCAAGGGCTCTCGGCGCAAGAAGATTGGAATTTCGCGGGTCAATTCGCGATTGAAACGCGGATTTCGGAGTTGGGCGCCGCGGCTTTTGCCGATATTGAAAAAGGATGGATTAAACAAATGTCCTTTGGTTTTGGGCTCTATCACCCGAATGAAATCAGACCGACGTTTAGGAATACTTTTGGGGTAATAAGCAGATCAATGTTTGGCAACGGTAGAATTGCCCAAACAGACGAAGTTGAAGTTGTTTTCATCCAGCCGCTGCCGGCAATTGCCGCCGATATATCTTCTAACCGATTGCTGCCTTATATTGGCTGGGGTTTTTCTTTAACCGTGCTGGAAATAGACAACCGCTCGCGCGGTTATTCCGCCTTGGTTTTTGAAACGGGAATTGATCTCCGGAGAAGAGAATCGCCCAAGGCCGCCGGTGTCCGCGCTTCAATCCATGTTTTAGTAAGCGGGGAACACATTACCGTTGGCCTTTTTTGGGGAATAATTCTGCATCCCGTGCCGATTGCAGGCGAATTTATTAATTAAAGGTCACATACCCTTTAAATCGTTAGGGGGGGTAATTGACAAAAGCAAGTTAGAGCAGTAGTGTGGATTGTGTCCGGTCCTTTTCAAAAGGAGAAAAAATGAGCAAATTGACGTTTGTACTTTGCGCAGTTATTTGTTTGTTCAGGCCTTGCGAAACAAGTGCTGATGAAGGAGACGACGCGCCCGAAGATTCGGCGCGCGCGCCGCGCCTGGGAGTGGAGCTGGGCTGCGCTTATGGCGGATTCGCCACCTGGCAGCGCGGTTATGAAAATGGCGGTTTGGTTCTCTGTAGCGCCGGAGTTGGCGTGCTCGATGCTCATGGCGGAGCCATGCTCCGTATTAGCGGCGGCAGTGTCGGAGGTTTTCTTTCTGACCGTGATTCCAGCGAGAGCATGCTAAATGCCGAAACGCTTCTTTGGCTGCCGCATCAGATCGGAGCCAATAATGATGTTTATCTTGCTCTAGGCCCCATGATCCGATGGATCGGCAATAGCAGAAGGCTGGATGTTTATGCCGGAGCTGTTGCGGAAGCGGGGTTTGACTGGATACTCCGCCCGCTCACCTTTGTCCGTATGCGTTACAGCATCAGGAGCCATCTGACTTACGCCAGCGCCGACGTGGTGCTGATGATTAGCGCTACATATTGGTCTTTACCTCTTTAAAAAAGTAAAAATCCCCCGCAACTGCGAGGGATCTTTTTTATTTCAAAATAATTTTTTCTGCGTCAGCATCAATTATCACTTCCGCGCCCTCGCCGGCCGCCCCTTCTATTATCTTCATGGCGAGCGGGTCCAGAATATGAGTCTGAATCAAACGGCGCAAAGGCCTGGCTCCATACGCCGGATCATAACCCTTTTTAGCCAGCCACTCCTTGGCCGCGTCCGTCACTTTGATAATTATCTTCTTGGATTCCAAACGGCGGCGCACGCGTTCCAGTTGAAGCTCAACAATCTTTTGCAGTTCGTTGCTTTGCAAAGAATGGAAAACAATAGTGTCGTCCACGCGGTTTAGAAATTCCGGCTTAAACCTTTTGGTAAGCAGGTCCAAAACTTCCACGCGAACGCGCTCGTCAGTATCTTCTTCCGTTGCTCCGGAGTCGCCAAAGCCCAGCCGTCCGCGGTGCTTCAAATTCAGAATCGCGTCAGACCCGATATTTGAAGTCATGATAATAACCGTATTTTTAAAGTTAACTTTGCGCCCTTTGGAGTCGGTCAAATGCCCGTCATCCAAAATTTGGAGCAGAGTATTAAATATATCCGGGTGCGCCTTTTCTATTTCATCAAACAAGACCACCGAATACGGCCGTCTGCGCACCAGCTCGGTAAGCTGTCCGCCTTCGTCATAGCCCACATATCCGGGAGGGGAGCCGACCATGCGCGAAGCAGTGTGCTTTTCCATATACTCGCTCATATCAAGCCGTATCATGGCCGCTTCGTCGTTAAACATAAACTCGGCGAGCGCGCGGGCAAGTTCGGTTTTTCCAACACCGGTCGGACCCAGGAAAATAAACGAGCCAATGGGGCGGGATTCCTCGGAGATCCCGGCGCGCGAACGGCGCACGGCATTGGACACGGCCTTGATGGCCTCGTCTTGCCCCACAACCCGGCGCTTAAGCTCGTCCTCCATATGCGCGAGCTTGGCCACTTCACTCTCTAACATTTTGGAAACGGGAATGCGCGTCCAGCGCGAAACAACCGCCGCGATGTCTTCTTCCGTCACCGCTTCTTTTAGAATCCTACTGGAGTGCTGCATATCGCGGAGCCGCTCTTCCAACGCGCGCTTGTCGCGCTCCAGAGTCGGCATAAGGCTGTAGCGGATCTCCGCCACTTTTTGCAAATCCGCGCCGCGTTCGGCGATTTCGGAGTCGTGCTTGGCCTTGTCCAAGAGCCGCTTTTTCTCGCGGATCTCGGTAATCACGCCTTTTTCATTTTTCCAGCGGATCTCTAACTCGTTGCTTTTCTCTTTAATCTCCGCCAGTTCGCGCTCCAGCTCGCTAAGCCGGGTCTTTGATTCCGAGTCTTCTTCTTTCTCCAATGCCCTTTTTTCTATCTCCAGCCGCATAATGTCGCGCTTCATTTTGTCCAGCTCTTCCGGCTGGGATTCTATTTCCATCCGCAGCGCGGAAGCCGCCTCGTCAATCAAGTCCACGGCCTTGTCCGGCAGAAAGCGGTCAGATATATAACGCTCGGAAAGGGTGACGGCGGAGATAATGGCCTGGTCAGTAATATGCACACCGTGATGCACCTCGTACTTCTCCTTAATTCCGCGCAGTATGGCGATGGCGTCCTCCGTGTCCGGTTCGGCAACAAATACCGGCTGGAAACGGCGCTCCAAAGCCTGGTCCTTTTCTATATATTTTTGATATTCCTTAAGGGTTGTGGCGCCGACAGCGCGGAGCTCGCCCCGGGCCAGCGCGGGCTTTAGCATATTGGAAGCGTCCAGACTGGAGTTTTCCGCCGTGCCGGCTCCGATTATGGTATGGAGCTCGTCAATAAAAAGTATTATTTTCCCCGAGGCCTGTTCAATTTCTTTTAAAACCGCTTTAAGCCTGTCCTCAAACTCTCCGCGGAATTTTGTTCCGGCAACCAAGGCTCCCAAATCCAAGGAAACAATTTCTTTATCTTTTAATGATTCCGGAACATCGCCGGAGATAATCCTCTGGGCCAAACCCTCCACAATAGCGGTCTTGCCGACTCCGGCTTCTCCTATAAGCACCGGATTATTTTTGGTACGGCGGGACAATACCTGCATTACGCGCCTGATCTCGGTATCCCGGCCGATAACCGGGTCCAGCTTTTCCAGCCGCGCGAGCTTGGTAAGGTTGCGGCCGTACTTGGTCATGGCCTGATACTTGGCTTCCGGCTCGGGGGAATCCACCTTTTGCGTGCCTCTTATTTCTTTTAGGACTTTAAGCACCTCGTCGTGGGTAATGTTGGCGCGGGAAAGTAGGTCGGCGGCAAAAGTCTTTACTTCAATTAAAGAAAGGAAAAGATGTTCAACAGAGATATACTCGTCGCCAAAAGCTTTGGCCTCGCGTTCCGCCTGCTGGAAGACGCGGAGCATCTCCTGTCCCAGGTAGATCTGTCCGATGCCTCCGGGCATGTCGGGAGCGACTTTGGGCATAGAGCGCAAAACGGCGCGGATGGCGCCTTCAATTTCCAGCATGTTTACGCCCAGCTTCTTAAAGATAGAGGAAACGACGCCTTCTTCCTGGCCGATAAGGGCGGCCAGAAGGTGGGTAGCCTCCATCTGCTGCTGGCCATTCTCGTGTGCCAGAGCGTGTGCTGACTGTATTGCTTCTTGCGATTTTGTGGTGAAATGATTCGGAAACATAAACAGTAATACGGATTATATGCGGATTTCATGTAGATGCCGCTGATATTTTATCCGTGTCATTTGCGTCCATCAGTATTTATCCGCATTTATGTTGATTGTTGGCACTCGGTAGGCGAGAGTGCTAATGGCAGTTTAACAGGTATATTTATAGTGTCAAGACAGGGACTTTAATTAAAATATGCACATATAATAAGTTGCGGAGCATTATCTATTTTGTTATAACTCAATCAAATGCCTCTTTTGTAATTAACTATAACATGCATAATCATTGCAGCTAAATTACAAGATGACGTGTCGGAAAAGTTTATTGAGTGTACAATATAATATATATATGACCAATTCCGATAATAAAAATTTAGAAATTAAATTCGGCGGTTATCTCCACGAGATTGATGTTGATTTATTGATAGAATCTCTTATCAATTATTCTTCGGTCACTCAAGAATCAGCTGCTTATTTGTCACCAGGAATAAAAGTTAATATAAAAATTAAAGCTCCACGGGAAGGAAGCTTTATTATTCTACTTAATTTGATCACTGAGAATGCTAATGATCTATTCACTCGAGAGAATATTGCACTTACAAGTGAAATAATTGCAATCGTTGGTGGTCTTTATGGTCTAAAAAAATGGATTGCAAAAAATGGAAAACCTGAGACAGTTAAACCAAACGAAAACAACACTATTGAAATCTCAAATTCTAATGGAAACATAACAATTAGCCAGAACGTTTACAATATTTATCAAGAAAATCCGAAAGTTCGAGAAAATTTACGAAATACTTTCTCAAAACTGAAAGAAAGAGGAGAAATAACAGACTTTTCTATTCGAGATGTTGACGCTGAACAAAATATATTTCATGTAGAAAAAAAGGACTTCTCGCTTTTAGCATCTGACGATGATGAGATTGATCAAAAGAGACAAGAAGTTCTTAAAGAAAATCAGGAGCTCTCAGTTTTTAAAGTTGTTTTTAAAGAAAACTATAAATGGGAATTCTATTATCAAGGTATTAAAATCTATGCTTCCGTTAAAGATGATGAGTATTTTAAAAAGATAGAAAAAGGTGAAGTAGCTTTTAGAAGTGGCGATAAACTTATTGTTAACTTAAATATTGAACAGGTTTTTAATGAGTCGGCAAATACTTTTGTTAACGATTCATATCATATTATAAAAGTGGTTAAACATATCCCCAGAGTTTCTTCTGTGCAACACTCCCTTGATTTTGAAGATAAGGAAAATTAATTATGGACATAAACAAACCGTATTTCGATAAGAACAATTTCAAACTATATCACGCTAACAGCATTGATTTGATGGCTGAACTTCCTGAAAACTCTGTGGATATGATCTTTGCCGATCCGCCTTATCTTCTGTCAAACGGCGGTTTTACTGTTCATGCAGGTAAAATGGTAAGCGTAAATAAAGGAGAATGGGATGTTAGTAATGGTTTAAAAAAAGATTTTGAATTTCAATTATCATGGATTGAAGCATGTCATAGGATTTTAAAACCTGGCGGTACAATTTGGATCAGTGGTACATACCATTCAATTTATCAATGTGGCTTTGCCTTACAAGTAAAACATTTTCATATTCTTAATGATATAGCTTGGTTTAAGCCAAATGCGTCGCCAAATTTAAGTTGTCGTTTTTTTACTGCCAGCCACGAAACACTTATTTGGGCGCGTAAAGATAAAAAGGCCAAACATAAATTTAATTATAATTTGATGAAAAATGGTGATTGGCCTGATGATTTTTTGAAGAAACCAAATTTACAGATGCGTAGTGTTTGGGCTGTCTATCCGCCCAAGAAAGAAGAAAAAAAATACGGGAAACACCCAACTCAAAAACCCATTGGTTTGTTGGTTCGTATAATTAAGGCCAGTACTGAAAAGGGTGATATTGTTTTAGATCCATTTACCGGTTCTTCTACCACTGGTTTGGCGGCCATATTAAACGACCGGAAGTTTATTGGAGTTGATTTAGAAAAAAAATATCTTGATCTATCAATTCAACGCTTTAATGACATTGAAAAATAATCACATCAATATTAATAGTTTATGAAAATTATTACTCGGGTCATTGCCATAAGAAATCTTAAAAAGGCCATTGGTAAGAATTTGCGAGAACTCGCCAAAAAATATGGCATCACCACTTACGAAACTGGAAAACAAAATAAGGGTTGGAAAGGTTTAGTTTTAGAAAGAGTGGCCGGACTACAAACAAATATTTCCAAAGCGCCAAATGGTCTATCTTGGGAGTTAAAATCAGTTAGCTTTCATGAAGTAAAAGGACAATTGGTGCCAAAAGAAACAATGGCTATCACCATGATTAACCCCAAGGAATTAAAGCAGCATTCATTTTTTAAAAGTCATTGTTGGGCAAAATTAAAAGCAATAATTTTTTGTGCCGTTGCGTGGCATGGTAAAAATGCCGACAATGCGGAGTTAATTAAAGTAACCAGTTTAGATTTTGCAGAAACGGACGAGCTTATACAGGAAATTAAAGCAGACTATGATTTTATTCGTAATAAGCTGATTAAAAAAGGTTTTAAATCGTTAACTGGCGCAGATGGTAAATGGATACAAGCAAGGACAAAAGGGGCCGGACACGGATCTATAAGCCGTGCTTTCTATGCCAGAACTTCGCTAGTGAAAAAAATATTTGAAATGGCAAAATAAATTATTTATGGCTGAATTAACAAAACAACAAATCGAAAGACAGGATTTTGTAGATAATACTATCTTTGAGTTACTTCAAAAGTTTTCTCCGCACCCAAAGACAGTGAAATGGAATATCGAAACAATTGGAGCTATTCGTGATACGATTCAAGAGCAGATTGTCAATAAACAAAAAGTCATGAGCGAAGAACGGTTTTACCCATAGAGAGGGAATAGCAAAATAAACCGTTTTAACTTGAACCAATCCCTTACTTCTCGTTCGCTCATTCGCGCGAATGAACGAATAATAAACTGTGACAAGAGAAAATTTGACTTTTTTAGAAAATTGCTGTATGATTGTCTTAAGAGTTGACTGACGCCAGAAACTGCTTCGGCAGGCGCTCCTGCTGGCGGAGGAATCTTAACGGGTTCCGCAGATGAGGGCGTGGGCGCTCCTCCGGTCTCTCTTTAACTACGGTGTTTGAAAATAAGAATGTTCGTTCGTGCATATAATCACGAACCGTTTATTTCTTCCCGCTAATGCGGGATAGGCAACTTGGGAAATCTGCGAGTAGCCAGATGAAATAAGCGACTAACCTTAAGCGGTTGGGAGATTTCAATCTAAGGGATAGAAATATCTTTTGGTGAAATCTCTTAGTCGCTTTTTTGTTTTTTAAAGGTCGACCGATTTTCGGGAAAAACAAATAATGGCCTGCATAATTCATTAATCCAAACCTATGAATTCCACAAACAATCTCGTAGAAAAAGCCCTTATAAAAGCAATTGAACTCCATAAAAGTCAGGTGCGGAAAGGCGATGGTAAAATCCCTTATGTAGTGCACCCGCTTGAAGTCGGAATTATTGTCGCGCGCTATACGGAAAGCCCGGAGTTGGTTGCCGCCGCCGTTCTTCATGACACGGTTGAAGATTGCAATTATTCTCTTGAAGAACTCGAAAAGGAATTTGGCAGCGAGGTAAAAAATTACGTATCTTCGCTCACCGAAAACGCCTCAATTACTGATTGGGCCGACCGGAAAATAGAACACCTCAAACGGCTCCGTTTAAATCAGGAGGCATACTTCATCAAAAGCGCTGACGCCCTCGCCAATATGCGTTCGTTGTTTAGCTCATTGAAGGCAGAAGGGTCTGTCGTCTGGTCTCGTTTTAACGCCACAAAAGACCAAAAGATGAAATATTTCAGAGTCATCCTTCAGGACACGGAGGATAATCTGCCCAAAAAGCATATTGAAGAATATGTTTCGGCTTTAAAAGATCTTGAGTACTCTGAATTTCTGGAGAGAGGAACCACTCTTGGTTTTGTCGCAGATTAAAAAGAGGGAATATTTGACTTGATGACCTCGGACAAAAACCTAACTGGCTGGATTTAAAAAATTACAATTTAAGATTTCAAAACCCCTCCGATGGCCATCGGAGGGGTTTTAACTTGAACCAATCCTTTATCTCTCATTCGCTCATTCGCGCGAATGAGCGAATGAGGGGCTTTTTTTATTCGCATTATTATGATAAAATTAGTAAAGATAAGTTAATTGAATTTATGAAAATAAAGGATTTATCAAAGAAAAAAGAGGTTGTCATCTATCAGGCTAAAACCGGAGCCATTGAGCTTCGCGGTGATTATAACAAAGAAACAATTTGGGCGACACTTGATCAGATTGCCGCGGTCTTTATGCGTGATAAGTCTGTTATATCTCGGCATTTGAGTAATATCTATAAAGAAAAAGAGTTGGATAAAAAAGCAACTGTTGCAAAAATTGCAACAGTTCAAAAAGAGGGAAATCGTTCGGTAATCAGAAACATAGAATACTACAACCTTGATGCGATCATCTCCATTGGATATCGGGTAAACTCCAAGGTAGCGACAAACTTCCGCAAATGGGCGACCAGAACCTTAAAAGAGCATTTGCTCAAAGGGTATACCATTAACCGCAAGCGCATAGCGAAAAATTATAGCGCCTTTATGAAGTCTGTCTCCGATATTCAAGCTTTGCTTCCCGTGCACATCACGCTTGACCCTAAAGCGGTTCTTGAGCTGGTTAAAGAGTTCTCCAGCACATGGATGTCGCTTGACGCGTACGACAAGGACGCGCTTGCGGCAATCGGCACAACGAAAAAATTGATTACGCTCTCCGGCAAAGAACTAAAGGACGCTATCGCAAGCTTTCGTCTGGAACTCATGAAAAACGGCGAAGCTACAGATATATTCGCCCAGGAACGCGCCTCCGGAAGTGTTGAGGGTATTGTGGGCAATGTTATGCAATCGTTCGGCGGGCATCCGGTGTACAAGAGCGTAGAGGAGCAGGCGGCGCACCTGCTGTACTTCATGATCAAAAACCATCCTTTCACCGACGGCAACAAGCGAAGCGGGGCATTTGCGTTTATCTGGTTTTTGCGAAAAGCCAAAGCAAAGAAATTTCGCAATATCAATCCGCCGACTTTAACGGCGCTCACGCTTCTTATTGCCGAAAGCGACCCGAGGAGGAAAGAGCAGATGACCGCGCTGGTAACGCAATTGCTAAAGTAAATCTAAATCAAAAACCAACCGGCTGGATTTAAAAAATTACAATTTAAGATTTCAAAACCCCTCCGATGGCCATCGGAGGGGTTTTAACTTGAACCAATCTCTCCATCGCACGACTCCGCAACCCCCAACCTCATGTATCCCTCATTCGCGCGAATGAGCGAACGTGTGCTATAATCTTTTTATATGATTAAATTGGACAAACTGCTTAAGGCAGCGGCCAACAAACGCCGGTTGGCTATCCTCAAATTTTTAAAGACCGCGCGCGAAGCGACAGTGGGGGATATATCCGAGCAGATCAAACTGTCATTTAAAGCCACGTCAAAACATCTGAAAATATTAGATGACGTTGATATAGTGGAAAAAGAACAGAGGAGCAAGCAAGTTTATTATCGTCTTTCCGGAAACCAAACTTCGCTCATCAAACATCTCCTTTCAATTTTATAACCTCATCATTCTCTCATTCGCGCGAATGTTTGAATGAGGAAGGTAGTCATATTCGTACAAAAGGTTCTAATGTATCGAAGTCAATCCGGTAATATACGACCAACTCTTGACATATCGAGGGCTTTTAGCATATGATTTGTGGTCAAACCAGATTAAAACCCCTGGTGTGTACCTTAACAAAACAACAAAGGGAGGTGAGTGAAAATGAACATGATTGATGCCCTACTCGTTTTGCCACCAATGTATCAATCTGGTCGTGTACCTGATTACAACCCTAAAGAACCAATGGGATTAATGTATATCGGAGCAACGCTAAGACATGAAGATTGTTCAGTTGAAATACTTGACGCTGATATCCATGCCTTAACTATTAAGCAAACCGTTTCTGAAATTCTAAAACGACCAGCTAAAGTTATAGGCTTCTCTGTCATGCAAAGAGCTTTGCCATCTATTAGGCTATTAGTGGAAAGACTTCGCAACGAAGGAGTTACTTCTCACATAAGTTGCGGAGGTTTTACCGCAACGTTAAGCGCTAAGCACATACTTGAACAAATACCAGCTATTGATTCGGTCGTTTTAGGTGAGGGTGAGGTTACTTTTTCAAACCTCATCAAAATGATCAAAGTATCATCCGACTGGAAACATTTACCCGGTATCGCTTTTAGGCAAAATAATAGTGTTATCATTAATCCGCCAGCAGCTAAGGCGGATGTTGATTCATTGTCGTGGCCGGTTCGAGACTTGCTTCCGGTCTGTTTTGAAAAGACTAACTATGCTACCGTTCTGGCAAGTCGCGGTTGTTACGGAATATGTACATTCTGCAGCAATCAAGCTTTTGAGCGAACATCCATCGGTTCAAACTGGCGCGGAAGAAATCCTATTGACGTAGTTGATGAGATTGAAGAATTAAAATCGAAGTATGGCGTAAAAGTATTTAAGTTTAACGATCCAAACCTGTTCGGACCAGGATTAAATGGGCGCCAACATGTGATCAATATCTGTAAAGAAATAATCGCTAGAAATATCAGCGATATGCATATTATGGGTTTCTGCCGATCAAATGATATTGATAAAGAAGTAGCACTTCTGATGAGGCAAGCGGGATTTGAACGAATGCTTATCGGTATTGAAAGCGCCAATTCTACAGTATTAAGATTGTTTAGAAAAGGTGAGTCTTTACAGACTATCCGTCAATCTATTGACATACTCCGACAAGTTCAGATTGATATAGTGCCTGGATTCATGATCTTTAATCCATATACCACCATGGAAACACTAGAAGCCGATCTTGATTTCTTAGAAATCTACGGTTTTACGCCAACTCTTTCAAAGGCTTTGAGAATCTTCGACGGAACACCGTTGCAGGAAATCATGGCGTCTGAAGGAAGACTTATTTGGCGCAGTCCGTTTGAAGGTTATCACGAATATCTCGTTGATTCTTCCATTGCGTCTATCTATATGGCGCTCAAAACCGTATCAGTAGAGTGGATTGATCTTCTTCGTAAGACCTTTCAAGAAGAAATCTGGGGTATTAAAAAATCCCCAGCCTTCAATAAACGGCTAAACTTTGACACCATCAATAAACTGGTCTTTTCCATAGAGAAAGAAATTCTAAAATCACTACTTTCTTGGACCAAGTCGGGATTTTGTTATCGAGATATTATTGAACAGATTGCTCGACTTAAAGACCAACTAGTTAAAATTGAACAACATATCATTGCCAGCAGTTTGGTGAGAGCAACTCTAAATGTTCAAAATTTCTCAGCGACTGATTTAGCCGGAAAAATTCATTCTATCTTGGTTAATAAGATTTTTCACACATTTCCAGAACAATATCGATGGAACGGCGACTAATTCTTGGGCTTTTCAGATTATAAAACTAATTTGAAGAGCTCTTTTTTATTTATTGTATTTATGGCAGAATATACATAAATTGTGAACACAAAAGAAATTAAGAGAATAACCGAATATATATTTTTAAAGTCTAATCCGCAAAAAGCTGATTTGGCGTTGGTTTTTGGCACACGCCACCAAGAGGCTGTAAACAAAGCATACGAATTATATCGAGCCGATTTAGTGCCCAAAATTCTGATCAGCGGCGGCCAGAATCGCATTACGGGTAAAAATGAAGCCTTGGAAATGAGCGAGAAATTAATTAAGTTAAGCGTTAATCAAAATGATATAATTTTAGAAGGCCGATCAACAAATTCTTTAGAGAATGTTTTATTTTCTAAACAAGTTATTGAAGAAAAGGTCGGTTTTAATAAAATCAAAAAAATTATTGCCGTTGTCAAACATTATCATTCTCGCAGAGCATTGATGACACTAAAAAAATATTTCCCTAAAAATATTAAGTTAATCCCTGTAACCTATGAGATTCATGGCTTTACTGAGAATAATTGGTTTGATAACGAAAACAGCAAAGAAAAAGTACTTGGTGAATGGAATAAGATTTCAGAATATTTAGCAAAAGGTGATATTGAAGAACTATAAATTATATAGAAAAGATGTTTGACTTGATGACCTCGGACAAAAAACTAACCGGCTGGATTGAAAAAATTACAAAAATTAATGTTTTATGACCGGATTAACAAGACAGCAAATCGAAAGACAGGATTTTGTAGACAATACTATCTTTGAGTTACTTCAGAAGTTTTCTCCGCGCCCAAAGACAGTGAAATGGGATATTGAAATAATTGGAGCCATTCGTGATGCGATTCAAGAACAGATTGTCAATAAACAAAAAGTCATGAGCGAGGAACAGTTTTACCCATAATCCCTTATCTCTCATTCGCGCGAATGAACGAATGATACCGACATTGAGCGGCACAGCTTGACGCGAGGCGCTTTTTGTGATATAAATAATAGCTTTATGCCTAAAAAAGAAAAATCTATTGAAGTCGAGCTAAGAGGGCTTCTTACCGAAGAACAATATAACTCATTGACAGAACACCTTGTAAAAGATGGTGTTGCTTTTGAATCTGATGATAAGGATACTTACTTTTTCAATGTCTCAAGCGGGATTTTCAAATTATGCGATGAAATTTCCAAAAATCAAGGTAAATTAAGCTTAAAGATTGGAACTCTTGAAACCGGGGCTCTGGACGAGCAGGAAATAATTTTTGAAAGAAGCTTAGTTCCGGCTTTTCTGCATTTCTTTGCTAATATTGGTTTTGCAGAGCATCATCTTGTACCGCAAAAAAGAAAGAATTACTTTTTGAAAGACTCTGTGCTTTCACTTAAATATACGCCAAATTTCGAATATCACTTTGAACTTGAGGGCACTCTTTTGAGCGACGAGTCGCAAATAGACGCGGAGAAAAAACGGCTGCAAATTATTTGTAAACATTATGGTCTTATTCCGCTTACCTCCGAAGAACTTGCAGATCGTATCAAAACAATAAGAAAGCGTATTGGTTTTGATAAATAAAATATTATCTCAAAAAACTAACCGGCTGGATTTAAAAAATCACAATAAACAAAAAATCATGAGCGAAAAACAGTTTTATCCACAAAGAGGGGATCGAGCCAACCCTATCACGATGTACCCCTCATTCGCGCGAATGAGCGAATGACAACCATAGTCTAATTCGCGCGAATAGTACCAAGCTCCATTCCCAACCCTAGTCATATTCGTACGAATTTGACTAGGGTACAGCAAGTGGTAAGGTAAACGCATATGAAAAAATTAGAGAAACAACTTAAAGCGTTGGCCAATCGGCGCCGTCTGGGAATTATCAAATTCCTAAAAGACGCAAAGGAAGCTCCGGTTACCGACATCGCGGAGAACATAAGGCTTTCCGTCCGCTCAACCTCAAAGCACATCTCGATTTTAGCCGCGCAAGATGTGCTTGAGCGAGATCAAAGGGGCTTGCTTGTGTATTATCGCCTGGCGGAATCCCAACAGCCTCTCATCAGCAAAATCATTTCCCAAATCTAAACCTTAGTCTAATTCGTACGAATAGTTCCAAGGTTTTAAATACAAAAAACTAATTATTCACACGAAATATACTACTGTTACAAAAAATGCAACGGTAGTATGTGTAGAATTTGCACATACTACTAATAATGGAAAAAGCAATGTGCAGAAAATGCACGCTACAAATTCTGATAAAAAGGAGCGAGCATCTTATAAAGAATCCTTACAAGTTAAAAAACTCCGCGATATGGTATACTGTGGTTGATTGACTAAACCATGAAGAGTATTTGCTTTTTGTATAAAAAATAAATCCTCCAAACGTAGCGGAGGATTTATTTTTTATAAAGATTTTCGAAGGGGTTTAAGACAGGTGTTTGGAGACAAGCTTTGTCATTTCAAACATGTTTACTGTTTTCTTGCCGCCAAATACTTTTTTCAAATTTTCGTCCGCATTGATATTGCGCTTATTTTCCGCGTCCTGAAGTCCTTTGGACTTAATGTATACCCAGAGCTTTTTGACTACTTCCGACCTTGGCATAGGCCCTTTGCCAACTACTTCAGCTAATTCGGAGCTGATTGTCATCGGCTTCATAAACGCGGAACCGGCTTTTTGACTCATAGAATCTTTTATTAGTTATTTAATTATACATTTAACATACACCAATCCTCGGCAAATATCAAATAGCATTAAATTAACCGGCTGTATTGTCCACCCCAAAAACCATTCCAAAATCTCAAATCTCTCTATGGCTCCCAACCCCACATATCCTTCATTCGCGCGAATGAGCGAACGTGTGTTATAGTGTATTTATATGATCAAATTAGATAAGTTACTCAAAGCCACTGCCAACAAGCGCCGGCTGGCCATTCTCAAATTTTTAAAGACTGCGCGCGAAGCGACAGTGGGGGATATATCCGAACACATCAAACTTTCATTTAAAGCCACATCAAAACACCTGGCAATATTGGATGGCGCTGATATCGTGGAAAAAGAACAGAGAAGCAAGCGGGTATATTATCGTCTGGCCGCAAGTCAAACCTCGCTCATCAAACATCTTCTTTCAATTTTATAACTCCACCATTCTCTCATTCGCGCGAATGAGAGAATGAAAATTAGTTTTATACCAAGGTATAAATTAAAGAAACAAAAAGCTCTTGTGCCAAGGGCATATTATTTGCTAAAATCGTCTTATGAGACGAGTATTTATAGCGTTATCTCTGCCTAAAGAAATCTGCGAAAAAATAGGGAATATCATAAAAGAGCTTTCGCAACAAAAACTTCCGGTCCGCTGGGTTAGACATGAGAGTTGCCACGCGACGCTTCATTTTTTAGGCGAACAAAGCGAGGAGGCGATAGAAGAGGTTAAAAATATTCTTTTGAAAATTGTTCCAAAATACAAGCGACCGAGCGCGCGTCTGGATAAACTTGATTATTTCCCTTCCGTCCGCGAACCGCGAATCATCCATCTCGCGTTAAAGGATGAGGGGAACGCGCTTGAAGATCTGCAAAAAGAATTGGGAGAAGAATTAAAAAAGAATGGTTTTGAAGTTGAAAAAAGAAAATGGATAGCCCATGTGACTTTGGGTAGAGCAAAAGGAATTATTGATACTAATAAATGGAAAGACGCCAAAATACCAAATCAGCCGTTTGCCATAAGCAAAGTTGAACTTATGGAAAGCCGGCTTGCTCCCGAAGGCGCCCGGTATTTTGTTCTTTAGAGAATATCCGTTTTCTTAAAAATGTATGAAAAGCATATCTATTTTAGGGGTCAGAGTAGACGCAATAAGCCGAACTGCCGCCCGGGAAATGGCGGAAGCAATGCTTCAAAACGGCTTTCAGCATCATATTGTTACACCAAATCCCGAAATGATTTTGCTGGCCCAAAAAGACGCTGAATTTAAGCGAATTTTGAACAATTCAGCTTTGGCCTTGCCCGATGGAGCTGGAATTTGCTGGGCGGCGCGTAAACTGGGAATAGAAATTGAGAGAATTACCGGAACTGATTTTTTGTTGGATTTAGCCGAATTAGCGCAAAAAAAAAGCAGAAAAATAGCGCTTATTGGCGGAGAAGCGGGGATTGCCGAGGCGGCCGCCAAAGAGCTTCAGAAAAGATATGCGGGGCTTCAAGTAAAAGGGTTTAATCCGGGAAGAATTGATGAAAACAATGTTCCTTCTGAACTTTTAAATAAGCTAAAAAACTTTGCTTCTGATATGGTTATGGTCGCGCTGGGGGCTCCGGGACAGGAAAAGTTTATAGCCAAACTCTTGCCGCTTGTTCCATCTATTAAAATTGCGATTGGCGTGGGAGGAGCATTAGATTATATATCCGGGGAAAAACGCCGCGCTCCAAAATGGATGCGCGAAAATAGTTTAGAATGGCTTTGGCGGCTGATTCAAGAACCGCGAAGATTGCCGCGCATCTGGAATGCCGCTGTCCGTTTTCCGTTAATATTTTCAAAAATTCTTAACCCTAAACGCTAAACCTCATACTCTAAATTATGTTTTTTCTAAAACCAAAAGTACGCGTCAGATTCGCGCCGTCGCCGACGGGCTTTCTGCATGTCGGCGGGTTGCGCACCGCGCTTTATAATTATCTTTTCGCGAAAAAAAATCAGGGCTCGTTTATTTTAAGAATTGAAGATACGGACAGAACCAGGGTCGTGCCCGGAGGAATGGAAAACATCTTGCGAACGCTTGCCGCCGTCGGCTTGAACCATGACGAAGGCCCGGTTTTGGAAGAGAAGGGGGCAGTTACAGAAAAAGGAAAATACGGGCCGTATTTGCAATCCAATCGTTTGGAAATCTACAAACGCCATAGCCAAAAGTTGCTTCTTAAAAAAATCGCTTATCGCTGTTTTTGCAGCTCCGAAGAGCTTGACGCCCTGCGCGAGCATCAGCAAGCGTCCAATGAGCCGATTAAATACGACCGGCGATGCCTTAAACTAAGCGAGAATGAGATTGAGAATAAAATCAAAAACGGCGAAAAATACGTTATTCGCCAGCGCATGCCGTCTGCCGGCGCGACCCGCTTTAATGACTTGATTCACGGAGAAATAACCGTGGAAAATTCAGTTTTGGAAGACCAGATTTTGCTCAAAGCGGACGGATTTCCCACTTACAATTTTGCCAATATCATTGATGACCATCTGATGAAAATAACTCACGCCATCCGCGGCGAGGAGTTTATTTCTTCCACGCCAAAACACGTTCTGCTTTATGCCGCTTTTGGCTGGAAGCCGCCCAAATTCGCGCATCTGCCTCTGCTTTTAAACGCCGACAGGAGCAAGCTTTCAAAACGGCAGGGAGACGTGGCGGTTGAAGATTATCTTAAAAAAGGATATCTGCCGGAGGCCATAATTAATTTTGTCGCGCTCTTGGGATGGAATCCGTCAGGCGAAAAGGAGATATTTGATTTGCGCGACCTGATTTCTTCTTTTGAAATTGAAAAAATAAACAAATCCGGAGCAATATTCAACATAGAAAAATTAGATTGGCTTAATGGCGTCTATATTAGAAAAATGGATAGCCAGCGGCTGCTTCTCGCGGCTGAGCCCTATCTCTTGGCAAGCGAAATCTTCGGAAAAAAAGACGACCGCTGGATAAACAAACTCTCCGGCGAAGAAATTCTTGATTCCCAGCTTGTTGGCGCGCTTGCCCTTGAGCGGGAAAGAATAAAAAAATTAGACGAATTGGCTCCGTCCATAGAATTTTTATTCAAACCCAAACTTAATTATGACGGCGCGCTGCTTGCCTGGAAAAAAATGAAAAAAGAAGACGTCCCGGCGCGGCTTTCCGCACTGCGGGGAATGATTGAATCTATTCCCGAGTCCGATTGGAATGAATCCGGCTTGGAGGCAAACATTAAAGCATGGATAGGGGAAACGGGATTAAGTAACGGCGAAGTACTTTGGCCGATGAGAGTGGCGCTTTCAGGCCAAGCCGCTTCGCCGCCGCCTTTTGCCATTGCCGCGCTTTTAGGCAAAAAATCCACGCTCGAGCGCCTTGAAGAAGCCATTCGCTTATCTTTAACTTTATGAAAATAAAAATAGCGCTTGTCGTTTCTTTTATACTGCTTTTGGGATTCTTTATTGTTGATTCCGGATTTAGTTTTGCCGCGGCCAAAAGTTTAGCCGCCCTTTTTGGGGGGAAAAACGCCAATAGCGCCAGTGCCAATGATGAAGTGCTAAAACTCAATGACCAGGTTCAGGAACGCAAAGAAAAAATTAAAAAACTCAATTCAAAAATCGACGAGTACCAGCAAAAAATAGAGACCAAACGCAAAGAAGCTGCTTCGCTCCAAAACCAGCTGGCTCTGCTTTTAAATCGCATCGCCAAAACAGAACTTGAGATTGAAGAAACAAAAGAAAATATGGAAACGACGGCTCTGGAAGTAAGAGCGCTTAACATTCAAATAGAAGAAAAAGAAAATCTGATTGGAAAAGAAAAAAAACAGTTAACCGAAGGCATCAGAAGAATAGATCGCGCCGACCAAAGAAATCGGCTGGAAATGCTGCTCCTCAATGATTCTTTTTCCGAATTTTTTCAGGAAATCGCCGAGCTGGAAGAAGTTTACGCTAAATTAGGCGATTCCATTGACCGCCTGCAGAATTTGCAGTCGGAATTAAAATCCAAACGCGAAGAATCAGCGTCAAAAGGGCTGGCTCTGGAAAAATTAAAAGCCAAACTGGACGAAAGGCGCGAATCTCTTTTGGAAAATCAGGGAGAAAAAGAAGATCTCTTAATTGATTCCAGGCTTACGGCGCAAAAATTTCAGGAATCAATCGGCGAATTGAGGAGTGAACAAAATCAAATTGATGAAGAGTTGGCGGCTCTGGAAAACTCATTAAGGAAACGGCTTAAAGACAGCGATTTCGCCGCCTCTCCGGATCAGGTTATTCTTTCATGGCCGGTTGACCCAGGACGGGGGATAACGACTTATTTTTACGACCCGGATTACCCGTTTCGTTATATTTTTGAACACGCGGGCATTGATATCCGCGCGTATCAAGGCACGCCTGTTAAAGCTGCCGCTTCTGGTTATGTGGTACGGGCAAAAAATGGCGGCAGCAGGGGATACAGTTATATTTTACTCGCGCATAACGGAGGTATTTCCACTCTTTACGGACATCTCTCGGTTTTATCCGCGGCGGAAGGCTCTTTTGTGGAACGGGGGAGCATTATCGGCTATTCCGGCGGGAAACCGGGCACGCCCGGCGCCGGACCTCTTACAACCGGCCCGCATCTCCATTTTGAAACTCGTCTAAACAGCGTGCCCGTTGACCCGCTTAAATATCTTATCAGATAAAATATTTAATATTTAGATAAATAAAAACTCTCCGTTTAACGGAGAGTTTTTGGATTCGGGATTTATTTTTTAGCAGGCAATGTTTTGGCAATATCAACCCACGCGTCTTTAAGCTCTTTAACCACGCGGCTTAGTTCCTCGCGTGTTAATGTTTTCATATCCTTATATTCCGCCGCTGCCGCGTCAACCATTTTTTCATAAGCTTCTTTTGATACTTCACTCAAGGACTTGCTCCGCTCCGCGACCTTTGTTTTTAGCTCTTCAAGCGCCTTTTTTGCCCTTTGGCGGCGCTCCGGGTCAAGCATGGCTCCAAAGACGGCGCCAAGCGCCAATCCGGTTAATAACGCTTTTAAACGTTTCATAAAAGGAATAGTTAATTTTTATGGTTTTATTATATCATAAAAATTTGTATTGGAATAACAAGCAGGAATAGGCAAATAAGGCACACGGGGGATGATTTTTCCTCCTATTTTTTATGTTTATCTTGCGTCGCACAATATATGTTATAAGACACCTTTTAAACTGACATCCTGATTCTTACGCTCAAGCGCTGTTTAGTTAACATTCAAGGGTGACGTTTTCTGATTGATTAAGGTTAAATATTCC
>CAZSQN010000004.1:14662-78281 GCA_964609095.1 uncultured Gammaproteobacteria bacterium | reverse complement strand
TCAAAGGAATAGACGGGGACCCGCACAAGCGGTGGAGCATGTGGTTCAATTCGACAATAAGCGAGGAACCTTACCAGGGTTTGACATGGCACTGCAAGCGCACGGAAACGTGTGACCTTCGAGGGTGTGCCACAGGTGCTGCATGGTTGTCGTCAGCTCGTGCCGTGAGGTGTACCCTTAAGTGGGGTAACGAGCGCAACCCCCATTCTGTGTTATTTTTTCACAGGAAACTGCCCCCCATAAACACTTGATATTTCAATATTTAAACATTTAAATATTTAAATTTTCGAGTTTTTGTGGGGGGGAGGAAGGCGGGGATGACGTCAAATCAGCATGGCCCTTATGTCCTGGGCTACACACGTGCTACAATGGAGCCGACAACGGGAAGCGAAGCGGCAACGCGGAGCAAATCCCTTAAACGGCCCCTCAGTTCAGATTGAGGTCTGCAACTTGACCTCATGAAGTCGGAATCGCTAGTAAACGCGCATCAGCCTCGGCGCGTTGAATACGTTCTCGGGTCTTGTACTCACCGCCCGTCACGCCAAGAGAGTCGGAAATACCCGAAGCTCCCCTTTTTGGGGAATCAAGGTAAGTTCGATGATAGGGGCGAAGTCGTAACAAGGCATCCGTAGCGGAAGCTGTGGATGGATCACCTCCTTTCTAGGGAGAAACATAAAATTTCAGAGGTCTCACACTTCTTTAATTTTTATCTCCGGTCGAGTTAGGTTCTGGGATATCCGAACCTAACAATAGAGGATACACAAATTGGAACTCTGCCTTTGGTGGATCTCAAAATAAAACCAAAAACCGCCTTTTTTAGGGCGGTTTTTAGATTGCTATAATTGACTAGACTTTATAATTCGCTTACACTACGTACAAAGGAGGATAAAAATGGTTTTTAAGGATTTCATCGCCGGTTCTTTGAAAAAAAATTCTGAATTGCAAAATAAAATCGCGAACGCGTTCGAGGTTGCTAATTCAACAGTAGAGCGTTGGGCGACTGGCGTATCCAGGCCGTCTCCGCGATTGGAAAAACTGATTATTAGATTTGTAAAACAGCAATTAGGCGAGTAATCGCCTTTTTTTATTTTTTCGCAAACAAAAAATCCCTGACTAAACAGGGATTTTTTGGAGCGGGCAGAGGGAATCCTCTCACTCCGATTCGAGCCTGGGCGCTCCGCACGCGAGCCGACGCCCATCGGCTCTACTCGCGCCATTCGATTCCCGTATAATCTTATAATTTTGGAGCGGGCAGAGGGAATCGAACCCTCAGCAACAGGTTGGAAACCTGTAGTATTACCATTATACTATGCCCGCCTCTAAATTGGTCGTAGACCATGAGCGAAGTGAGGCCTAAAATGCCGAACGAAGTCGAATGGTCGGGGTGCCGAGACTCGGCTTTAGCTCTCGTCGGCTTCCGCCTCCTCGGCCTAGCCACCGCCTTGCTGTTTGACTCGCCATAAGCTCGCCAAACATCGCTCCGGCGTTCTCGTCTCGACGCAGGCCAAGCAGTTGGCCTGCTTTAGCTTTTTCCATCTATGGTCGGGGTGCCGAGACTCGAACTCGGAATCCCTTGCTCCCAAAGCAAGTGCCTTACCATTAGGCCACACCCCGATGGTGCCGGAGGCCAGAATCGGACTGGCTACGCAAGGCCCCATACTATCACTTCGTGAAGTACGGGGTAAAATTTTCAGTCCGGAGTTTATCCCGCACAAATGCCAGGGGAGAGAATTGAACTCTCGACGCAAGGATTTTCAGTCCTTCGCTCTACCACTGAGCTACCCTGGCCCTGGCATTTGTGCGGGACTCTACCACTGAGCTACCCCAATGCTCTGGTGGGCGATCCTGGAATCGAACCAGGGACCTCGTCATTATCAGTGACGCGCTCTAACCGACTGAGCTAATCGCCCACCAGAGCATTGCATAGGTTGTACAGACGAGCGCTCCATGCCCCGTACAGAACTTGTTCGTGTACTGGGGTAACCGACTGCCTGCCCGCCGAACATAAAGTGCTTAAATTCCCGAATGGTATCTGCGGCGGGAAGAGAGGCGGGAGCTAATCGCCCTAAATAAAAAATGCCTCCAACTATGGATAGTTTACACGAATATAAAATTATTTCAAGACCTGAAATATTCCGCCGCGTCTTCGGGAGAAACCGGGTTAATGATTAGCCCCGAGCCTATCTCCACCCCGGCCCAAACGCTCCCGCGCGGGGTAACCTTAAGGTAAAGGTGCTGGTCGGCATCGGAGACTATCTGGTGGAAGTAATAGTTATAAGCCATCTTCAAATCCGTTATCTTACCCACTACCCGCTTCAAAAGCTCGGCCATGCCAAGCCTCTCGTCTTCATTCAAGTCCACAATGCTGTCCAAGTGGCGCTTAGGCATTATCCAGACCTCGTAATTATGCATAGAGGCATAAGGAGCAAAGGCCGCCACTCCCCGGCTTTCGGCTATAAACCTGGCGCCCTCGCGCTCCAGCGCGACCACCTCGCAATAAGGGCAGGTTTTGTATTTAAAGCGGAAGGCCATCGCGCGGGCGGACTTGTCCAAAATATGCGGCGGCAAAAACGAGGTCGCGAAAATCTGCGAATGGACGTGCCGGATTGTAGCGCCGGCCTTGCCTCCGCTGTTTTTAAAAATCAGGACGTACTGTATCTTCTTAAGTTTAGAAAGGACTTCCGTCCTTTTGGAATAGATTTCAAAAATCTTGGATATTTCTTCCTTGGTCAAATCTTCAAAATCCCGGTCGTGCTTGGGACTCTCCACCACCACTTCCTGCTTGCCGTAAGCGCGCTTGTTGTCCAAGGATACTGCCGAAAAGATATTAGGGAGCACAATCGCATCCCAATCAGCTCCCGCGCCAAACGGAACGCGCAAAATAGCGTCCTTTCTTTTATTCACGCTATCGGGGCAAAAAACGCAGGTTTTGCTTTCGCTTGCCTCCGCCTTGGGACGCGCCAAAATATTATTCGCATCCGGCCTCTTTGCGCGGAGCGGGGCGATAATCACGTACTTCTCCTGTATATAGTCCTTTCTTATCTCGGACCGCTTGGGAGGAGCATTGGATTTGGCAATATGTTCAAAAATATCAACGCTCATGATAATTTTATTTTTTTATAAAATGCGCCCGTAAACGCAATAGCCAGAGCATCGGAAACATCATCCGGCTTTGGCGTTTCTTTTAAATTCAAAAGAGTCGTAATCATTTTTTGAACCTGGCGCTTGTCCGCCTTGCCGTATCCGGCAACTGACACCTTAACCTCGTTTGGCGTAAGCTCCACAATCGGAATGCCCTGCTCCGCGGCGGACAAAATGACTACTCCGCGCGCCTCCCCCACCCTCATCGCCGTTTTTATATTTTTGGAAAAAAATAATTTCTCTACCGCGACCAAATCCGGCTTATGCTTGGTTATAAGCTCCTTAAGAGCGGTATGAAGCTCTGCCAGACGCTCGCCATGCTCCAATTTTCGCGAGGTGCTTATAAGCCCGTGCGAAAGCGGATTATGCGTACCGCCGGAGTATTCAATAATGCCATAGCCCATTCTTTCCACTCCCGGGTCAATGCCCAATATAACCATAGGGTTTAGGGTTTAGGGTTTAGGGTTTAGGTAATAGTTTTTAAAACTATACCCTTTACCCTGGCCCCTCTACCCTATTCAATGTTGGTATAAAAATCATTAACATCCTCGTCTTCGTCCAGCGCTTCAAAAATATTTTCTATACCGCTTCGACTGGCTTCGTCTTCTATCTTAACAAGATTTTTGGGAACCTGCTCCAGCTCGGCTGACTCTATTTCGTAGCCAAGGGCGAATATCGCCTCGCGGCCAGATTGAAGCTTATCCGCTCCTATATATACAACCACTGCTCCGTCCTCTTCTTTTATGTCATCAGCTCCGGCATCAATGAGCTCAAATTCGGCTGTTTCTTTACCCTTATTGGCAATTGATTCCAATTTTATTTTAATGACTCCTTTCTTCTCAAACATCCAGGAAACCGAGCCCATGCCGCCCAGGTTTCCGCCGTATTTGGACAAGACATGCTTGATGTTGGAGGTGGTCCGATTGCGGCTGTCTGTAAGCGCGGAAACCATAAGAGCAGCTCCACCCGGCAAATAACCCTCGTAAACCACTTCTTCTATCATAGAGACATCCGCGCCAACGCCCGTGCCGCGCGCAATTGCTTTCTCTATATTATCTTTGGGCATATTGGCTTCGCGCGCCTTGTCTATGGCCAAACGCAAACCAAAGTTTGTTCCCGGGTCGCCGCCGCGCTCGCGCGCCGTAATAGTTATAGCTTTGCCCAGCTTGGTAAAAACTTTGCCCTTGGCAACATCTGCCATGCCCTTTTGACGCTTAATCTTGCTCCACTTAGAATGCCTGCTCATGCTCACTTCCGACACGCCGCTCCCGTTCGGGCTTTGCCCTCACTTTCGCGCGTGTCTCGTTCGCGCTTAATGCCTATACAATAGGCATTACTATAATAAAGTGATTTCTTATTAGCGTTCAGCGTTTAGATATTAACGCTTTCAGCTTACCAGGTAGTGAAACAAAGTTCTACTACCTGGCTTATAGCTTGTAGCTTTAAGCGTCCAGTCTCATTCTTGCGCAAATCGCTGTTTTACGGCTAAACTTAAAACATTGCGCCAACCCAGATGGCAATCCTAATGAAATTCAAGATTATAAATAATTAAATTTATGAGAGCTAAGATAACATCCCTTTATAAAAACTCGGGCGACCGCGTAATTGAAGAATATTCAAAATTTAAATTTGGATGCGTAAGCCTCATAGATTATTTAGCAGAAGAAATGGCTGAACTTATTCTTGGGCAAATATCAAAAAAACAAAATTACGTTATATATACAACAAATAAATTTCCAACAAAAAATTTTTATAAGAAAAATTCCTTAATATTAGCTGAAAAAATTGCCGAAAAATTAAAGCTGCCCTTAGTTATCGGAGAATATAGATATTGTTATAACAAAAAAACATTCTACGACCTTAATCGCGACAGAAATATACCGTCCTACTTTTTACCCGAGGTGAAAAATGAAGACAAATTAAAATTTAAAAAATATACGTTTTTAATGATTGACGACTCAATAGTTACCAAAACAACATTAAAAGCGTCTTTAAAGATCTTAAAAGATATTACGAACAAAGTTAATTTCTTCTCGGTTATAAATTTAAAAGGCGGCAAGTACCGAGAATCAGAGGCTAATGACTATTATTATAAGAAAAACGGAGTAAATTGTTTGATTGATCTTTTAAACTCCGATAGATATATCTTAACAACCCATATGCTCAGAACCATTGATACTTTAAAAAATAAAGAATTAAAATTCTTGTCTGTAAAAATTACTGAAAAAAGTAAAAAATTGCTCACTAAATCATTTAAAAAATATATTGGAAAAGACTTACATATCTGAACGCCCGGCTTATTGCGCAAACGACCATTTTAAGTCTAAACTTAACCGAGGAAGCTACATTCAACCGGCAAAAGGAGGCGTGCCATGACGCTCTATACCGCGCTTGTTATTCAGAATCAAGGCAACAACATCCGCTGCGAATCCATCGGCCGGGACAAAAAGACCGGCAAGTGGGCGGGGGCGATAAATCTGTATCATGATGGCTCTTTTCATACCATGCTGGTTTCTTCAAAACCGATCTTTAAATCTTCAAGCGAAGCGGTCAAGCACATGCGGGAGATTGTTCGAAAAATAAGAGCGGCGAAAAACCTGCCATAAAACCAGCTTCCAATTCAATGAGGAGACACCATGTCTCCTCTTTTTTAAAATATATTTGTTTAATAAAAAAAACCGCCTCAACCCTAAGGTTAAAGCGGCGCAGTGAAATAAAGAACGATTAAATATTTTCTAACTTTTTAGTCGACGAGCGACATCATGAGGTCAAAGTCGCGATAGATATCATCCATGCGAACCAGCCGCCGGGAAGTATCTGCCTCTACCTTGTAGAAAGTAACGGACGCGACGTGGTGCGTCGGATTTCCGTCCTTCCACTCAATCTGTATATCGCCGACCGTGTAGGCATTAGCCCCCAGAGGAGCAATGCGCCTCACCTCGTCGATTCCATATTTGAAGAAGCCGTGATAACCGCCGACGGTCGTGCGAAAACGCTTCGGGCCTTCGGCGATCTTTTCAATCTTCGTGACAAGAAACTCGGGCTCGCTGTTATCCAATCGTTCACCCTGCTTCGGGTAGTCAGTAAAATACTGTTTGCCCACCCGCACGAGGTGCCAGAAGCCGCTGCTTGTTCCCTTGCTTCCCCAAGGGTTCGAGCCCCAAAGATTCTCAAGATGTTTCTTCACCAGCTCTTCATAGTCCGGGAGTCCCGGATGGACAACGAGCTCATCGCCCGGCCGTACGCCAAGCAAGCGCGTGCCGTTCCACCATTCGTGGCAGCTTACATCAGAAGCCAGGCTGGTGCGATTTTCCTCGCACTCGTCGTCGTACTGGTGGTGCGAATTCATGAGTCCGCCGATAGAAAGAAGGTGCGCGATGGCCGTATTTGGCGTCGTCTTCATCCAGTGATCAAACATTTCGCGGTTATAGTAGCTACAGTTGGCCGCACCGTCCATCGCGATGATGCACGGCCGGGCATAGGGGCCCTCGTGCCGTTCGCGGTGGAAGTCATTGGCGAACTTGGAATGGTGCTCGACGTAGGCCTCCCACTGCTTACCAAGACGGGCCTGCCAGAGCAATTCTTCCATAATCTCCTTGGCGGTGATCGCATGACCGCTGAACTGATAACGGCGACGGCTCCACATGGCAGAAAGATCAACGACAACGACCTCGCCGTACGCGCCGCTCTCAAGCTTACGGAACTCATCTGTAGAAATGCGGCCGCCGCGGCGGTTGCGCTCCTTGTCATTGAACTCGTGGCTATAGGCCTTAAGAACTCCGTCGAGCGTGACCATCGGTCCAATGCCGTGCGTCACGATCGCAATCGGGTTGCCATCTGCGGAAAGACCGACATACTCCGCCGACATAGTCGTGAAATAGGCCTCCCACGGGTAATCTCCGGGAGCTGTCGTGAGCCTGGCCGCAATGATGTCGGGGAGCGTAGCCACACGACCATCTTTGCCGGCAAACGCCCTGGCATGCTTGAAGGCAGGGACGAAACCCTGCGGATTATAAAAAGCCATCGCGTTCGGGTGGTTCTTCTTCTCTTGTTCCATTGTGAAACTCCCTTCCCTTTTTAGGGTTTTGGGATTACGCACCAAGCCGGCCACTATAGCAAACTTGGCATTAAACCTTATCAAAAATTGATGATTATGTCAAGCACAAAACCTTCGCTCCATTCTTGCGCAAATCGCTGTTTTACGGCTAAACTTGAGGCACGTTCTTATTTATCTAATTACAAAATATATGTTTAATAATATTAAAGCAGATGTTAAAGAGATTAGTTCGTATTTATGGATAGTTGTAATTGCTGCAACATTCTCCATTTTTGCATTAAAATACGATCCTAATCCGACTTATCTTTATGTCGGTTTTATCACTTTCACATATGGACTTATAGGGCATATTATATTTAGAACTTTTGATGAAATCAATTTAAAAGGAGGTAAAAGAATCTTTGTCAGAATAATATTAGAAGTCGTCACAGTTGGTACTTGGCTATTTTTTATTATTAAATAATCGGTTTAGGGGCAATTGAACGTTAAAATTAAAAAACCGACTGATTAGTCGGTCTTACTTTTCCTTTCTCGTCTCTTACTTTCTCTCTCGTCCAAATAGGCAAAGCGGCGCTTGATGCATTCCCAAACTCGGCCGTCATCAATCCATTCGCAGGATTCTTTAAGGATTCTCGTATCAAGAGAAGCCGCTAATTCCCGAGGGGAATTAATCTCTTTGCGGAACAAACAAGACATCTTCCCGTCATTATCCAAAAACAATCCTTGAGGCGTAACCACCAATTCAACCCATTCAGTTCCCGCAACGTGTCCGTCAAAAAAGAAAATGTTCTGATAATCCGTGGGAATATGGGATACTCGCATCAGCTCCTTGCCGGCTTCGCTTTCTCTAAAGGACTTTGCCCAGGCAAATACCTTTTTCGCGAACGCCAAGCCCGTCTTTACCCTCTCGGTTTTGAGGCGCGCGGCTTCTTGCCTTCTTAAAAACTCTTCTCGTATTTTACGAATTTCCTTTTCCAATCTTCGCATTTTGAACTCCTGCGCCATCTTGAGGATGTCTTCGGGAAAACTGATTTCTAAATCTTTCTGCTCTTCTTCGGGCATTTCTCATCTCCTTTCTGAAATGAGCTAAAAAGATATTATCAAAAATCAGATAAACAGGCAAGGGGGAACCTGCCGTTAACTAAAACATCCCGACGGCATTGTCGGGATGTTTTGATTTTACTGCGATTACCGTTCTACTCTCCGCCTCTCGGAGCGCCGCAAATACCATTCGGTTTAGGGGCACCGTAAAACTCGGCGGACTTCGCTTCGCTACGCCTCTAACGTTCTACGCCGAAGCCACTTCCGGCAGGAATCAATCTGCCGATGATGACGTTCTCTTTAAGGCCTTCCAAGCGGTCTACTTTTCCGGTCACGGCCGCGTTTATAAGTACCTTGGCTGTTTCCTGGAAGGATGCCGCCGAAAGGAAAGATTGGGTTGAGAGCGCGACCCTTGAGATTCCGAGCAGGAGCTCGTCCGCGGTCGCTTCTTTCTTTTTGCCTTTGCGCGACATTTCATTTTCAGCTTCAAACTCCGCCTTTTCCGCAATTTCGCTCGGAAGCAAATTAGTGTCTCCGGCATCGCGCACCAGCACGCGGGAGAACATCTGCTTGACGATAACCTCAATATGCTTGTCGTTAAGCTTTTGCCCCTGCGAGGAATAGATTGATTGAATCTCGCGGAGAATATAACGTTTCACGGCCGCTTTGCCGGAAAGCGCGTAAAGTTCCTGCAAATCAATGTCTCCTTCCGTGAGCTGGGTTCCCGGCGCGACCAAATCTCCCGGCTTGACCCAAAGCACATAGCCCGGCGGAATCAAAAATTCTTTTACCTTCGGGCCTTCCCAGATTACTTTGAGCGTTTTGCCGTCAAGCGAAACAGTTCCGTTATGTTCGGCCTTAACTTCAATATTATTTTTCTTTACAAACAGAACATCCCCGACCGCGACTGGCGCGCCGTCGTCCATCTTTGGCTTCTCGCCTCTTCCCAGCTTATAAACGTCTTCTTCAACGCCTTTGCCGACAACTCTAATAACGCGGTGTCCGGGCGGAATCGCGACTTTTTTGCCCGAAGCGTCAACTGTTTCCCTGCCGCCTTCTTCTATTAGAACCGCACCGGCCGTATCGCTGATAAACGCGCGGCGCTTTGGCGGACGCGCTTCAAAAAGCTCTTCAACCCGCGGCAGACCCTGGGTAATGTCAAGCCCGGCCACGCCTCCGGTATGAAACGTTCTCATTGTAAGCTGGGTGCCCGGCTCTCCGATTGACTGCGCCGCCACAATGCCCACCGCCGTGCCGATCTCCACCGGCTTGTTGTAAGCCAGGTCGTAGCCATAACATTTCTGGCAGGTTCCTTTGCGCAAACGGCAATGCAAAACGCTTCTTACGCGCACTTCGATTATTTCCCTTTTTTCAATTTCTCTGGCAATTTTTTCAGTAATC
Organism: uncultured Gammaproteobacteria bacterium; assembly: GCA_964609095.1. Lineage (GTDB taxonomy): Bacteria > Patescibacteriota > Patescibacteriia > CAZSQN01 > CAZSQN01 > CAZSQN01. The sequence continues at coordinate 68,641 of CAZSQN010000004.1, read as the reverse complement.
AAAGTATCGGCTTTGGCAAAAATCCTGCCGGTTTTGGGGTCTTTGATATCGGCCAAAAGGTATCTGCCCAAGGCTCTGTGCGCCACGGTTTCGCCCATTTCCTCGCTCTCTTCCAGGCCGATTTGCATTCCTTCGCTATCGCCGCAATCATTCTCGGAGACAATCACGTCCTGCGCCACGTCAACCAAACGCCTGGTGAGATAGCCGGCGTTGGCGGTGCGGAGCGCGGTATCGGAAAGTCCTTTTCTGGTGCCGTGAGTGGAAATAAAATATTCCAGCACATCCAGCCCCTCCCTAAATCCGGCCTTAACCGGAAGTTCAATAATGTCTCCGGCCGGGTTGGTCACAAGCCCCTTCATTGCCATCATCTGCGTAAGCTGCCCCAGCGAGCCTCTGGCGCCGGAGTTAATCATACTGGCGACGGAACTGGCCGGATCAAGCTTGCTTTTGGAAAGCTTGGTGATGCGGTCTTTTATTTCCGTCCAGGTCTCAATTATTTTCGCGTGCCGTTCGGACGCCGTAAGCAGCCCCTCGCTAAACTGCTCCTCAACCAAATCAATCTGGCGGTTGCCTTCGTCTATAAGCGCGGACTTTTCCGGCAGGTCGGGCAGGTCGCCCATGCCCCACGAGTAGCCGGAACGAGTCGCGTATTTAAATCCGATTGCCTTAATATCGTCCAAAAGCCGCGCCGTAATATCGTTTCCAAAAATTTCAAGCGAAAGGCGGATGATTTCTCCCAGACGCTTTGTGTCAGTCACTTCGTTTACATAAGGTATTTCGTCCGGAAGCACCCGGTTAAATACGATTCTGCCCACTGTGGTTTCAAACAATCCCGCCTCATGAGCTTCCCTCAAACGGACTCTAATCAATTCATGCAATGAAAGATGTTTTGTCTCATACGCGTAAATCGCTTCTTCCGGCGAGGCAAAGGCCTTTTTATCTTTCTTTTCCGCGCCGGTGGCCAAGGTCATATAATAACAGCCCCAGGCCACATCCTTGTTTGGCGTGGCGACAGGAGAGCCGGTTGCCGGCTTCAAAAGATTGCGGACAGAAAGCATGCGCTCGGCCGCTTCGCGCTTGGCCTCCTCCGTCAGAGGCACGTGCACGGCCATCTGGTCGCCGTCAAAGTCGGCGTTATAGGCGGTACAAACCATCGGATGGATCTGAATCGCCTTGCCTTCTATTAAAATCGGCTGAAAGGCCTGGATGCCCAGACGGTGCAAAGTCGGCGCGCGATTTAAGAGCACATGTGCGCCTTTGGTAATGTCCTCCAACATGTCCCAAACCTCGCTTTTATCAAGTTCAATAAAACGGTTGGCGCTTCTTATATTATGCACGAGTCCGGCGGCAATCAGCCGGCTGATGACAAACGGCCGGAAAAGCTCCAAAGCCATCCGTTTGGGCAGACCGCATTGATGCAATTTCAAATTCGGCCCGACCACAATGACGCTTCTGCCGGAATAATCAATTCTCTTGCCTAAAAGGTTCTGGCGGAACCGCCCTTGTTTTCCTTTTAAGATATCCGCCAATGATTTTAGCTGCCGTTTTTTGCCTGCCGGCGCCACCACCGTTTTGGCCTGCCTGGCGCTGTTGTCAATTAACGCGTCGCAGGCCTCCTGCAGCATGCGCTTTTCGTTTCTGCTTATGACTTCCGGCGCGTTTAACTCAACTAATCTCTTTAAACGGTTATTCCTATTTATAATGCGGCGGTAAAGATCATTTAAGTCAGAGGTGGCAAAGCGCCCTCCATCCAAAGGAACCATCGGGCGCAGATCCGGCGGAATCACCGGCACGGCGGTCAAAATCATAAAATCCGGACGCAATCCGTTGGCGTGAAGCGATTTCAAAAGTTTAAGGCGGCGCACAATGCGTTCGCTTTTAGCGCCGCCGCGGGACTCTTTAAGCTCGGCTTCAAGTCCGGCGATGGTCTTGGGAACATCAATTCTGGAAAGCAAAGCCCGAACCGCTTCCGCTCCGATGCCGGCGTCAAAAATATGGCCGTAGCGCAAAGAATATTCTTGATAAGCGTTTTCGGAAATAATGGCCAGCGGAACGATTTCTTTTAATTCTTTATCCGCCGCTTCAAAATCCTCCGTCAGCTCCTTAATTTTGGAATCGCGGAGCTTGCCGGCTTTTTCTTTTTCCGTTTCTTTAGCTCCCTTTGCCTCCAAACGCTCAATCTCCCGCTTGTACTCTCCTTCTATGGCTTTCTTCTTCTGCGCGAATTCTTCGCGGATGGCTTCATGCGCTTCGGCCTTAGCCGCCTCGTCCACGCGCGTGATTACAAAATTGGCAAAATAAATAATTTTTTCCAAACTCTGCACTGACAAATCCAGCGCCAATCCGATTTTGGAAGGAACCCCGCGCAAAAACCAGATATGCGAGGTGGGGGCGGCCAAATCAATGTGCCCCATACGCTCGCGGCGGACAAGAGAATGCGTCACTTCCACTCCGCACTTGTCGCAGACAATTCCCTTGTATCTTATTTTTTTATATTTTCCGCAATAACACTCCCAATCCTTGGTGGGACCGAAAATCCGTTCGTCAAAAAGGCCGTCTTTTTCCGGCTTATGCGTGCGATAATTTATCGTCTCCGGCTTGGTGACTTCGCCGTAAGACCAGGCATGAATAACCTCGGGCGAGGCCAGCCGCAGACGGATGGCGTCAAAATCAATTACCGGGGCTTCGCGATTAAATTCGGGCATTGCTCGCTTCCGACACATCCTCCCGTTCGGGCTCATCTACTCGCCCTCACTTTCGGCTGTGTCTCGCTGCGCTTAACTGCCGTACAACGGCAGTTACCACATTAAAGAATTATTTTTTAAGTTCTCCTTGTCCGCGTTGGCGGCGCGCTTACTTCTTTATCCGCGGAAACTTTTCGACCGTCTTTTAAAAGTTCCACATCCAAACACAGCCCCTTAAGTTCGCGCACCAAAACATTAAACGATTCCGGAACATTAAGCTTTCTGATCGGCTCTCCTTTTATAATTGACTCATAGGCCTTGCTCCTGCCCGGCACATCGTCTGATTTAATGGTCAAAATCTCCTGCAGCATATGCGCCGCTCCGTAGGCCTCAAGCGCCCACACTTCCATTTCTCCAAATCTTTGGCCGCCTGATTGCGCTTTGCCTCCGAGCGGCTGCTGGGTGATAAGCGAATACGGGCCGATGGAGCGCTGATGGATTTTGTCTTCCACCATGTGATTGAGCTTCAGCATATAAACATAACCTACTGTGACTTTGCGGTCATACGACTCTCCGGTTCTGCCATCATAGAGAGTGGTCTGTCCGTCCTCCGGATAGCCGGCGGCGACAAGTTCGCTTTTAATCTGCTTTTCGGTAACCCCGTTTAGAACCGGAGTGGCCACGCGATAGCCAAGCTTGTTTGCCGCCAGTCCCAGATGCGTTTCCAAAATCTGTCCTAAGTTCATGCGCGACACAACTCCTAAAGGGGAAAGAATAACGTCAATCGGAGTTCCATCAGGAAGATAAGGCATATCCTGCAAAGGCACGATTTTTGAAATAACTCCCTTGTTCCCGTGACGGCCGGCAACTTTGTCTCCCACCTGAATCTTGCGCAGGTCGGCAACCGAAATCTGAATCATTTTAATGACGCCGGGAGAAAGCTTGTCGCCCTCTTCGCGCGAAAAAACCTTTATATCAACGACTTTTCCATGCTCGCCGTGCTCCAGATAAAGCGAAGAGTCGCGCACATCGCGCGCCTTTTCGCCAAAAATGGCGCGCAGCAATCGCTCTTCCGCAGAAAGTTCGGTTTCTCCTTTCGGCGTGATTTTGCCGACTAAAATATCTCCGGAGTTAACCTCGGCTCCGATGCGCACAATGCCGTCAACATCAAGATTTTTAAGTTTTTCTTCGGAAACATTGGGGATGTCGGAGGTCACCACTTCAGCTCCCAATTTCGTATCCCGAACTTCCACTTGATAATTTTCAATATGAATTGAGGTAAACCTGTCGTCATGCACCAGCCGTTCGGACAAAATCACCGCGTCCTCATAATTGTATCCGTCCCAGGAGAGAAACGAAACCAGCAAATTTTGGCCAAGCGCCAGTTCTCCGTTTTGCGTTGACGGCCCGTCAGCCAGAACATCGCCCTTTTTAACCTTCTGGCCTTTTTTAATCAATGGCCGCTGGTTAAGGCAGGTTGAGGCGTTGGAACGGACGAATTTATTTAAACGGTATGAATATGTTTTGCCCTCATCGCTCTCAATTTCTATTTTGTCTCCTTGCACGCCGGCAACCACGCCCGCCTTTTCGGCAAGAACCACATGTCCGGAATCGCGGGCCGCCCGGCCCTCAACTCCCGTGCCGATTAAAGGCGCGTCCGCTTTAATGCAAGGCACGGCCTGTCTCTGCATGTTCGTGCCCATGAGCGCTCTTGCTCCGTCATCGTGTTCCACAAACGGAATCAGCGAGGTGGAAATGGAAAGAATCTGCTTTGAAGAAACATCCATATATTCAATATTGGATGTGAGTTCCGTGGAAGGCGCGCCGAATTTGCGCACCGGCGCCTTTTCATTTATAAAATATCCATCTTCGTCAATCGGCGTTGTAGCCGCGGTGGTAATGGCCTTTTCTTCGGCAAAAGCGTTAAGCCATTCAATTTCATTCGTGACTTTGGCGCGGCCGTTTTTATCTTTCACCGCTTTGCGGTAAGGCGTTTCAATAAAACCGTATTCATTGATGCGAGAATAGCTTGCCAAGTGCCCCACCAGCCCAATGTTCGGGCCTTCCGGAGAGGCAATCGGGCAGATGCGGCCATAATGGGTAGGATGCACGTCGCGCACGTCAAAGCCGGCGCGCTCCCGCGAGAGCCCGCCCGGGCCCATGGCGGAAAGGCGGCGCTTATGCTCAAGCTCGGCCAAAGGATTGGTTTGGTCCATAAACTGGGAAAGCTGGGAGCTCATAAAGAACTCACGCACGCTGCCAATGACCGGCCGCGCGTTTATCAGTTTTCCCGGCGTGAGATTATTTACGTCCAAAGTTGACATCCTGTCCTTAACTATTCTTTCCATGCGGGCAAGGCCGACCCTGAAACGATTCTGGATAAGCTCGCCGATGGCGCGCACGCGGCGATTGCCAAGATGGTCAACATCATCCGGCTCTTCCTGCGTGTTATTTAGGCGAATAAGCTCTTTGATGATGACCACCAAATCTTCCGGCTTTAAAATTCTGTTTTCCGGCAGTTCAATCTGGTCTTTGGTCGCCGGCAAATGGAATCTCTGGAAAAATTTATAGCGTCCGACTACGCCCAAATCATAGCGGTCAAAATTAAAAAACATTGAGTGGATAAGCGAGCGGGCATTGTCAACCGTCGCCAGATCCCCCGGACGGATGCGCCTATATACTTCAATCAGGCCTTCGTCTTCGTTTTTGGCGGTGTCTTTGGCCAAAGTTGCTTCTATGTATTTAGTTGTCGGATGCGTGTCCGCGTCGGCAAAAAGAGATAAAATCTTCTCGTCTGTTCCGTAGCCGAATGACCTTAAAAGAGAAGTGACGGCCACTTTTCTCTTCCTGTCAATTTTAACCCAAATGGCGCCGGAGGTGTCTGTTTCCATTTCCAGCCAGGCGCCGCGGTTGGGAATAATTTTGGAGCCGTAAAATTTTCTGCCACGGTTAAATTCCGAAGTAAAAAAGACGCCGGCGGAACGGATAAGCTGGGAGACAACTACGCGCTCAATGCCGTTGATGATAAAAGTTCCGCGGTCGGTCATCATCGGAATGTCGCCCAAATAAATCTCCTGCTCTTTGGTTTCGTTGATTCTTTTATTAACTAATCGCGCCTTAACGCGAAGCGGCGATTCAAAGGTAATGTTTTTGGCCTTGCTTGTCACCTCGTCAAATTTGGGCTCGTCCAGATAATAATCGTCAAGATACAATTCCAGATCGCGGCCGATAAAATCCTTGATGGGGGATGTTTCGCGGAAAAGCTCTCCCAGCCCCTGTTCAAAAAACCATTTATAAGAACGTTTCTGCACTTCTATCAAATCGGGCAGATTCATGGCGTCCGGCGCCCAATCAAAATAACGGCGTTCGGGCGTTAGTATCTCGCGCCTTTTGAACTGCATGGTCATAAAAAAAAATAATTCAAATTATTTTTTAATTTTAAGTTTTTATAAAATAAAAACTCCCTCCCCATAGGTGGGGGGTGAGTTCTAAGAACGTGGGATTTGGTTTTGATTTAAAAATAGACCCACGGAAAAATAGCTAATTTTAGACAAAATCTCGATATCCATTCAAAAAGAAACCGAGAAAAACAATAGGGCCCCGCAATGGGTACCCACCATTTATATATAGATATTACACATTACCCCCAAACCTGTCAAGGGCCTAACGAAAAGATGGGGTTTGTCAAATCAGCTGCAAATTTTATTCATTATAAGCCAAATCGCGCCTAATTTTGGTTAAAAACCATGTATTCTCAACAAATTATCCACATCTCTCTAGATTTCAGATTGCGGGTTGCGGATTTAAAATTTAAAATCTAAAATCATAAATCTGAAATTTAAAATTAATGGGGGGGGGCGGGATTGACCCCAGCACATAGTTTTAGCCTAAAACATTTATTTAGAATCACAGAGACAGATTATCAAAGCGCAATTTTAGATTGCATGACAATAAAACTGCTTTTGCGCCAAAACTATGTGCTGGGTTGACTTTATTCCTAAAATCAGCTATGATGACTATTCGTAGGTCCCGCTTAGCGGGATTTTAAGTTAAGAACATGACCAGAGAAATCAGAAACATCGCCATTATCGCCCACGTTGACCATGGTAAAACCACCTTGGTTGATTCTCTATTGAAGCAATCGCAAAATTTCTCCGCCAGAGGCGGATCCGCCTTAGGCGGAAAACTTCAATTTGACGAACTGATTATGGATAGTAACGAGCTGGAGCGCGAACGCGGCATTACCATTTTTTCCAAAAACGCTTCCATAATTTATAAAGATATCAAAATAAATATCGTGGACACTCCCGGCCACGCTGATTTTGGCGGAGAAGTTGAACGGATTATGCGCATGGTTGACGGCGTACTATTGCTCGTTGACGCCAAAGAGGGCCCGATGCCGCAAACCAAATTCGTGCTTAAAAAGGCCATTGCCGCCGGACACAAAATAATCGTCGTCATAAACAAAATAGACAAACACGACGCCAGGCCCGATTGGGTGCTTAACCAGACGTTTGATCTCTTTGTTGGCCTTGGCGCTTCCGACGAGCAGACAAATTTTCCCGTCATTTACGCCTCGGCTATCGCCGGAAAGGCGGGGCTGGCGCCGGCGCTTTCGGAGATGAAAGATGTAACGCCGTTATTTGAAACCATTCTTAAAGTTATTCCCGCGCCTAAAGCTGATAAAACCGCTCCTTTGCAAATGCTTACCGTAAATTTGGCTTATGACAACTTCAAAGGAAAAATCGCCATCGGCCGCCTGTATTCCGGCACTCTTAAAAAGGGCGCGGAATTGGCGCATATAAACCGCGAAGGGAAAATCAGCAAGGCCAAACTCGCTTCCGTTATGACCTTTGACGGCTTGAACAAAATTGAGGTTGATGAAGCCGAAGCCGGCGACATTGTCGCGGTGGCCGGCATCCCTGATATTTCCATCGGTGAAACGCTTGCGGATTTGTCTGACCCGATTGCTCTTCCGACAATCGCCATTGAAGAACCGACGGTTAAAATGACCTTCGGCGTCAATACTTCTCCTTTTGCCGGAGGCGAAGGGCAATACGCCACTTCGCGCAATCTTAAAGAACGGCTGGAGCGCGAACTGGAAACGGATATTGCCCTAAAAGTTCTGCCCGGCGACTCCGGCGACAAATGGGTTGTTGCCGGCAGAGGCGAGTTGCATCTTTCCATTTTAATAGAAAAAATGCGCCGCGAGGGCTACGAGCTTCAGGTATCTCGTCCGCAAGTTATATATAAGGAGATAGGCGGCAAAAAAATGGAGCCGGTCGAACAGTTAACCATAGAATGTCCGGAAGAATTTTCCGGTTCTGTCATTGCCAAAATGGGCATTCGCAAAGGCGAGATGAAAGATATGAAAGTGGAAGGCAAAACCGCCTTTATGGAATTTGTCATTCCAACCCGCGGACTCATCGGCTACCGCAATGAGTTCATCACCGATACCAAGGGACTGGGCATAATGAACAGCTTGTTTTTGGGTTATGAGCAATACAAAGGCGACTTTGAGGCCTCTCCTCACGGTTCGCTTATTGCTTTTGAATCCGGCATTTCCAACAACTATGGATTGCTCGCGGCGCAAGAGCGAGGAACTCTTTTTATCGGCCCAAACACGACCGTTTATGAAGGAATGGTGGTTGGGGAAAATGCCAAACCCGAGGATTTGGCCGTAAATGTCTGCAAAGAAAAAAAGCTTTCCAATATGCGCTCCAAGGGCGATGGCGTGGCCGAAGCGCTTGATGTGTCCCGTGTTATGGGGCTTGAGAACGCGCTTGAATATATCGGCGATGACGAACTGGTGGAAGTAACGCCAAAAAACATCAGAATCCGCAAAACCATCCTTAACGCTTTAGAGCGCAAAAGAAGCGACCGCTAACCCCGCACATAATCCAGCACATAAAAAACATTATGTGCTGGGCTTGACCGAATAGTAAAATCGTGTTATTGTTTAGTATTCATTTGCTCTTGCCTTAAACAGAAGCAAGTGCGGTCTTTGCACAACCAACCCCGCCCAAGTTTTCGTGAAACGAAAATTTTGGCGGACAAACACAACAAAGCCCCTCAACTTCGTTCGGGGCAGGGAGAGGAAAAATGGAACAGCCGCTCGACATTCGCGTTTTCTACGATAACGAAGAAATCGTGCCGGATAGAGGAAACGGCGTGACGGCAGAGAATCTTTCTGCCGCTTGCATCGGCAATCATCTTCATCGGCATGTTGGCAAGTCCTTTGAGCTGGCGATTGTCGCGCCCAGAAGCCCTGATGGCGCGCCGGTTGTCTTTGAGCAAGACGGAAAGAAGAACATCGCGCGCCGCCGCGACATGGCGCCGGAAAATCCTCTTTACGCGCTCTATGGAAAGAGCGTGTACATCTTTGCCAACGAGAGCGGCGAACTGTACACCAAGTTTCCCCAAAATGTCGTCCGCTTGCTTTACTGGAGCAAAGACGGCAACTGGCGGATTGAAGAAATTTCCATCGTCTGCCAGAAAGGCAGCTTCTATCTGGTTTGTAACACCCGGCTTTACACAGGCCGCGCTTGCCGCGCCGAAAATGGCTCGGTGATTGAACCTGTCTACTTCAGATGGGCGGATCTGAACGCGATTCTAAACAAGGTATTGGCCGGAGCAAAGCTCGCAAACAGCTCGGAGTATGTTCCCGACGAAGAAGAGCAGCCCGATGTCTGGCCGGAAGAAGGCGTGGTCAAGTACTACAACCCATCCCAGCATTGGGGCAGCGTGTACGTTCTCCAAAATGGAGAGCTGACCGAGGCGCGCGTTCATATGAGCCAGATCAAGCGGCCAAACACCGCTTTTGCCTATCTCGCGGCCGGAGAACGGGTGAAATACACTGCCATCTCCACCGCTCTTGGCCAGACCATGTTCAAGTACGAACTTTACGGAGTCACTCCGGTTGCGGGAGCGGCGGCGGTAGAAACCTACTCCGGCTGCTGATTTTTTAGAAAGTTTTGATCTTTTTTAACCCCGACCACAATCGGGGTTTTGTTTTTTGCCGCCTCAATGCCGACATCCTGCCCGAATCCCGCAGCATTGCTGGATTCGGGCAGGTTTTCTAAATACAGGTTTAAATTCTGCCAATTATTTGTCATTCCCGCGAAAGCGGGAATCCAGAATTTGAACCCGTAGATTCCCGCTGGAGCTTGCCCTCGGCTGCGACCGGGGGCGGGAATGACATGAAAAACCTAATATGAATTCATTCTTAAAAAATGCCATTTGTTGTCCATTTCTGACGCTATAAAATGGCTAAAACAGGCCAAAAATATAGGAAACTGACCCAAAACACTTGACAGGATTTTAGATATGTGTTATAGTATGGCTACAATAAGCTGTGGATAAAAAAATAATCCGCGGCCCAAAAGCACAACAGAAAGGAAAAAAGATGCTCTTTCACACGATGTTGGCCCGGAAGCTCGGGCTCGTCCCCGACATCGATGACGAGGTCACGGAGCCGGACATCGTTCCGGTCATGATCTCGCTCAATGCGTTCGCCGGCAACGAACTCGAGAACGAGGTCGCCCGCCTCCGCGACGAGGATGAGGTCACCGGCCGATGGTTCCGGGACGGGGACCGCATCTCGCGGCTTTCGGACCCCGGTGTCGCTCGACTGAACCGGCTCCTCGCCGAGTTCACCGACATGGATCAGTAGCCAGCCCCTTTCACCCGAATGAGTTCTTCATTCGGGTTCCCATCTGAATCTCTCTCCGCAATTCTACGGAGGGAAATTAAGACGGACATTCAACAACAACTGACAAAGGAGAAACTCATGAATATCGCGGGAATGGACAAGGCGCGCGTGCTCATGGCGCTCTACAACCGGGCGCGCTGTCAGGGCGTGGGGTTCCTACACTTCGACCCCACCCCAATGACCGTGGAAGAAGCACAGAAGATTCTGGACTCGTTCCAGAAGGGTCGGCGCATCTACTTCGACTACCTCAAGGGCAGGGTCATGAAGGTGGACATCACGAGCGACGCGCTCGACATGCGCCTCTACGACCGCGACAACGGTCAGGGAGCAGCCGAGTACGCCATCATGGACGAGTTCACTCGGCCGGACGGCAAGTAGCTCGGCAAATGCCAAACAAGGAGGACACGATGGGGTTTCGGCGTAAACGTTAGTTCCTACAACTACGAAGAATCCTTTTGACTCCGTTGGGCTATTAACGGAGTAGCCATGCTCGGTAAGGCTGGAATCCGAGCAAGTTTTCTGAAAACAGCTTCATTCAAGAAGGTGTTTTGAGAAAAGGGCGGGAGCTTGACTTTTTTAAGTTTCTGCCCTATACTGAAAAGTTCATAAAAAATTCAACATCCATGATTCATGATTTCCCGCCACGGCGGGATCCCGCCTATTCCGTTTTAAATTAAAGAAGCGGCGGGACAAGCTTCATGATTCGTAACAATAAGTATGGAGGGGAGACCCAAGTTAAATCCAAAATTGGAGGGGCTTGGGACGGCATCAAAGGCAGATAAAACCGGTTTACCCCGCACTTTTTCTAAGGATATTTAACTTTTTATTGTACAGACGCAGACGAAGTCAACTTCGCCTTCTGCCGTACTAAAAACAAAAATATCAATGGAAAAAGTGCGGGGTGATACTGATTCTATCCGCGAAGCGATGTTAAAAACTGTTCCGCATTTTGCAGAACAGCAATTCGCCTCCAAATTTATTGAATCGAGGTTGCGGGCAATAAGGCGCGCGACTATTGGTTCAAGACCTTTGAAAAGGAGAAGAGAGATGGACGAGCAGAAGACCGCCGAGGACCAGGTCATCAAGGAAATCACCCAAGCATTGGTCGGCTTGATGCGCCAAGGCGAGGAGATGGTGTCCGAGGCCGTTCCCCATGGGCCGATCTCCACGCTCTCCACGCTGGACGAGATCATCGCGGGTCTCACCGATGTCAGAAACGAGATCGCCGCGGGGGTCCGAGACGACGCGATCGAGCAGCTGCTCGGCGGCGAACTGCCGGACTGCGGCAACCCGGACTGCCCGAACCACGAGATGGCGCGAGCCGAGGCCGCCGCCGAGGTCCCCACCGAGCTCGAGCTCCACGACGAGACGGACCCGGGCGCGCAGGAGCAGCCGGTCCCTTCCGACTCCGATCCCGACTTCGACGAGATCGATTAACTCGCCCGCTCTTTCAATCCCTTCCTATTGGGCTCATAAATAGGATTTCATTTGAAATGATGAATCAAAATTGTCATCTGAAATGAGATCGGACATTACAAAGTAAAAGAACTGCAGATTTCATACCTGGAGGGCAGGAGGGGCAAATTATAGTGTTCCTTTTACAACACTTAGCGCCCAAATTCTCCCTTCAGATATGAAATCTGCTGGAACAAAAAAAAATTTCACGCGAGGCGACAACTTCTGAATCAGACAGTATCACTAGCTATCGGATGAATTGATAGATAATAGGATGCATTGTTCTTTCTAAATTGTTGCTTCACGCGAGCCCCTCTCCATTGCGGAGAGAGGCATGCTCTTTGACTTGGCGGGAAATTTTGCCCGGGCATGGTGCTCTGGCAAGTCAACCGAAAACAGAACGAAAGGAAATAAAAATGGACCAGAACGAGAAGAACATCACCAAGGCGCTCGAGGGCATCAACCCGCGCGACCCGGAGACGTGGAAGGAGCACGTCTTTCACTGCGAGTACTGTGAGGAAGGCCTCAAGTGCACGCGAGTCGCCAAGGCCGGCGACAAGATCCAGCTCAAGAGCGGCAAGATCATCTCGGCGCTGTACATGGTCGAGGTGTCTCGCTTCGCCCCGGTGGTCAACTACCGCGGCGAGGAGACGCAGCGGCGCGAGGTGCTGGAGCGGAGGGTGCTCTGCTTCCAGCACGAACGCGCGAACAGCGAGGAGGTCAAGGGTCTCGAGAGGCTCGAGTTCAGGAGCTTCCCGCTCCAGCAGAACATCGAACACCTCGCTCGCCTCATCTCCGAAAACGAGCGCCGGCGCACGGTGGAGGACTTCTTCGTTTCGTTCGCCAAGAACGAGGCGGAGCTCACCGAAGGTCAGGAGCTCGGCTGCGTCGGCCCCACCGACGCCAAGGGCGCGAACTGGTTCCTCATCCGGAACGGCCAGATCATCGGCTCGGTTCCGGAGAAGGACGCCACCGCGTATCTGCGCGCGCAGGGCAAGAACAAGGAGCTCTTCCGGGGGTTGTACCTCCAGAAGGGTGACCTGGTCAGCGCCCAGCGCAAGGCGAGCGAGATGGGCCGCCAGGCCGCCGAGGATACGGCCAGGCAGTCCGCCAGGAACCGCTACGCCAAGTACCTCGCTCCCGAGACGGCCCCGGCGCCCCAGCGGAACAACGGCAAGCCCAAGGGTTCCAAGCCCAAGGACAAGCCCGAGCGTTCCGCTCCCCCGACCAAGCACGAGGATGTCCCGAGCGAACGCGAGGCGGTCGACGAGGGACTCGCCCTCGCGGCCGGGCTCTCGGAGGAGACGGACGACTTCGTGCCGCCTCCCGAGCCCGAACCCGAGCGCCAGCCGCTCAGGGTCGGTCTCCTCATCGCGGCGGCCGCCAAGGCCGACTCGCTCAAGAAGTAGCCTGCCCCGACCCGTGGTCACGAAATTGCTTGCAATTTCGTTTCCTTGGGCGACGGGTGGGTGTTCCCACCTAGTTCCTTTGCCCCTCTGTGGTTCTCACAGAGGGGCTTCCATCTGAACGCACGAGCAAAAATTCGCGCGTTAAGACGGACATTCAAAAAATGGCCAAACAAAGAAAGGGCCAATAATGCGACTCTCGGAAAATCAAGCGTTTCAAATCTACGAAGAGGTGTGTTGCACCGCGAGCAGTAAGAGGACACTCACTTCAAGTCAGGCGGTAAAGCTCGTCTGGGGCACCAGTCGCATGCAGAGGCGCGTCTTGCACCTTCTGCGTCGAGCCGAAAAGAAGCGTGCCAAGGCCGAGCGCACTAGGCGCATGCGAAATATGCGTCCGTTCATGCGGCTTGCCTCTTCTGACTTCGAAATCCCGCAGCTGACACTCGTAATTCGAATTGGCAACGATATCGAACTTTACGAACCCGAAGCGGTACGGCAAGAGCGTGAGATCGCGGAGGAGTGGCAAGACCATCTTCTTGCCTCCGACGAAGTTCTCTCCTGGTCGGACTCTACGCACGAGATCATGAGCGACTTCTAACCCCTGGCGGCTTTCTCTTGTGAGATGGCCGAGAAAGGCAAGAAATGTTCGATCAGATAAACCCGACGCGGGAGTTTCCGTCTATACCGCGATCGGGAGCACATACTAAAAAGACGGCGAGGTGCTTGAGCGTCCTCGAGCCGAAATCAGCTCTACCGGGGAGGGGACGCAAACAAAAATAGCGCCTCCTTCCCTCGGGGAGTAGTGAGCTCTGCTCTACTACTCCCCATCCTTATTCTGAATCTGTCCTGCAATTCTGCGGGACGGGTCTGGAACATGGATCTTTTCCCGACACTTCGGTCGGGATCCCGACTTCATGTCGGGACAACAATCAACCAGCAAAGAAGGGAGACAAAGACATGGGACAGAGGAACAGAGGACAGGGCGGCGGAGGCAAGAAGAAGGGCGACGGCGAGAAGGTCAAGGTCCGCGGCCCGAGCAGGTACAGCGAGACGACGCGCCGAGCGAACAAGCGGCGCAACCTCCTCACGGAGGCGAACCGCGCCGAACGCAAGTTCAAGAAGCTCGGCCGCAGGGGAGACCTCACCGGCCACCCCGAACGCGTGATGAGAATCCGCAGCCACATCAACCGCCTCAACAAGCAGGCCAACATCTAGAAAGGAGAAGAAAGATGGCCGAGAAGAAGAAGGAGCCGAAGAGGGTCGGAGTCATCGTCTTCGGAGGCGGCCTGAACGAGAAGCAGGCGATCGCCGACGCCGAGGCCAAGGGCTATGAGGTCCGCCACAAGGGGGACCACGCCGAGCTCTGGAAGTAAGGCCGACCCGCTCTCCCGCAACAAGCCCCCATACCAATCCGCCAAAGGCGGAACCGGTGTGGGGGCTTTTCTATTTCTCTAATTTTTAAATATGAACTCATATTAGGTTTCTCATGTCATTCCCGCGAAAGCGGGAATCCAGAATTTGAACCCGTAGATTCCCGCTGGAGCTTGCCCTCGGCTGCGACCGGGGGCGGGAATGACAAATAATTAGCAGGATTTAAACCTAAATTTTCGACTAAATTTATAAACAATTTTTCATAAACCTAATATCAGTTATATAATTAAGTTGTGTCCCCAAAGGGCTGCGGAGGAGCATAACGTTTGCGGCAAAAACCAGCGCGCCTATTCTCCGATTACGGTCGGGGTCTCGCGGAGCAAAGCTCCGCAGAAAAAGCGCAGCTGGTTCAAAACCGCAATAATCGTTGGTGCTTCCTTTGCAGCCCTTTTGGGATGAATTTTAACCGGGCTAGGCTGGCGCCGAGGTTTTTTTTATGTTAAAATAGAAAAGATTTATGAGGAACCGCAGATTCCAAACCAGAGAAAAAAGGCCGGCTCTCCGAAACTTTCGCGACGGAGGAGGCCGCCATCGGCAAAGAGAAAGCGTCTGGAATAACGTTCCGGGAGAAACCCGCCGCGGCATTGCCGTTATTTTTCTTTTTGCCGCCGCCGCCTTTTCCCTGCTCGCGCTCTTGGGGCTTGCCGGAGATGCCGGAGAAATCTGGAACGAGGCCACGGCCGCGCTTTTTGGCCGCACCCGCGCCGCCACTCCGCTCTTTTTCCTGCTTCTCTCCGGCATTATCGCCATTCCGGAAAAAATCACCACTAGGGCGCAGGGTAAGATTGGTTTGGCGATTTTATTTTTGTCAGTTAACGGGACCATTCATCTGATTGAAAAAAAGGCAAATCCCTTGGAGGGCGTGCTGGGCGACGGCGGCGGATACCTCGGCATCCTTACCGCTTATCCCATGGTCAAGATTATGGGCTATTGGGCGGCTTTGCTTGTTATTATCACCCTGCTCTGCGCCGGACTCTTTCTTACTTTTTCCCTTTCGCTTAAAAATTTCTCCGTTCTCATGGCGCTTCCGCGGTCCATTTTCAAAATGCTCCGTTCGTTTGCTTTTATTTTTAAAAAATATCCGCGGATGGAAACGGACGAGCTTCAGCGGCATCAGGATTTTTCTTTTCGCTCTCTTGGCGAGAGAACCGAACGGGCTCCGCAGGCCAAAACAAACGTATTAGCCGGGCCGGGCAGGCCAACGGCAAGCCCGGCTCCGCAAAAAACAAAACGGCTGCCGGTCAGTGTTCCGCTTGAATTCCTGCACGAGCGAAAAAACAAACCCTCGGCCGGAGACATTGACGCGGCCATGGAGAGAATCAGAAAAACCCTGGAAAATTTCGGCATCAGCGTTGAGATGGGCGATGTGTCTGTCGGTCCGACCGTCACGCAATACACCTTAAAGCCAGCCGAAGGCATCAAGCTCGCGCGCATCACCGGGCTTTCCAACGACCTGGCGCTGGCGCTCGCGGCGCATCCCATAAGGATAGAGGCGCCGATTCCGGGAAAATCATTGGTCGGCATTGAAGTGCCTAACCATACCATCGCCACGGTGGGACTGCGCGAACTGCTGGAAGCGCCGGCGTTTCGAGAGAGGAAAAATTCGCTGATGGTGGCTTTGGGCAAAGATGTTGCCGGCCATCCTTGGCTTGCCGACCTCGGCCGAATGCCGCACCTGCTTGTTGCCGGCGCGACCGGTTCCGGGAAAACTGTTTCTCTTAACGCCATTATCATGTCCCTGCTTTACGAAAACGGGCCGGACACCCTAAAGCTGATTTTAGTTGACCCCAAACGGGTGGAACTTACCAATTACAATGACATTCCTCATTTGATAACGCCGGTGATAACCGAAGTGCCTAAAACAGTTAATGCCTTAAAATGGGCGATCTCCGAAATGGACCACCGCTTTGACCTGCTTCAGCGAGCCGGGGCGCGCGACATTCTTTCTTACAATCACGCGGCCGAGGAGCCAATGCCGTATCTTGTTATCGTCATAGACGAACTGGCAGACCTAATGGTGGCGGCGGCGTCCGAAGTGGAGGGCTCCATTATTCGCCTCGCGCAAATGTCCCGCGCCGTGGGCATCCATCTCATCCTCGCCACCCAGCGGCCATCCGTTGACATTATCACCGGCCTTATCAAGGCCAACATCACTTCGCGCATTGCTTTTGCCGTTGCTTCGCAAACCGACTCGCGCACGATTCTTGATACCTCCGGCGCGGACAAGCTCCTGGGCCGCGGCGACATGCTTTACCTTTCCGCCGAACTCTCCAAACCAAAACGGCTGCAAGGAGCTTATGTGGCTGATGATGAAATAAGCAAAGTCGTGGAATTCTGGAAGACGCAGGGAGCTCCGGAATACAATCAAGACATTACCGAAAAACAGCAAAGAAGCTTTACCGCTTTTGAAGAAAACCTCTCCGATGGCGACCCGCTTTTGCCCGAGGCGCAGTCGCTGGTTATTATGGCCGGCAAGGCCTCGGCCTCGCTTCTTCAGCGGCGGCTCAAAGTCGGCTACGCGCGGGCCGCGCGCCTCTTGGATATTATGGAAGAGCACTGTATCATCGGCCCGGGCGACGGAGCAAAGCCAAGAGAAATTTTAGTCGCGCGCCCGGCGGAAATGGAAATGGTTGACGAACCGGAAAATAATGAGCAGGATGAAGAAAACCCCCTATAAGGGTTTAGCGATTAGCGTTTAGGTCGTCTATACGCTATACGCTATACGCTAAAGAATGATAGGTTTTTTTTCCAAAAAACTAATCCGTGAAAAGAAGCTAGGCGAACGGCTACAAGAGCTGCGCGAAGAGAAGCGCGTAAAACTTTCCGCCATGGCCTCGATTTTGCATATTCCCGAACGCCACCTTGCGGAACTGGAAGCCGGACGCTATGAAAATCTTCCCGAAGAAATTTATATAAAAAATTTTATCCGCGCCTATGCCCGCGCCTTTGGCAGAGACAGCGGATTTTTTTTGGATCTTTACGAGCTTGAAACCAGCAATACAAAAAAAACAAAACCGCCGGAACGGCTGGCGCCCAGCGCGGGAGTTCTAAAAACCTATCTTTTGCCCACCGTGTTTATCACGCGCCTGACAATGCTCGGCCTTCTTGGCCTGGCGCTTCTTGTTTATTTGGGATTGGAAGCGAAAAAAATAACCTCGCCTCCGGAACTTTATATACTTGAACCGGCCGAAGACGCCGTGGCCAGAGGAGGAGAGATAATCGTCCGCGGCGGCGCCGAGCCGGAAACGCGCATCCAAATTAACGGCGAAGACGTTATCTCCGACACGCAGGGCAAGTTCAAAGAAACAGTGCGGTTGGAACGCGGAGTGAATCTGATTAAAATTTCAGCTTCAAAACGGAGAAGCAGGGAGAGAACCATCTTTCGCCGCGTGCTCTATGAGGAGCCAGTGGCCGTGCGTTAGTTGCGCGTTTCCATGGTTTGTGGTGAGATATTTTCAGCTTTCAGCTTGTAGCTTTCAGCTTGTAGCTTATAGCTTTTAGAAATTCAACTTCTAACAGCTAAAAGCTAACAGCTAACAGCTTATATTATGTCTAAAGAAAAAAAGGAGGAGACGGGAAAATTTAAAGCCGCGCAGGAAGCGATTTTACAAATCAAGGAGCGATTCGGCGATGGCTCCATAATGAAGCTGGGCGAAGCCAGAAGAATGATCGTAGATGCCGTCCCAACCGGGTGTTTATCGCTGGATATTGCCTTGGGAGTAAACGGCGTTCCCCGCGGCAGGATTATAGAAATATACGGCCCCGAGGCCTCGGGCAAAACCACTCTTGCCCAGCACATCGTGGCCGAGGTGCAAAAAGCCGGCGGCCTGGCCGCCTTTGTTGACGCGGAACACGCGCTTGATCCCGATTACGCGCGCAAAATCGGAGTAAACATAAACGAACTTCTTATCTCCCAGCCGGACACCGGAGAGCAAGCGCTGGATATCGTGGAAACATTGGTGCGTTCAAACGCGGTTGATGTAATCGTGGTGGACTCCGTGGCCGCGCTCGTGCCCAAAGCGGAAATTGAAGGCGAAATGGGAGAATCCCATATGGGGCTTCACGCGCGGCTGATGAGCCAGGCCTTGCGCAAACTTACCGGTATTATCTCCAAATCAAAAACCGTGCTTATCTTTATAAACCAGACAAGAATGAAAATCGGCATCGTCTTCGGAAATCCGGAGACCACCACCGGCGGCATGGCGCTAAAATTTTACGCTTCGGTAAGAGTTGAGGTGCGCCGCGCCGCGCAGATAAAACAAGGAGAAAAAATTATCGGCAACCGCGTTAAGGCCAAAATCGTCAAAAACAAAGTCGCCCCGCCTTTCCGCGCCACGGAATTTGACATTATGTACAACGAGGGGATTTCCGTTCCCGGCGACCTGCTGGATACCGGAGTCGCGCTGGGAGTGGTATTAAAATCCGGCAATACTTATTCTTTCTCCGACGGAGAAGGCGACGTTAAATTTGGCGTGGGCAGAGAAGCGGCCAAACAATTCTTGCGAGAAAATCCAAAACTGATGAAAGAAGTGCGCGTCAGGGCGCTCGCGGCCGCGCGCGAAAAAGACAAGCTGGATATTCTCCCCACGCAGCATGAAGGAACCGTCGCCCAAGCTTCATAAGAATTAGCTGGTATTAGGTTTATAAAAAATTGTTTATAAATTTAGCCAAAAATTTAGGTTTAAACTTTGCCAGTTATCTGTCATTCCCGCGAAAGCGGGAATCTACGGGTTCAAATTCTGGATTCCCGCTGGAGCTTGCCCTCGGCTGCGACCGGGGGCGGGAATGACAATGGAAACCTAATATCAGTTAAATCTAAGCATTGAACAAAATCACCCCGCAGTATTGCGAGGTGATTTTTAGCTGCAAAGCTTTACGGCTCTATGGCTTTAAGCCCTTTCCACATAAGCTCCGGTTTCGGTATTTATCACGATTTCTTCGCCTTCTTTTATAAATAAGGGGACGCGGACTTTGGTGCCGTTTTCCAATATCGCTTCTTTGGTCACATTGCCGCTGGCGGTATCGCCCTTAACGCCGGGCGGCGCTTCGGCCACTTTCATTACTACTTTTTTGGGCAATTCTATGTTCATGGGCACGGATTCATGAGTGACTATCGTAACTTCCAGCCCATCTTTAAGATAAGCGGCCTTTTCTCCAACCAAACTCTCCGGAACCGTTACCTGCTCGTAGGTCGCGCCGTCCATAAAGGCGTAGCCGTGAGCGTCTTTATAAAGATATTGCATTTTCTTTTTTTCAATTTCCGCGATTTCTATCGTTTCCCCGTCTTTAAAAGTGGTTTCCAAAACCTTTCCCGTGCTGATATTTTTTAATTTCGTGCGCACGAAAGCGGACCCTTTGCCCGGGCTTATTTTTTGAAAATCCGTAACGATATATAAATCGTCCTTAAAACGGATAACTATGTCTTTGCTGATGTCGGCTGTCGTTTCCATACTTTTCACAAGTCATGGAGCATGAATCATGAACCATGGTTCAAAATTTAAAATTTATTCTACTCATTCCAGGTTACATGCCGCATATTCCATATTTCATGTTAACTGTGTTGTACCAAATAATTCTATTCTTGAGAAGACGCGCCTTAAGGAGCAAACTCAAAGGCGCCGATGTCATAGGCCGCGCCCTGCGGCCGGGCTACGCCAAGATAATCAACGCTGATAGCCGTGTTTGCTCCGGCGCCTATGGACGGACTCCCCGCTTTAAGGCGGAAATCCATTTTATTTTTATCCGTAAATTGCGGGTCGGCGTTAACGCATCCCGACTCCCAAGCGGGACATCCGCCGGCATTATAAATAAGATTATTGCCGGCCTTTAATACTGAAGAATTAACACCTGGCTCAAGCTGATAATATGTTTGCCCGGCTTCGGCATACAAGATATTATTTTGCGCGGTGATTTTGCCGACGCCGGCGCGTTCAATGTAAATCTGCGCGACCCCGTCGTATCCCAACGAGCCATTGTTATAGAACGTATTATTTTGGATATAAACTGTTCCCTGCGAGTCATTAATGCGCAAGCCCTGATCATCGCCAATGGCGATGATGTTGTTGTAAACATAAATAGTGCCAAGCACTTCCGTGCCGCCATCGCTGCCTCCCAAAATAATGTTGTTCCGCACGGAACCGGTAATCAAATTGTCGTGAAGGCGGATATTGTCCATGCGGTCTCCGGCCATGTGGCCGAAAAGCTGAATGGCGCGCCGGCCGCGCTGGTCTTTAATCTGATTCCAGCCAAAATCAATATCCCTGTTGGTTCCAAAGCCCTGAATGTACAAACCATGTCCGGCTAAGCCCTCATCTGTTCCGCCGTTATTGCGCATAAAGTTGCCGTATATTTTCAAATTGGAACTGTTCCCGGTAACTCCAATCACGGCCCCTTCGGAATAATTAAGGCTATCATAAGAATAATTGCCGACGGCGCGATGGCCAGTGCCAGCCAACCCCAATGTGGCGGCGTTGCCGGTAAACCCGAGATTGGCAATGACATAATAAGACATTCCCTGATCCATCATAATTCCCCGGCGCATTGAACCCCGCCCATCAATGACCGGACGAGAGCCCGGATATCCGATATAAGCGATCGGGGACGACGGTGTTCCGTTGGGGTCGCCTTCGGGCTCCAACAGTAAAACAGCGTCCCAGTCGGGATGCTCCGGATCCGGAGAATTAAATGTTCCGCCTTTAACGTAAACAATGTCGCCGGAGCGCATCACTTTGCGCGGCTGATAAATCGTTTTGAAAGGAGCGGCATAAGCGCCGGAATTTGAATCGCTGGCATTGGCCGCGCCGGGAATGACAAAATAAATCTGTCCGCTTCGTACGGTAAAAGGCAGGAAGTTGCTCGCGCGCCCGTTAACCGTAACAACTATATTTCCGTTCCTCGCGTTTGGCCCCGGCTGAACCACAATCATATCCAAATCGCGGGCAATGCCGTTATTCTCTCCCCAAATCACATATTTGGCCGCTTCTTGGCCGCCGATTGTTACCGTTGAACTGCCTTTGCTCGCGCCAAATCCCTTGCCCCAAATCGTGATAAAAGCGCCTAAGTTATCCTGTCCGCCGGTATTCGGACCGCTAATAATATCAGTAAAGAAAATTCGCGGCGCAAGAACGTTTTCCTCTCTCGTCTCGCCTGACGGCGGAACCGGTTCCGGAGTTGAAGCCGGCTCGGGCGCGGGGGTTGAAACGGGAGTTGGCGCCGCCTCTGGCGCGGGTGTCGGGGACGGACTTGATTCTGAATTTGGCTGCGTAACCGAAGCAGGCGCGCTCGTAAGCGCTTTAATATTTTTGTCAGTATTGATAGTCGGTGCCGCCGCCATTTGGCCGGTTCTGTCAAAATCTGAAAATGAATTAACGGGCGAACCGACGGAATAATTTGTAAAAAATTCATCCGGCACATCCTCAATCAGATGATTCCAATTCGCGCCGTAAAGCGAACGCGCCGCCGCTTCTGTCCTAATCCAGCGAAGGACTCCGCCTTTGGCCACCGCGTACACTTTCGGATCAGTGGTTATTTTTACCATTTTAACGCCCGGCCTATAGGTGACATTGCCGCCGATGGGGATTGAAGCAAGCTCCGCGTCGGTAATTTTTTTCACCGCGGAAAAATCAACATACCAGCTTTTGTATGTCATTTCATTGGGGAACACGTAACGTTTGCCGTCTTCCCCGTAATAATAAACCGACGGCCGCGAGGCCTTGATAAGATTGCCCGAATTAACGGCCGCGGCCGCCACAAGAGGCGGCAAAACAAAAACATAAAATCCCATTGCCAAAACGAGAGCCGAAAAAATAGCGGTAAAAGTTAACGCGAGTTTTCTTTTTTGGGGCGCGGTAATCATTTTTATATCTTATCAAATAATTCTTTTGACGGGAAAAGCGTGACATCCTCCAGTTTTTCCGCTCCTAAAATAACCATCGCCAGCCGGTCAACTCCGAGCGCGATTCCTCCGGCTCGTCCAATCTTGGGCAATGATTCTAAAAGTTCTTCATCAACAGAAAAAATCTTTTTACCTAACGATTTTCTCTTCAACGCTTCCTCCTCAAAACGTTTTCTTTGCTCCACCGGATCTGTCAGCTCGGAAAAGGCGTTGGCCATTTCCACTCCTTTTACATAAAGCTCAAACCGTTCGGCATAACGAGGATTTGCGGCCGGTATGGAGAGCGCGGCCAACTCAATCGGATATTCGTGAAGAATAACCGGATTTTTATATTCGGCTAATGCCGGTTCAACCGCGGAAATAAAGATGCGAAAAAAGGCATCGTCGAAACCTTCTCCGTCTTTCGTCTGGAACCCTTTTTCTTTTCCCAACCGGATAAGCTCAGCCGCGCCGCCGATCTCATCCAAATCAATCTTGGCCCGTTCCAAAAATATGTCTCGGACCTTTATTCTTTCGCTTTTACCGAATTTATTTTCCGACACTTCTTGAAGCAGCTCATCGCAATCATTCATAATATCAATATAATTCGCGCCGGCGCGGTACCATTCAAGCATGGTGAACTCCGCATTGTGCAGCCCGCCTTGCGGCTCGCCGTTTCTGTAAACGCGGGCCAGTTCAAACAGTTTAGGAAATCCGGCTCCCAATAATTTCTTTAACGCGTATTCGGGCGAGGTGATAAGTCCGGCTGTTTTTTTATTTTTTTCGTCATCAAAAACTTCGGCCTCCAGCGGATTAAGATACGGCTCCATTCCCGGATGCCGGCAGAGCGTCGGGGTTGAAACTTCCAAAAACCCGCGGGCATAAAAAAAATCCCGGATGGACCTGATAATTCTTGAACGTTCTTCAATATTTTCCCGATAAAATTTATCGCTCCGCAGCCGTTCTAAAGTATTCATATAAAAATAAAAACGAATCCGCGTATTCGCGGAATTCGCATATCATTCGCAAATTCGTATTTTATTTAACCGCAAAAGGCATTAAAGCGGCCACGCGGGCGCGCTTTATGGCGTTGGCCAGTTTTCTCTGATGCCAAGCGCAAAGATTGCTTCTTTTGCGCGGCATAATTTTTCCGTACGAAGAAACAAACCTTCGCAAAAGCTCGGTATTTTTGTAATCAATTTCATTGATATTATTGACGCAAAAGTGGCACGCGCCCTCTTTCTGCTGTCTTTGTTCCGGTCTCGGCATAATATTAAGCGTTTAGCGATTAGCGTATAGCGTTTAGTTTTTCTAAACCCTAAACGCTAAACCCTATACCCTAAAAAGGAATATCTTCTACTTTAATCTCCTGATCCGCGGCTGCCGCGAGCGCGCTCGCGGAAACGGCGGGTTGAACTTGATTATTAGCGTTGGCGCCGACGGGATTAAACGGACTTCCTTCCCTTGCCTGCCCACGGTCCAGCATAATCATATTTTCGGCAATGATTTCTGTTTTTTGCCGTTTGACTCCGTCTTGTCCCTGCCATTCGCGGGTTTTAAGCCGTCCCTCAAGATAAACTTTGCGGCCCTTGCCCAGATATTGCCCGCAGATTTCGGCTAATTTGCCCCAAACAACCACGCTATGAAATTCAACTTCATCCTGCTTAATGCCTTTGGCGTCGGTCCAGGACCTGTTAGTGGCAACGCCGAGCGTACACACCGACTGCCCGGTTCCGGTTGTCCTGACTTCCGGATCGCGGGTTAAATTTCCAATAATCATGGCGCGGTTTAAGTTCATAATATTAAGCGATTAGCGTTTAGCGATTAGCGTTTAGTTTTTCTAAACCCTAAACGCTAAACCCTAAATGGTTTCTTTTCCCAAAATTTCATCTAACTTTCTGTCCAAATCTTCCAAAGTAACTTTTTCCTCTTTCTTGGCGGTTGCCGTCTCTTCTCCGGAAACCGGAGCAAATACCGGCTCCTTTCTGGCCGTTTCACCACCAATGCGCGGCTTTGGCGCCGCCCGAGAAACAACTTTGGTGATCATATATCTTATCAGGTCATTCCTAAGCCGCAATTGTTCGCCTAATTTTTTGGCAACTGCCGGTTCGGCTTCAAATCTAATAAGCGATAAATGCCCGAATTTTACTTGTCCCACGGAATAAGCCAGTTTTTCTTTTCCCTTATCTTCTTGCGAGATAACCTCCGCGCCGGCTTCTTTTACCGCGTCCGAGAGATTGCTAAAAATACCGGGTAATTCGGTTTCGCTGTATTGGGCCGGAATAATGGCTAAAAGCTCATACTTCATATCACAGCGAAGATTAACATAACGCCGCAGATTTGGCAAGTAATGCCTTTTAGGCGATAATAACGAGGTATGAAATATATCTTTATCCTCGGCCGCAGCCCGGCGCTTTCCATTGCCGAGCTTTACGCAAAAATGCCTGAAGCGCATTTCAGTTATCCTTGCGCCGAAGCGTTAATAGCGGAAACAAAAGAGCCGCTGGATCCCAAACGGCTGATGCATGAGCTTGGCGGCGCGATTAAAATTGGCGAACATATCGGCGAGAGCGGCGCGATGGAACTGGAAAATTCTATTTTTTCTTATCTTGAAAGATACTTTGCGGGAAACCCCGCACCAGAACAAGTTCGGTACGGGGCAAAAAAAATATTTTTCGGCATCTCATCATACTGCAACAGAAAAATCAACACACGCGGCCTTGGCGGAGCCATTAAATCAAGGTTAAAAAAAGCGGGCATATCTTCCCGGCATGTTATAAGCCGTGAGCCGACTCTTTCCTCGGTGGTGGTTGCCAAAAACAAATTATTGACGCGGGGCGCGGAGTTTTTATTAATCTTTGACGGCCCAAAAATTCATGTCGGCAAAACAACTGCCGTGCAGGAATTTGAAGAATTTTCTTACCGCGATTTTGGACGCCCCGCGCGCGAAATGGAAGTAGGGCTCCTGCCGCCAAAAGTCGCGAGAATAATGATCAATCTTGCCGGAACGGATAAATCCGCCGAGATTTTAGACCCGTTTTGCGGATTTGGCACAATCGCGACAGAGGCCATGATCATGGGATATAAAAATATCTTTGCAACGGACTTGGAAAAATTCGCGGCGGAGGGAACGGAAAAAAATATAAGCTGGGTAAAAAGATTCTTTCCCGAAACAAGCGGGGCGAAAACCAAGGTCTTTCAATCCCCAGCGCAAGAAATTTCCAAACATTTTAAAAAAAGAGAAATTGACGCCATCATTACCGAGCCGTATCTGGGCCCGATTCAAAAATCGCTTTTGTCCGAAGAAGAAGCGCGGCGCCGGCTGGAAGAGCTTGAAAAAATTTACTTTGCCGCGCTTCGCGACTGGGAAAAAATCCTAAAGCCGGGCGGAAAAGCAGTTATGATTTTCCCGTCATTTGCGAGCAGGAACGGAATTATATCAATTCCCGTTGCCGAAAAGATAAAAAACTTTCCTTATGTTATCCTCCCGCCTCTTCCGGCAGACGCTACCCGCCTTCCATATATAAAGGTGAGTCCGTCTGGCGGACTAATCTATGAACGACCGGGGCAAAAAGTTATTAGGCAGATTTATCTGTTAAGCTTGACAAAATAAGTTAAAACTGATAGTGTTCTTAACAAAGTTCTTTATACTCCCGGGGTATCCCGCTATTTCACTTATATAAGCGCGGCTAGCGAGACGCTGACACCGAACCACGAGGAGGCCCGATGATAAAATACGGCCTTGAAGTTGAGCGCGGAGTTATCCAATCGCTCCGGACGAGGTGGGGCTGCCAGATAATTTCGGACCGGGTGCTTGACCACCGCCTTAAGACCGACTTCCAGATTGTCAAAATGGATGGACGGGATATCCTGCCGATCGTCTGCGTGCAGATAACAACCAGCACCGGTAACAAAGAAAAGATAAGGAAATTTCTGGAACGAACCTCCGGCACATATTGCCGATTTCTTTATGCGGAAATAACGGGCCACAAGCAGGAAGGCCGTTTTGAACCCGACATACCCAGTATCGGCTTGGTTGCAAAAACCATAAAAAAAGTTGTTCGGGATTTGCTCGAAGCGGCTTGGAAACAGGACCGAGGAAATAAAAATCCGACCTTTGGAGTTACCATCAATTGCGGCGAGCAAACCGGCAACCATTCAGCCGTGTATTACTCGCACCAAATCAAAAAACTGGCCTAAACAGCCAGATTTTTTATTCTCCAATTTTTTATCAGGCATCTTCCAACTTAATTAGAAAAACGAAAATGACACACATCGCCATCTTGCATAATATATTCCTTGCCCTCTAATCGAATCAGACCTTTTTCTTTCGCGCCGACTTCTCCTCCGGCATCCAAAAAATCTTTCCAATTGATCACTTCCGCCCTAATAAATCCTTTTTCAAAATCGGTATGAATCACTCCGGCCGCGCGCGGCGCTTTTGCTCCTTTCGCAACAGTCCAGGCCTTGGTTTCCATAGGTCCGGTGGTTATAAAAGTAATAAGCCCCAAGGCCTCATAGCTTCTGGCAATGAGCTCATCCAGCCCGCTTTTTGACAGATTCAATTCTTTAATCATTTCTTCGGCGTCTTCGGGGGTTAAGTCGGCGAGCTCCGCCTCAATACGGGCGTTCATAGCCACTTGCGGAGAATGTTTCTCATTCAAAACCCCTTTCCAACCGCCTTCTTTCAAGGATTCTTCATCAACGTTCAGCACATAAAGCATCGGCTTCATTGTGAGAAGATGCAAGTCGCGCAAAAACACTTTTTCATCCGCGGAAAGTGGAACGCTCCGGGCCAGCTCCCCGGCCTCCAGCGCGCGGTGGACTTTTTCTACGGCCGCAAGCTCATGCTCCAGCGCGCCGGTGGAGCCGGACTTAATCCGGGCCCTGATATCGGAAATCCTGCGCCTGACTGTTTCCTCGTCGGCAAAAATAAGTTCGTAGTGGATTACCTCCACATCGCTATTGGGGTCAACGCGCCCGGCAACGTGAATAATGTTCGGGTCGGCAAAAGCCCGCACCACCATGGCGATGGCGTCAACTTCGCGGATATGAGACAAAAATTTATTTCCCAGCCCTTCGCCTTTATGCGCGCCGGCCACTAGTCCCGCGATATCGTAAAACTCAACATAAGTCGGCACGATTTTTTCCGACTTGGAAAGTTTGGCCAGCTCCTCAAGCCGGCGGTCAGGAACGGTAACCACGCCCACATTAGGGTCAATGGTGGCAAAAGGATAGTTGGCAATATGAACTTGTTTTTTGGTCAGCGCCTTAAAGAGGGTTGATTTCCCCACATTCGGCAAACCGACGATTCCTATGGAAAAAGACATATCCGTTTAAATTTCTAATTCCTAATTACTAATTTCTAAAGATAACACGAATAACAAAAAATAAAAAGCCCGAATTTATCCGGGCCTAAAAGGATCACTGAATTCCTCCGTTGCTCTGCAGAGCAGACACTCGCATTCCTTAAACACTCTGCCGCAATCCGCGCAAGCTTCCTGCTTGCAGTCGGGCGTGGGAAACACGGGCTTATTGATTACTTCCGGATGCGAACATCGGCTCTGCAATTTTTCTATATTGCGGCAAACATCATCAAACTTATCTAACGCCGCTCTAACAGTTCCGCGGCTTGCTTTAATGCCTTTTTCCAAGGCCTCCCTGCGTGCAAACAAACGCTGATATCTACTGCGAATTTCTTCCCGCGTCATGTTTTGCTCTCCTTTCGTTTTTAAAAGAACCTAAATCAAACCTAACAAAAAAGAATCTTCGGGTCAAGAAGTGGTGCCTGGCCTTATGCAGATGCGACTATTGTGTTTTTATATTTTTTGCTACAATATGCGCAATAAGATCCGAGTAGCGAAATAATATATTTACCCCGTGCAGATGGTGGGCGAGTGGTGGAATGGTATACACGACGGACTTAAAATTCGTTGGTCGTAAGACCGTGAGGGTTCGACTCCCTCCTCGCCCACCACTTGTACGGGATCGCGCAGGACTCCCCGATAGTAGAATGCTCCGCATTCACTACGGGGCAGGTAAAATTCTGCGGCTTAAAAAACTAACTTTTTAAACATTCTAACTATGCAGCCGGAACAATCCAGCCAGCCAATGACAAAAAAAGAGCGGCGCGAGATGCGCCGCGAGGAGCAAAAAGCGACGCAGCGGAAAGAACAAAAAATATTATTTCAAAAAAAAGCGATGAAACGTTTAGGCATTCTGCTTATTTTGGTCTTCATCGGCTATATCATTTTTTTATTCAATTCCAAAACAACCGCTTCAAGGCCGGGACAACCCGTTTCCATCCAAGGACGGGAACACATTCCGGTTGGCGCGGCGCACCCGGAATATAACTCAAACCCGCCGACTTCCGGCTGGCATTATGCCCAAGATACGGATTGGGGCGTTTACCAACAAGAACTCAAAGACGAAAATGTGGTGCACAGCTTGGAACATGGCGGCATTTGGATTTCCTACCAGCCAAGTATTGATAATGACGCAAAAGAAAAGCTGGAAACAATCGGGAAAAGATACCCCGGCAGCGTAATTGTGTCTCCGCGTTCCGCCAATGATTCGCCAATCGCGCTTGCTTCCTGGGGGCGGCTTGAAAAACTATCATCTTTTGACGAAACTCGCGTTATAGAATTCATCAAAAGAAACAAAAATAAATCGCCTGAATCACTGACGCGATAACTATCCTCCATAAAAGGACAAAAAAATTAAACTAATGTTTGAGTCCGCGCAAAGACATTAAAAATTGCTCAAGCGATTTAGTGTTCAGCACGTCTTTTGCCTCCCCCCACCCTCGGCGCACCTGCGCCACGCCAAAGTTGAGCCACTCAAAATGCGCCGGAGCGTGCGCGTCCGAGTCCACCACCAGTTTTACCCCAAGCCGGATAGCGTCTTTAATATGCGCGTCGCGCAAATCCAATCTGTCCGGAGACGCGTTAACTTCCATAGCCGCGCCAAACTCTTTTGCCGCGCGAAGAACTTTTAAAATATCCAATTTATACGGTTCGCGTTTGCCAATTATCCTGCCCGTTGGATGAAATAAGATATTAACATAAGGATTTTTTAATGCCCGTATAATCCGTGCCGTCATCTCGTTCTCGCTCATATTAAAGTGGGAATGGACGGAAACCCCCACCACATCCAATTTTTTTAACGCTTCGTCTTTAATATCCAATGTTCCGTCTTTTAAGATATTAACTTCCGCGCCTTTCAGAATCCTAAACCCTAAACCCTTTACCCTAAACCCTTTGTTTATTTTATCTATCTCCCGCCCCTGCCGCTCCAATCCTTTTTCATCAAGTCCTCCGGTCATGGCAAGTGATTTAGTGTGGTCTGTAATGGCGATGTACTCCAAACCCGCTTTTATTGCGGCTTTAGCCATTTCTTCTATGCTCGCGGCTCCGTCTGTCCATGATGTCTGCACTTGCAAATCGCCGCGAACGCTTCCGTAAGGAATCAATTTGGGAAGTTTGTGCGCTCGCGCCGCTTCTATTTCTCCGCTTGCGGTGCGAATTTCCGGCGGCGGAGTATCCATTCCTAATTTTTTATAAATTTCCTCCTCGGTCTTGCCTGCCACCAGCTTTTTTCCTTTGAATAGACCGTATTCCGAAAGTTTGTATCCTTTTTTAATCGCCAATGTGCGCAACTGAATATTGTGCGACCTGTCGCCGGTAAAATACTGGATGGCGCTCCCATACGCATTCTCCGGCAGGACGCGGATATCGGCGTCTATGCCGTTTTTTAATCGCACATTAACTTTTGTCGGGCCTTTGCCGTACACATCGCCAATTTCCGGAAACTTTAAAAACGCATCAATTACTTTTTCCGGTTGTTTCGCCGTTACCAAAATATCAATGTCTCCGATTGTCTCCTGCATCCGGCGGAAAGAACCGCAGGTGGTGATGCGCCCGATTCCGGGAATACGCCTAATCCGCTCCTCCATATTTTTTACAATCGGAAACATTTCGCCAAGGTTAAACCGCCCGCGGCTTTTTTTCAAAAACTCTATTCCCTTTAATATCTTCTCTTCGCTCTTTACTCCGAACCGCGGCAACTTTCTGACTTTGCCCGCCTTGGCCGCGGCCTCCAATTGTTTTAAATTCTTAATTTTAAGCTTTTGCCAAAGCTCTTTGACCGCCATCGGCCCCACGCCTTCAATCGCAATCAGTTCTTCAAGCTCAATAGGAAACTTTTTCTTCATTTGTTCGTATTCCTTAAAATGTCCGGTTTTTAAAATCTCTTCTATATGCGCCGCGATGCCGGGCCCGACCCACGGAACTTTATCCAGTCCTTTTTTGCCCTCGCGCTTCCACAAATCGCGAAGCTCTTCGTCCAAAGTCCGGATTGATTCCGCCGCCCGCTCGTAAGCGCGCGGCTTAAAATCAACACCTGCCATTTCATAAAGGATGGACATATCGGCGAGGACTTTGGCTATTTCCGCGTTGGTTTTACCTATCGTCATACCAGGTAGTGAAAATTCGACTTAAGTATAATTTGATGTTTTACGAATTTATAAGCTTTTGCCAGAAATAATGTCTAATCACACTCTTCGCTCCCGACCGCGGTCGAGAGCAGTCGAATTTCTACTACCTGGCATACACATTTATTTTACCATATAATATAAAAGAAACTTGATATTTTTCAAAAGAAATGATAAAAAGATAACTGTCATGCGGGTATGGTTCAATGGTAGAACATTTGGTTGCCAATCAAATGACGGGGGTTCGATTCCCCCTACCCGCTCCAAAATTATAAGATTATACGGGAATCGAAGGGCGCGAGTAGAGCCGACGGGCGTCGGCTCGCGTGCGGAGCGCCCAGGCTTGAGTCGGAGCGAAAGGATTCCCCCTACCCGCTCCATTCTTCACTAAAGTTCCGAATGACAGGACAAAAAACACCCTCGCGAAGAGAGTGTTTTTTGGAGTATTTATACGATTACGATCGAACCTATTTTATCAAAAATTCCTGACCAAAGGAAGCCGCCCCGCCTCCGCTCGCTAACGCTCGCCGCCAAGCAAAATACTCTTTAACGATCCCTTCGCGCAAAGTCCGTGCCCGACAAGATATTTTAATCTCCAAGGAAAAAATTTTCCTATAAACATAGGGATCTCGTAAGATATGGAGAAAAATGATTGCGAAAATGCAAAACTCTGCATGAATGGATTTTTGATGTCCCCGATGTTCTTGAACCAAAGAAGTGGTTGTTGGTATATTTCGATATTTTCTTCAATTGAGCTATTGAATCTTGCGAGCGTACTTGGTTCTACTTCAGAATCTGCGTCAAGAAAAAGAAAGAATGTATTTGAAACGGCATTATCACTGCGTATTTTTCTAATTTGCTTAAAAGCATAATCCAGTTGATGAGCTTTAAATCCTTCAGTATTAGGATAATGAATAATAGTGAGTTGGAGTTTCGAAAATTTTTTCTCGGATACCAATCGGTTTAGGATATCAATGGTATTTGGCTGAACTCTGTTTAAATATTCTTTTTGTGTAGTTATCACACAAACTTCAAAAGAATTGTTAGGATAATCTTGCAAAGAAAGATCGACTAGAAATTTCTCGATTGTTTTTTCTTCGTGTAGAACCGGAACGAGAATGAAAAATTTATGTGGTTTCCTTATTGCGGTCTGTGCTGATTTAGTATGAGATTTCTCTTTAACTTCTGATAATACGATCAGGTATTTTAGAAGCTGATAAGCTCCATGAAGGAGAAGCAAGAAGCCGACAATGTATAAAGTCGTTATCATAACTTTTGGTTAATGATGTTCCGTATCTCACAAAATACGGCTTGAGGGTCTCGTGTTCCATCAATTACACACCAGCCATTTCTGTGCGCGAGTTGATTATAGTAGTTAGAGACAGAATGAAAGTATTCATTGCTCATTAACTCTAAACCGCTATCGTTGATAGAGTGTTCTCGCTTCAAATATCGCTCGTATGCAATCAACGGGGGTATATCAAGAAGAAAGTAAATATCCGGCTCTAGCGTCCTATAGGCCAGTAGGTCTAGCTGGCGCATGAAAATTTCATCTCGGCTGAATGTATTTTGTTGCAGATGATGCGCAAAGAAGGAATGCCGCCATCGATCCGCAATAACCACTTTGCCATTCGTGAGAGCTTGATTAACTTCGTGGTACTGTGCCGCATGCAAAGCCTGGAATAGAAACATAACCGCATTCTGATCAGGTTTGATTCCCGAAGTGTTCATAAAGTCAGAGACCGCTTTACGGCGATCACTTTCATAGGCGGCACTTATGAAAACTTCTTTCTTCTTTACACTTTTCAGGTAATCAGCAAGCAGTTTTGTTTGTGTAGTTTTTCCACTACCGGCAATACCTTCAAAGCAAATAAACATAGCATATTAAATTTCCTTCAAAAACGGCTTCCCATTTTTTAGCCATTCTAGGAGCCCGTCTTTAAGAGTGACGGGCAAAATCTTACAATCTTTCAGATTGTTTACAGCAACGCTCACAAATTCAATATGATCTTCTTTAGTATTTATTTGTACTTCTTGCGGAACATCAACCTTAAATAAGATATTTATTTCGTGCTGGGAAACACCTTCTTTGAGTAAAAAAATATTTTCGCAGACACCAACAAAAGAAGTGATTTTATAATCACTGACGCCTATTTCTTCACGCAATTCTCGCAAAAGCGCCGCTCGTGCCGATTCCCTATCCTCTATATGACCTCCGGGAAGAAAAAACCATTCTGCGTCTTTGACTCGGCACAATATAATTTCCTCTCCGCGCACAAGAAGACCACGGGCAATTGAATGAATGTGTGATTTTGGTCCCTGGAATTTCATTATTTACAATTTTATCATTTCCCTTTGATTTTGCATAGCAACACCGAAATCCTGGCACTGCCAGAAAAATAATTTCCAAACAAATCTTCCAACTCGCGGGCAAAAAGTGGAAGGGGGTTGAAGGGGGAGGGAAACTTTTTGCCCGCGAGCGAAATAAAATAGAGGCCGCACCCGCCGCCCCGCGCGATTGAGCGCGGAGCCGAGCAGAAAAATTGCCTTTACATTTTTTGATTTTGCGCGCGCCCGATTTTTTTCTTAAAAGGGGAAGACAATTTTTCTGCGAGGCAGGCCGCCGCTCTGCGGCGGCTGGCGGCGGGGCGGAGCGATTGGATTTTTTCAGCGATTTTCGGTAAAATGAGTTCGAGCTTTGTTGTAAATATACTCCAGAAAAAATCTCCGGAACAACCGGAGGTTTTTTCTTTGGTAAAATAAATGCGAAAATCTGGCAACAAAAAAATCCCGATTTTATCGGGATATAAAGATTACTTCACCAACGCGAGAACAAGGAGGGTGACTGTCATCAAAAAGACCAATACAGAAATTGAGGCTATCCAAAACATATTGCGGCCTTCTTCGGAATCTTCTGCAACGGCGTCTATCGCCGCCGAGCAACACAGGACCACCATAAACAAACTTCCGGCTAAGGCCAAACCGCCGACAATCGCGATGGCTAAAGTCATCTTAGTTTCATCTTTCTACTTCACCAGCGCGAGGACAAGAAGCGCGATAGTCAAACAGAAACCAAACAAAACAACCGCCAACACTCCTCCTGTGTTATTCTTGTCCGCATTCACAAAGCAAAGAAATACTCCCACTAAGCCGCAGAGCAATGCCGCCGCTCCCACAATGGAAATGACAACGATTGCTTGTGTTGCCAGAGCGAGTATGAAAAGCGTAATGGTCAAAAGCCAACCAAGCGTCGCGCCTACGGCAAACCCATACACGATACCTTCATTATTATCTGCCTCTGCTGCTTCAAGCCAAGCAATAAACGGCATCGGCAAAGTAAAAAGAATGGCCAAACCGCCGACAATCGCGATTGCTACGGTCATTTTCTCTTCCTCCTGCCCTGAACACAGTTGAAGGGCTCCTTGTCCAGTTTTCGGTTAAAGGAACGCGAGGATAATTTAACTCTAAGCATTATCTATGTCAACCCAGCACATAGTTTTGGCGCGAAAGAGGTTTTATTGTAATGCGAAATGAAATTGCGCTTTGATAATCTACCTCTGCAATTCCAAATAGATGTTTTAGGCTAAAACTATGTGCTGGGGTCAACCCCCGTACAATTACACAAAAGATAGAAAACCGCTTCGTAACATGTTATCATATGAATAATATGACTTTGGGACTTAAAAAAGGATTAAAAATCCTTTTTATTACATCTGAAAGGGCCCCTTTTGCCAAAGTAGGGGGATTGGGCGAGGTGATGTTTTCCCTGCCGCGGGCTCTAAAGCTCCTCGGCCACGACGCCCGCGTCATGCTGCCCCACTATGGAACCATAGACAAGACGGCGCACTGGGCCCCATATATAATGGAATCCCTGGGCGTTCCAAGCGGACCCGATCCCAAAAGCAAAAAACTTATCTGCAACGTGCGCAAGCTTGATGCCACAAAAGACAAGTTTTCTCCGGTCACTACCTATTTTCTGGAAAACCGGGAGTATTAC
Organism: uncultured Gammaproteobacteria bacterium; assembly: GCA_964609095.1. GTDB lineage: Bacteria > Patescibacteriota > Patescibacteriia > CAZSQN01 > CAZSQN01 > CAZSQN01. Next base: position 33,593 of record CAZSQN010000004.1, on the reverse strand, counting down.
GAGCTCCGTTCCAACGTCTACGGCTATGCCGACGACGCCATCCGCTTTGCCCTGCTCTCGCGCGGCTGTCTTGAGTTTTTGGAAAAAACAAACGACTGGCTGCCGGATATTATTGTTTCCACCGACTGGATGACCGGATACGTTCCCAATTACCTTAAACACGAATATAAAAAATCAAAAAAGCTTAAAAATATAGCTTCCGTGCTGACGATACACAATCTCGCCTCCCAGGGAATGACCAGAAACTATAAATTCATTCCCCCGGAAGACGATGACGACGGGAATGGGCCCATTCCCGATTTCCTTGATCCGAAATTAAATAATATCAATTCCCTAAAGCGGGGCATAAAATATGCCGACCTCATTATTACCGTTTCTCCAACCTACGCCAAAGAGATAATGACGCCGGAGTTCGGCGCCGGACTGGATGGCCTGCTCCGCGCGCGAAAAAAGCAGGTTTACGGAATACTTAACGGAATTGATTACGAAACAAATAATCCGCAATCCGACCCCGGCCTTGCCGAAAAATTCTCTTCAAAAAATATTGAAGCCCGGGATAAAAACAAGCTCGCGCTTCAGGAAAAAATGGGCCTGCCTCAAAATAAAGACGTCTTTGTCTGCGGGCTTGTTTCGCGCTTAACCGGCCAAAAGGGCATTGGCCTTTTTGAGCCGATAATGGAAAGCTTTTTAAAAGAAAGCGGCGGACAGCTCATTTTAGTGGGAGAGGGAGATACCGCGTTTATGGACTACTTCCGCCGGCTGGAAGAGGCGTTTCCCGGCCAGGTGCGCGCCAAACTCCAATTTGACGCAACGCTCCCGCATTTGATATTTGCCGGAGCCGACGTTGTTTTGATTCCTTCAAAATTTGAGCCTTCGGGGCTCACGCAAATGGAAGCAATGCGTTTCGGGGCCATACCGGTGGCGCGCCGCGTGGGCGGGCTGGCCGACTCAATTGAAGATTTTAATCCGAAGAAAAATAGCGGCACGGGATTTCTTTTTGACGAATTTGAGGCGAATTCTTTCTTATTCGCCCTCACCAGGGCCTATACAAACTGGCGGCACAAAGACGCCTGGCGCGCGCTTCAAAAAAGAGCCATGGAAACGAATTTCTCCTGGGAGCATTCGGCCGAGGAATATGTAAAAATATTTAAATTGGCGCTTAAAAATAAAGGATGGTTAAAGTTTTTCTGATTCCGCGCCAAGCTCTCTTTTTTTACCCAATCTCTTTACGCCCATGGCCATACCGGCCGCAAACAAGGGGGCAAAAACATAAACCAAAGGATTTAATCCCGGCTTTTCTTTTTTTCTTTTTTCCAAAGAAACATTCCCGGCCTTTTTAATTGTCTCAACATCTTCCGCTCCGCGCGGTAATATCTTAAAAGTTTTTTTATTCTTCTGGACTATGCCTGCGATTTTAACTTCGTCGCCGGGGAAAACATCCGGCATATCACCCGCTCCCTTTTTCCAAACAATTTCAAATTCAGAATCGCCGGAAGCCAAGGTAAAGCCGCTCTTGCCGCTATCAACCGCTTCTCCGGAAACAAGAACCAATTTTCCTATTTTTGAATCATTTAATTCTTCCGGCGCGAGTTCCTCCGGCGCGATTTCCCCTTCTCCCCAAACAACAATATCGTCTTTTGAGCTTAATTTCAGCCGGTCTTCGCCATAGGCCGCGCCCATAACTCCGGACGCGCGTATTTTTGTTCCGACTTCCATTGACGGAAAATCTTTTTTGTTCATGTAAATCTGCAAACCGCGGCTTTGATTTTGCGCGTAAAAATATTGCGTGCCAAAGACGCCGGGCAAGACGGTTACAACTCCTTCAAATGTAAATTTCTGATTTTTATTTGAGGATTTTGTCTGTTTTTTCGGTGATTCCTGATTTTCCGCAACTGCTTCCTGATTCTCACTCCCGTCTGTTGGCTGCACGCTCCCAGCCGTTGGCTGCCCCGCGAACGGGGTCCCGCCTTGCGGTGATTGGCTATCAGCCGTTGGCTGCGGAAACACATTCTCTGCGCCCGGCGTGAGTGATTCCGTCCATTTCCAAACAATTCCGTCTTTGGCATAACTTTGTCCTTCCGGCGCTTCGCCATAGGCAACTTCGTCTTTGATTGTGCCGTCAGGACGAATCAAACGAACCGAGTCCAAATCATTATTCAACTGCAAACTGGTCAGTTTTCTTGAAAAAATCTCATACGCGCCGGGCTGAATCTGACTGCCGGACGGAAATTCATAAGGATTACTTCCGCCTTCACTATCATCAACCTTCCAGCCGGTCAAATCCGCCACTCGGTCCATCGGATTGTAAATCTCAATCCATTCTTCCATATCGCTTCCCGCCGGGTTTGGCAGAAATTCGGAGATTTTCAAATCCGCAGTTAAATCATAACTTTGCTGTAAGCTATCGGCTGTAGGCTGTAAGCTGTTAGCAGTTTGCTGACTCTGTTCTTCCAGAGGAGGCGCCGGATTTGGCTCTGGCGCAGGTTGAGGTTCGGGAGCTGGCGTTGGCACATTAGGAGTAGCGCCAAAACTTCCCGGACTTCCGCCGACATTCGCGCTCTCGCTCCAGGCATTAGTCGCGCGATTCCACTCCAAAGTTTTTCCGTTGCCATTCGCGCCTTGAGCATTGCTGTAAGTTGCCTCGCCCCACGGCGTTCCATCTGTATCTATACGCAAAAAGAGGGTTCCACTTGTTTTTTTGAAATCAAGACTAACCTCCACAAGGTTGCCGGTAAAATCCGGGTGATCAGCAAGAAAGATATTTGACGCAACTGACAGTATCAAAAAATCTCCAGGCAAAAGAGTTAGCGACCCTTGCACGGGAGTTGTGCCGAATATATGATTGCCCCCATCATAAAATCTCCAACCGATGGCACTGCGCCCGCCAACGATAGTGACAGGTTCGCTTCCACCATTCCAAAGTTCCGCCCATTCGTGGCTTGTACCTGTTCCGACGGCGTTATACATTATTTCCGTAATATGAACATCAGTCGCGCCTGCGTAAACCGCAGCCGGAAATGCCAACAAAAAAATAAACAAAGCCCTTCTCAAATTCTTAATTCTCCCGCGAACGGGATCTCGCTTAGCGGTGATTAATTCCTTATTCATAATTCATAATTCTCGATATACCTTATATAAACAAAAGCCGCCTTGCAAGGGGGGTAGTGAAGCAAAGCTCTACTACCCCCCAAGGGGTCAAATTTTACCCCGTACTTATCTCAAAATAAGTGCGGGGCTTACTCAAACCGGCTATTTTTTACAATCCTATATTAGGATGGGGGTGTTTAAATGTTTACTGCCTTTTAGCACTCCCATTTGGTGCGGGTTATTTATGATATAATTAAGATATAAATCAATTTAAAATCGTTTATATGGACATCAAAATCATACCTAGAAATAACGGCAAGGATGGATATAGATATAAAATTGATGGTGTCATTGATTTGGAAATTTCCAAAACAGCAATTTCTGTATTGAAATTTGATTCACTACCAACAAATAAACAAATAGAAGATCTAATGAAAAAATTATTAAATAAAAAAAGTAGGGTTAAGAGAATTCTTATTGATAGTAACGTTTGTCGCGTTGATGATGAAATTATTTTTCAAACCAACGAATTAACAACATATGAAAATTGAAAATGAAATTAGCACAGAAAATATAAAAAAGAAATTGATTGAACGGATGATTGAACAAAAACTCATTCGCCGCAATAGTAAATATGGCCAATTTATTATTCAGACGAATGAAGTTCAAATATATTTATTATGCGTAATTTTAAAAAGAATAATTTTACCTAATAAAAAATTAATCGAGTGTTTAGAAAAACAAACATTGGGCGAATTAATACATAATTTTAGAATCTGTGTTAAAAATAGTATAGAATTATCAATAACGGAAGATCTGAAACAGTATAACGAAAAGCGCGTTGTATTGGCTCATAAAATGTATACCGCAAAAAAACTCACAGAGGCGGATTGTGAATTGGCTTTAAAATTGGGCAATAAACTTTTAATAGAGCTAAGACAATTCATTTAAATAACGATTCTATAATTATGGACAAAAAGAATATTTATAATTGGTTAAAAATAATTGTTCTAATTTTATCGGTATATTTTGCTTGGAAGATAATTATCGGCGATGACTATCGCCATACCAGGCGTTTTGCTCCTATACCTTTTACTATAATCACCATCTATGTTTGGCGCCGTTTTATAAATAAGAATATATAATTTATGGATAAAAAAATAATGAGGAATACGAAAAGTATAATGAACTGGTGCCAAAATATAATGAGTTGGTCGAGAGCTATGGGAAATTAGGGGCACAGTATAATAAAAAAGTTTCGGAATACAATGATAATGTGAATTATTACAATAAATTAGCTAAAAAAATATTTATATTTTAGAATAACATTATGATGTCCTTCATCAAAAACCTATTAGGTTTAAAAACAAAACCGGATGTAACCTCCGAGCAAAGCGTTAGAGAGCATTGCCCTATGTGCCGTTCTACAAAAATAGCTATCCAGATTAGCAGCAATGATAAGGATAACGACGAAGCGCAGCGGAGCAGACAATCCGGCGGCTGCATTTTCATAAATTCAGGATCATTAAAACGAATATGCCAAGAATGTACCTTTGTTTGGGGCGAACAAAATTTTGATACCCCCGCCTGCCTCATGATGAAACCTAAAAAACAAGAATGAAAAATGCTCCGCGCGGAGCATTTTTCAAAACACTATTCTCTTATTCCCCAGTAGTAGAGCAAAGCTCACTACGGGGCATGCGCGCGAATAAGGGGTACAGTTTGAGGTTGTAAACCATAGTCATATTCGTACGAATTAGGCTATGGTTGGATTGATTGTCGCACAGTCGTGCGACTAAGAGACAATGTTACGAGCATCATAATAAAAAAACACAGGCCGCCATATGGAATAGCGGCCTGCCTGTGCCGTTGACATGCCTGCCTGTCGCGTCCGCGATGCAGGCAGGGCAGACAGGTTTTTTTATTCTGTCTCTTCAAAATTAATGCGGTGGCATCTTAGAAAGCCCTGCCTGCCGGTGGCAGAGCTGCCTAATGTATAGATTTCGAAAAAATGTATAATTTTGTATAGATTTGACAGATCTGTATAATAATGTATAATATCAGCAGATATGGCCAATTCTCCCAAAAACCTCATTTCTATCAAAAAGGCCGCTGAATACCTTGGCGTGACCCAAACTACCCTCCGCCGTTGGCATAATAGCGGAACTTTTAAGGCAACCTTTGTTTCGCCCGGAGGCCATAGGTACTACTCGCTGGCCGATCTGAATAAAAAAACCAAGGGTATCTTTCGGCTTGCGGAAGAATGGGCTGGCGCAGAACATCCTTATTTGCCGGAGCATGACTTCTATTCCGCGACCAGCGATGTCTTTAAAGCGCGGCACGAAAGAATGGCGCACGAAATTGATGCCCACCCCGATCTCCAAGAAATCGCGTCGCTTATATCGTCAGCCGCAGGAGAGATCGGTAATAACTCCTTTGATCATAACCTGGGAAATTGGCCGGATACAAAGGGCATCTTGTTTGCCTATGATTTAGGCAAGCGAATTATTGTTCTTGCCGATCGCGGCGTGGGCATTTTAGCCACGCTGCGCCGAATACGGCCTAATCTTAAAAATGATGAAGAAGCGTTAAATGCGGCTTTTACAGAATTTATCACCGGCAGAGCGCCGGAGCACAGGGGCAATGGATTAAAGTACGTAAAAGCGGCCATAGCGAAAGCGGGGGCGAATTTAAAATTTCAATCAGGCGATTCTATTCTGGAAATCCGAAAAAACGATTCAAAATTAAAAATCAAAAAAGCGGATAGCCCAATTCGCGGCTGTTTAGCTTTTATAAAATTTTAATTGGAATATTATGAATATTTATTTAAGCAAATTCGGCTCGGTGCTTACTTCCCGCCAATCGGGCAAAGAGGCCTATGCGGCTTTTTTGCCCACGCTGGCAACTGTTAAAAATGGCGAAGAATTGTTTGTTGATTTTGACGGCGTAAGCGCCTTTTCGCCCTCCTGGGGAGATGAATTCTTAACTCCGCTCTTAAAACAGTTTGGGGAGCATTTAATATTAAAAAACACCAAAAATCCATCTGTTTCTCTTACCATAACCATGTTGGAAAAAATAAATAAATCTAAATTTAAAATATCTTAAATTTGATTACAAGCATCATAAAACAAAAGCCGCCATATGGAGATGGCGGCCTGCCTGTGCCGTTAGCACGGCAGACAGGTTTTTTTCATTCAACTTCTTCAAAATTAATGCGATGGCATCTTAGAAAGAGCTTGATATCTCCGACAGCCGCTCCGTAAACCGGAACCGGCGTTTGGCTCTCGTTTATGTTCAAACGGCTTATGCCGATAAGCGAGTTATCTTCGCTCGCAAAAATTCCTCCTCCGGAGGAAAACATGGCCAGAGACAAAAGATAGTTTGAAACCTTGCTGCCGGCGCCGGCGTAAGGGAACCCGTCTCCCAAATATATTCCGTGAAATTTCACCACGCCGTTTCCCGGCCTTCTTCCGATTGCGTAGGCCGGACATCTCTTGCCCAACGCTCTGCCGTCCGCGAATCTCGCGTAATGCTCCGGCTGCGCTCCGCTCCGGAGCACCAGCAAATCCAGCTGCCCGTGCCAGTACAGGCTTTCCGCGGCAAAACTTCTGGTTCTGCCGCTCACGCGCCAGGCAACACGCATCGGATCAGCGCCTTCCGGCACCAAATGCAAAGAAGTGAGAATGTCCCCTTCACGGTTTATGAAGATTCCGGAACCCCTTACAAATCCCGAATTTAACGAAACAGTCGCTCCGGCATTATCTTCAAAGCTGTTTTGCCTTACGACGATTTCTTCCACGGAACTAGCCGAACTGCGGCGACTGGCCTTTTGCGGAACACCGCGGCAGCACATTCTCTCTTCCGAAATACAAGCCGAAAACAGCATCACGCCAAAAACAATCGTTCTCATCGCTCCTCCTTATTGTGAAAGGTCGTTATTCTATCTCGCCTATATTCACTATGCGCTTTTCTCCGTGAGAAACTCTGGCCGCTTCAAGAACCTTGGCCTGCGCAAGCAAATCCTCTTCAAAATTTTTTTCGCTCTTTTTTCCTTTTAATATCTCGCCGCAAAAATCATCAACCATCAGCTTAAAATGGTCTGCGGGTCCTATCGTTACCTCATCGCTCCTGTCCCCGGTATCTAAAATAATTTTTACGGCCATATCAAAAGGAACGGCGTAAGCTCTTTTTGCCTCCGCCCGGGCGCGGCTTCCCAGCACGCTGTAAGTTGACTGAAAACAGGAGCCAAAAGCCGAAGAGACGAAGGCGGATTTCCCCCCGGGATATACGAGCAAAATATCCGCTTTCGTGTCAATTCCTTTTTGCGCGTCAATCTTTAAACTGCAGACCGCGCTAAGCGGCTCTTCCCGAAAAATCATTCTGCTCGCGCAGACGGGATAACAAGCGGAATCGTTTAATGAACCTCCGCCCAAATCTTTATTCATTACATTGCTGCCGTCTTCCGGCATTGGATAAGCAAAACATCCGTTAAATTTTAACAAATCTCCCAAAACTCCGCTTTCAATCATCCTTCTTATTTCCTGATGCTGCGGATGATATCTGAACATAAATCCTTCCATTAAGCGAACATCGTTTTGCTTGCAGCTCTCAACCATCTTTTTAGCCGCGGCATAAGAAGTCGCGGCCGATTTCTCGCACAAAACATGCTTGCCGGCTCTGGCCGCTTTGATTGCCCATTCTTCATGGAGCGCGTTGGGCAAAGATACGTAAACCGCGTCAACTTCATTATTATTTATGACTTCGTCGTAAGTTCCGTAAACGGCGCCCCGCGCCTGCCGGCCTGCCTGAGCTAATTCGCTCGCAGTCAGGCAAAATTCAAGCGCTTTTTCCCCGCTTCTGCTTCCGATTGCGGCAAGCTCCGCCAAAACAGAATTATCCATGGCGCGAACCATGGATTTTTTAACAACTCTGGAACATCCTATAATTCCGAATCTTATTTTTTTAGACGATGAATTCACTTTAAAAAAATTATTTTGGTCCCTGATAATTTGGGTCGCCATGATCGCCCGCGCCCATGCCCAAATTCTCATGAACAATCGGCGGGTTGCAATCGTCCCATTTTTTTGTCAGGAGGGCGACGACAGTGCAATCCGTAATGGCGTAAAAAACATGTTTTGTGTTTTTTGGCGAATAAGCGCATTCGCCTTTGCCTAAATAAACAAATTCTTCTTTTCCGTCTTCGGATTTGGTCACCATAACTCCTTCGCCGGAAGTCACCAAAAAATATTCATCAAACTCCGGATGATAATGGTTTCCTCTTATCCTGTTCTTGTTAACAAACAAAAAGTTAAATTCCACGACCGGGTCCTTGGGATAAAAGGTAAAAATACCTCCCCGCCCGTCTCGGACGGTGGCAAGATTGCATGTTGGATTTAATTTCTGAACCCCCATAAAATTAAAGTATAATTATCTCTTTATAAGAAAGATTACCATTTTTCAGCCCGGCAGTCAAATGGTGGACTTTGATTGCAAAATCAGCTATACTTTTTCAAGTTGTCAGCTTAAATCTGCCTCCGTGGCGGAACTGGTAAAAGCGTCCCGATGAGGTGGGCGAGTGGCGAAATTGGCAGACGCGCTGGGCTTAGGACCCAGTGGCTGAAAGGCCTTAGAGGTTCGAGTCCTCTCTCGCCCACCCTATCGGGATCGCTGAAAGGGGTTAGAGGTTCAAATCCTCTCGGAGGCAAATTTAGGAGGATAAAAAGTTCATTTACAAACCAAAGGAGAGACAAATGCCCAAAGGCCGCGAAATAGAACTTAAATACATCGTCCCGTCCGAAGCCGAGCTCAACCGCCTCATAAGCGACGCTCGAGCGCTGCATTTCCCCGGTCTCAAAGCCGCCTGGTTTTACGGCCCGTTTAACAGAAACGACACTTATTATGACACTGACGATCTGGCGCTTTTGCGCGCCGGCAGATGCTTCCGCATGGGCGGCAAATCCGCGAGAGAGACGCGAATTTCTTTTAAGGAAGAAACCGGCGACCCCAAAGAAAGAATTGAGATTACCGATTGCCTGAAGGCGAAAGACGCGCTTGCCGCGCTGGATATTGCCTATCCTTCGGCTGCCATGGACGCTTTAAATGAGGCAACCGGCTATCGTCCCGTGCGTCCAACACTCCGCGTTTACAAAATGTTATACGCGGTAACCATTAACACCTGCGAAGTCGTTTTTGGCTATGTCGTTTATGCCGGCCCGAATGGAGCAGTTGAACGGCTGGATTTGGAAATTGAAGAAAGATACGATAAAATTCCGGGGGTTTCCGAAACGGTCGGCCGCGTCCTTGCGCCGCGCTATAATCTTAAACTGAATATGCGCTCCAAATACAGAATAGGGATGGAACTCGTGGGAGAAAAGAAAAAATGAACGCGGCATTCACAATGACTGCCAGCGGAACGCGACGGAAAACTTTCTCCGCGAACACAGGAACCAAAACGCCCGATAACCTCGGGCTTTTTTATTTTAAACCATCTGGACTAAACGCGATTTTTGAAGTATAATAAGTTTCAATATGAAATTATTGACCATTGGTTCTAGCGGACAAATAGGCACAGCCGTAATAACGGCCAGCCGTGATTTGTCTATAAAAACAATCGGCATCGATCAGCGCCCAAATGAATGGGATGCTTCTTTTACCGATGTTTTAACAGATTTTTTAAATTATGAAATTAATGCCAATGAGGGAATAACCGACATTCTTTTTCTGACTACTGAACCGAGCGCGAAGCGGTTAGAAGACAGTCCTGAAACTAATCTTAAAAATTATCAGACATTTGAACACGCCGTGTCTCTGGCCAAAAAATCGCGCGCGCGTTTGATAATGGTCAGTTCGCGCGAACTTTTCGGATTAGAACCCGAAAATATATCCGAATTCTCACCGCAAAATCTTTATGAAAAACAAAAAATGGATTTTGAAGCCAAACTCTATGAGCTTCAAAAAGAAGGGTTGAATACCGGCGTCATCAGAGTGCCGGTTGTTTTCGGAGGCTACGATACGGATTTAGAGAGAATTCCTCGGCTCGTGCCAAGATGGTGTAGGCAGGCTTTGGACGGAAAGAAAATCGACATTACTGATGGTGAAAACAAAATTGAGTTAATCTTAGCCGATGAAACAGCTAAAAAGATGATAGAAGCCCTAACCGCCGAAAATGCGTCTTTTGTTAATGACATCCGCGGAACAGAAATAAGTTTAAAAGATTTGAGCGAACTTATTTACAAAGTCATGCAAGGCGATGAACAAAAAAACGGAGCAAAATCTGATGTGCTCCGTTATGGCATAAAAGCCACTTTAGAAAACCTAGACAAAATATAGTCAAAATTGACACCCACCCCCATTTGCTGTAAATTAACTCCGCAACTCATTTCGGGTTGCTTGGAGGTGAACCATGTGGGCTACTTTCCTTGCTCTCGGCACTTTGGGGTTCTGGATTTTCGCAGGCATCGTTTTCCTTCTGCTCATCGCCGCGGTTGAGTACGAAAAGCCCGGCTTAGCGACGCTCTCGCTCATTGTCACGGGATTTGCCCTTTGGCTCTTTGGAAATGTGAACGTCTTTGCGCTCGCCGCCGAGAACCCGCTTCTCGCGCTTGGTCTCGGAGCCGGATACTTTGCCGTTGGCGCCCTCTGGTCGCTCGCCAAGTGGTGGTTCTATGTCCGCCGGCAACTCAGAAAATACAACGAGGTCAAAGCCGAATTTCTAAAAAATAACGGCGAATCCGAAAAAGGACCGGTTCCGGACAGATTGAAAGCTGACTGGAATGCGCGCAGGCCATCTTATGCCAGATACGCGAAACCGCAGGTACGCGAAAATAAAGGCCGGATTCTCACCTGGATGATTTACTGGCCATGGTCTTTGGTCTGGACCATCCTGAATGATCCGGTCAAACGTCTTTTCAAGAACATCTTCAATGCCATGAAGGCGCTTTTCCAAAAGGTCGCCGACAGCGCCTACAAAGATGTAGACGAAAATGATTTCCTGCCACCCAAAGAACCGGAGCAAAGCTGGGTACAAGCCAGAGAAGAGGCCGCGCTGGCAGAAGACCGCATGCGCTCCACCAGAGGAAAATCAGCAAAATAAGCCCTTTCCGACCCCTAAAATAGGGGTCTTTTCATTACTCGATGTAATGATCCCGCCAACTTTGCGTTATATGAATGGATGGCAGGATAGAGCCCAATACTATAATCCAGATAATAGCTCATCATAAGTGAATATGAGCATAAGCGGATAGAATGGCTTTTTCTAAACTAAACATCGGTGGTATAATAATTTCATGATTATGAAAAATAAATCCCAAACGAATGCATATAATCTTTTGGGTCCGGATATGCCTTTAGTTTTTTCAGACGGCACATCTATATATAATAAGCTGAAAAAGAAATATATAACCCATAAAGTAGGGTACTTCATCCTAGCGCCATCTGGTACGGGTAAAACACATTATGTGAAAAAGCAAATAAAACCACATTGGGTCGATGGGGATCATCTTTGGATGTCTGCCAAAGCTCACCCAAATAGTCAATGGTGGCTTGATCCTATCGAGGTGATAAACGAAATTGATCAACGCAGTGATATAATTACGGCGGAAGCCAAAAAATTAGGTTTCTGGATTATCGGCGCATCAAATTACTGGTTGAAACCTGATGCTATCGTTATTCCCAACTGGAAAACGCACAAAAAGTTTATTAAAATCAGAGAAACAACTAATTATGATGGGGGCGCAACGAGTGGTAAACTAAATCAAGTTAAAGCCCATAGAAATTGGATTTCGAAATGGAAAAAGCAGGGGGTGCCAAGTTTTAAGTCAGTCGAGGAAGCTACAAAATTTTTAGCAAATAAAATAAGATAAATTTTATGAGTACTGAAATCCCAAAAATGTTTAATGGCGACGTAGAATCTCTGCCTAAAATGATTGAAAAGAGCGATATAGAAGCCCTGCCTATTGAAATCGGCGGAACAGAAATTGTCTTACAAAGACACGGTAAATATGAACGCTCTATTGATAGTCCGAATGCGGGCAGTCTAACACCGGAGGGCGGGGAAGATATATATAAATCAAGTAAAGATTTTTTCAAAATTTTATTCACAAACATTCCGGAACAAGAAAGAGGAGACGTAGATATTCTAGTTATCGCAAGCGACACGCAGTATAGAAAGGGCGGTCGACGGTCAATGGAAACTGCGGATATGGTCATGCGAGCTATTAAAGAAGAGCTTACCGCATTTGGGCTAAGTGAAAATCAGCTTTTGAATAAATCTAAAAAGTATGCTGGAGAAGGAAAGACTAGACCCGCTCCAAAACTTCGGGAGCCACAAATGTTTGACGATTCACCGGAATTTGTTCAATTCTTGAGAGATAAATACGGTGATTTGGGTAAAGATTTCTGGATTGCTTTCGAAGAAGATGTCGAGAAGGAAACCAGAGAAGCGATGAAAGCTGAGGGACCCGGAGAAATAGCTAACCGTTTGAAATTTATGGTGGAAGTCTTAGATCGCTATAGCAGAATGTATCATAAAAAGCATCCTGAAAAAAGGTTGATTATTTGGGCGGCTACGCACTACGATACAATCAGTCCTTATGTTAAACAAGAAATCTTAGGTGTCGATAAAAAAGTTCCTCTAGGAGTTGATTATGGGGCAGGTATTGCCATTGAGATAGATCCTGATGGAGATTTATTAACTAGAATAAACGGAAAAGAGTATAAAATCCCATCATAATAAACCCGTCCCTGCGCCAAGGCGCAGGCAATCTGGGCGGATTTTTTATGCAAGGTGTCGGCTCCGCCGACAATATTTACAGCTTGCTCTTCATCCCCGTGGCTTAGAGCAGGGTATTACGAGCATCATAATAAAATAGCCCTTTCCGGCCCCTAAAATAGGGGTCTTTTTTATAAAACGGGCGGGGCTTGACCCAGCACATAATTCTTAAATTAAAATCTACCCAAAACTGAAAATGGGGTGTATTTTAGGCCAATTGCGACACAAAATAGATTAGATTACTGCCGTTATGTGCTGGGCTTGACACATTTACCGCCTTCCTATATAATATATTTAATCGTATTTATCCCCAGGATATATGCCGGGTAGTGAAAATTTGGCTCTTGCCCAAATAAGGCGGAGTCTATAAGATTCACTAACTGGTCAATGGGATAAAATCAGCTAAATAAATTTCTACTACCCGGTATGCAAAAACCACTTATTATTAATAAGCTAAGCGGTTGACAAACTCGCAAGGTTTTTGTACTGTTAGTCCGCTTGGTCCCAAGCGGTTTTTTAAATCAAAATTCATAGTAATGCTCATGCCTTTGGCCTCTGATTCTCGGAAATCGGATATCAAAGCCCAGGAGCAGCAAGGCCCGGACTTTGACAAACAGGTTAGCTAAAAATTCTGACAAGAATTATTAACTAACTTCATAAGTGGGAAAAACAATGCAATTAGCAACCCGTTTAAAAGTCCTAAACCTTCTAAACGGGAAAATATAAATTCTGAACACAGAGGACGTCTTTGTGTTTCAGTGATCGAGAGCACACATAAGAGCATATGGTGGATGCCTCGACATGGAGAGCTGATGAAGGACGTTGCAGGGTGCGATAAGCCTCGGGGAGCTCCCAAGCAAGCTTTGATCCGGGGATTTCCGAATGGGGAAACCCAGTCCGATGGAAGATCGGGCTATCCTGATATGAACACATAGTGTCAGGAAAGGCACCTGGTGAAGTGAAACATCTCAGTAACCAGAGGAAAAGAAAAAAACATGGCAAATCTTAATCACCCATCCCGCGAATTACGGGATGAGTGATTATTGGTTTGCTGTATTCCCTTAGTAGTGGCGAACGAACGGGGAACAGTCTAAACTCTTGCGCGTTTCTTTCGCGGAAGTCCCGCAGCAATGCGGGACGGAAGCGTTAGAAAGGTTATAGGCCCTATGGCGCGCGAGGGTGTTGCGAGCGATTGGCGTTCGGCACCTATAAAGTCGAGGTAGAAGAATCCGCTTCGGCGGAAATAACTTCCCTAGCAGAAAGGCCTGGAAAGGCCTACCAGAGCGGGTGATAGTCCCGTACGCGAAAGGGGTTATGCTTCTACGGTCAGTTTACTCAAGTACCATGGGTCACGTGAAACCCTGTGGGAAGCCGGGACGACTATGTCCCAAGACTAAATACTCTCCACGATCGATAGTGAACAAGTACCGTGAGGGAAAGGTGAAAAGCAGCCCGGTGAGGGCGATGAAATAGTATCTGAAACCATATGCTTACAAGGAGTCAACGCCGGTGCTTCGCACCGGGAATATCGAAACTCGAAGCACGAAACCCGAAACATATTCGGATTTCGGATTTGGGATTTCGGATTTCCGCTGCGAAGCAGCGGTTATGGCGTTCCTATTGAAGAATGAGCCAACGAGTTTGTTGGATGTCGCAAGTCTAAGTCCAAACCGGACGAAGGCACAGGGAAACCGAGTCCTAACCGGCGATTTCCTTGAAATATTGACGTCTTGAATTTTTGAGACGTTGATATTTCAAGGACCAGCGGCATTCACAAGACCCGAAACCCGGTGATCTATCCATGGCCAGGATGAGTCCCGCAGAAATGCGGGAGGAGGTCCGAACCCGTGAGCCGTGCAACACTTTGGGATGAGCTGTGGATAGCGGAGAAATTCCAATCGAACTGGGTAATAGCTGGTTCTCTCCGAAATAGCTTGAGGGCTAGCGTCGGTTTTAGTATTCCGGGGGTAGAGCACTGAATGGGGTGAGGTGGCGAAAGCCTACTTACCCCAACCAAACTCCGAATACCGGAATATATACCGGCAGTCAGAGCATGGGGGCTAAGCTCCATCGCTCAAAAGGGAAACAGCCCAGATCTCCGTCTAAGGTCCCCAAATTTCGGTTAAGTTGAAAAGGTGGTGGAGTGACTTATACAACCAGGAGGTTGGCTTAGAAGCAGCCATCCTTTAAAGAAAGCGTAACAGCTCACTGGTCAAGTTATTCCGCGCCGAAAATGAACCGGGGATAAACCGAATACCGAAGACGAGAATTCATTCTGATTTATCAGGATGACTGGTAGGAGAGCATTCCCAATGCGCTGAAGGCGAAGGCGTAAGCCGCGCTGGAGCGTTGGGAAGAGAGAATGTTGGCATAAGTAGCAAAAAGGGATGTGAGAACCATCCCCACCGCAAGTCCAAGGTTTCCTGGGCAACGCAAATCGACCCAGGGTTAGTCGATCCTAAGGCGAGGCCGAAAGGCGTAGCCGATGGAAGAGCAGGTTAATATTCCTGCACTCCGATTATGTTATCCAAGGGGTGACACTTTACCGTATTCCGCATGTATTTTGGTTATATGCATCCGTGCCTTTAAGGCGGCTTTGAGGTAAATCCCAAAGCCATAAACCAAAAAGGCGCGGGCAGTCTGCCGCAAGGCGGACAACGCGGAAAAAGGTGGAGTCTAGAAAAACCTCGTGGTCACGCATGACCGGAACCGTACCGCAAACCGACACAGGTGGACGGGCATAAGTGTGCTCAGGTGTACGAGAGAACCCTCGTTTAGGAACTCGGCAATACAACGGCCGTAACTTCGGAATAAGGCCCGCCCCGCTCTTTCTGTCCCTCATAGAATTACTATGCGACTCAATGGTAGTAATCCAATGAGACGAAAGAATTTTTCTATGGAGTGCGGAAAGAGCGGGGTTGCAACAAAAGACGCCAAGCGACTGTTTACCAAAAACACAGGTCCCTGCGAAGCCGTAAGGCAATGTATAGGGGCTGATGCCTGGCCAGTGTCAGAACGTTAAGGGGAGAGGTCATTCCCGCAGCAATGCGGGAGGCAGCTTTGAACCTAAGCGCTGATGAACGCCGGCGATAACTATAAACCAGACGATTGTAGTTATCTAAAAAAATCTAGCTATATGCGGGAAACTCCGTCCAGGTCATCTGTACTTGCTTTAATAATAAGCAGTAACAATCAGATGAATAATCCCCGATAATACCGGGGTGACGGACAATCCGCAGGAAAGACTCTTAAAAATATGAGCAAGCAACTTACATGGTTAGAACAAATTCCCAAACCCATTGGTTACTATCTAGCCGGTTTTGCAGATGGCGAAGGCAGTTTCAATGTCTCGCTTCGGCAAAGAAACGACCATGCAATGGGCTGGCAAGTTGTCTTAACTTTTAATGTGTCGCAAAAAGAGCGACGCGTCCTGGCATACTATAAAAGGTATTTGGGATGCGGGCGGCTTCAGACGCGACCAGACGGAATCCATTACTATGTGGTTTCCAATCCACGTTCGATCTTAGAGCGGGTTATCCCGTTCTTTGAACGGTATCGTTTCCTCGGAGAGCGTAAACAAATAAATTTTTCGATCTTCAAGCAGATTGCTGAACTGGTTACTGCCAATCAGCATCTAAATGCCAAAGGGCTCGAAAATATTATTGCACTGCGCGAAAACCTTAACGAAGGCAGAGGAAGAAAAAGAAAATATACAGCTAGCGATTATTATCAATCGCTAAAAGAGAATCCTCAGAGACTATACGCTAGACCGCGACCGCGCAAAAAGCGGCCGGAAGATATAGTCCGATCTTCTGGGAAACCAGAAGCTAACACAAAAGAATCGTCCTAAGGTAGCGAAATTCCTTGTCGGGTGAGTTCCGACCCGCACGAATGGCATAACGACTCGGCGACTGTCTCAACGAGGGACTCGGCGAAATTGCAAGATCCGTGAAGATGCGGATTACCCACGACTAGACGAAAAGACCCCGTGAAGCTTTACTACAACTTGGTATTGGGTGAAGGTTTCGTATGTTCAGCGTAGGTGGGAGTTCCGCAGCAATGCGGGACGCCAATGAGACACCACCCTTGCGTTACTTTCATTCTTATCTGGGTCCCTTATCGGGATTTGGAGACAGTATCTGGTGGGTAGTTTGACTGGGGCGGTCGCCTCCTAAAAGGTAACGGAGGCGTTTACAAAGGTCGGTTTGGCTCCGATGGAAACGGAGCGGGACGTGCAAGCGCATAAACCGGCTTTACTGCAAGACCTACAAGTCGAGCAGTCGCGAAAGCGGAAGCTAGTGATCCGACGACTCCTCATAGGAGGGTCGAAGCTCATCGGACAAAAGCTACTCCGGGGATAACAGGCTGATCTCCTCCAAGAGTCCACATCGACGAGGAGGTTTGGCACCTCGATGTCGGCCCATCGCATCCTGGGGGTGAAGAAGCTCCCAAGGGTTTGGCTGTTCGCCAATTAAAGCGGTACGCGAGCTGGGTTCAGAACGTAAGTTACATTGCGTTCTATCGCAGAAATGCGATATAATAAACCTGACTAATATCGGTGAAACCCTACTTGATTTCAAAAATATAGACCAACTGGTCAAGAGGGCAATACCGAGGGAAGAATAGGTTTATGTCAAATGAAGATAAGGCTTATATAGCCGGATTTCTCGATGGAGATGGTTGCATAATGGCTCAATTGGTACGTCGTAAAGATTATATTTACGGATACCAAATACGCACGAGCGTTGTGTTCTATCAAAAAACAATTCATCGTGATATCCTTTCTTGGCTACAAAAACAATTGCGCTTCGGTTATATCCGCAACCGAAAGGACGGAATGACTGAATATACAATTGTTGGCCTCAAAGAAGTACGAGAAACATTACAGCTTCTTTGTCCATTTCTTCGTTTAAAGAAAACTCTGGCTATTAAAATGATAGCCATAATTGATAGTCATCCTCAAAAGATGAGTCCGAAGGAATTGATTCGCTTGAGTTATCTTGTTGATGAAACGGCAAAATTCAATTATTCAAAAAAACGGACAAATACGAGTATAACTATCATCAGTTTTCTGAAAAACATAAATCTTTTCCCCGTAGAGACTTAGGTTTGATAAGAAATCAAACCTGGATAGTTCTTATAGAACTATAATACGTCAGCCCCTCCTCTCATAAGTTTCTGTGAGAAAGGGTGAAGATATAGTCCATGCCATTAGTAATAATGGAATAACATGCGTGAGACAGTTCGGTCTCCTATCTGTCGTGGGCGCGTAGACTTGAGAAGGCTCTTCCCTAGTACGAGAGGACCGGGAAGGACGAACCTCCTGTGTACGAGTTGTCCTACCAAGGGCATCGCTCGGTAGCAGCGTTCGGCACGGATAAGCGCTGAAAGCATATAAGCGCGAAGCCGTCTTCAAGATTAGGTCTAATGGATCCCAGAGAGAATATCTGGTTGATAGGTGGCAGGTGTAAGGCCAGCAATGGTTTGAGCCGAGCCATACTAATAGATCCGTCGTGCTTTCTTATCACTGAAACACAAAGCCGTTCTCCATGCTAAAATCCATCTGAGTTTTATAAAACAAAATTTAGTGGATAAGCGTTGGCGAACACGTAGTCCAGCACATAATGTTTTATGTGCTGGGCAAAGCCGTTCTCCATACTAAAATTTATCCAAGTTTTGTAAAACAAAATCTTAGTGAACTTTGTATGGACGAACACAAAGTTCAGCGCATAATGTTTTATGTGCTGGGCAATTACATTGTTTTTCCTTAAAATACCGCAATAAAACCAAACACGCTTAGAGTCTTGGTGTTTCGAGCGGAGTGGTCACACCCGTTCCCTTTCCGAACACGGAAGTTAAGCACTCCAGCGCTGATGATACTTGGACCCAACCCGGTCCTGGGAAAGTAGGCCAACGCCAAGACCTTGAGCGTGTTTTTTGTTTGCATAATTTATCGGTAGAAAGTATGAAGGAAAGCGCAGTGAGCGGAAGCGAACGAAGCCCCGCACCGAACTTGTTCTGGTGCGGGGTAGGCCAACGCCAAGACCTTGAGCGTGTTTTTTGTTTGCATAATTT
>CAZSQN010000004.1:9352-14562 GCA_964609095.1 uncultured Gammaproteobacteria bacterium | reverse complement strand
GGTGCGGGGTAGGCCAACGCCAAGACCTTGAGCGTGTTTTTTGTTTGCATAATTTATCGGTAGAAAGTATGAAGGAAAGCGCAGTGAGCGGAAGCGAACGAAGCCCCGCACCGAACTTGTTCTGGTGCGGGGTAGGCCAACGCCAAGACCTTGAGCGTGTTTTTTGTTTGCATAATTTTATCTTTTTGGTTAATATCAAATTGTTCTTTACTATATAAAGAAAAGCTATTATCAGCCACAGGAGGCCGCGATGAAAGATTGCCAATGTGAACCGATTATTCCTTCTCCAGAGGAACTCTTTAATCTAAACGGTTGGGGGCACGCGCCTATTTTTGATGGCGTAGAATATATTTGGAACGCGCTCAAAAAGCTCCGCGCTTATCTGGAAGGATTATCACACAAAAATTATCCCCTCAAAGAGATGTTCGGGGGCGCTGTTAACATATTAGGAAGAGAAGATGCCGTCAATTTTGACGGCGCGACATTTTTGCCAGATGTTGTGCTTGATACAACCTCCGGACCAATTTTCTTGGGCAAAGGCGCGCGCCTGGGCCCATACGCCTATATCCGCGGTCCGGCTCTTATCTCCGAAGGTTGCGTTGTTGGCCATTGTTCCGAAGTAAAAAATTCCATTATGATGCCCGGCTCGCACGCTTCGCATCGGGTTTATGTGGGCGACAGTATCTTGGGGAACAGGATCAATCTAGCCAATAATACAAGCTTGAATAATTGGCGCTTTAACGAACAGGATGTCGTCGTCACAACTAATTGCAAATGTTCGCCTGACTGCCTCTGCGCTGATTTGCATATTGAAACCTTGATGAGAAAATTCGGAGCGATTCTTGGCGACGATGTGAAAACGGGCAGCAATGTCGCCATAAATCCGGGCACGATCGTTCATAAAGGTTCTTGGCTCTATTCGGCCAGGGAGTGGGGACCGGGAATCCTCACTCAAGGCATGGTCAGAATGGACAGAAAGCATATTTAAGCAGAAATCCCCGCTTAAATTTTTGTGAAGCAAAAATTTAGGCGGGGTTGTTTTTTTTCTAAAAAGAAGCTAAATTATAGAGGAAAATACGCCCCGCACATAGCTTTGCTAGATACGAATACGACGCGGGAAAATCAAAAAACAAAAATAGAATCTGTTAGATTATTAAATAAACTATGTGCGGGGTATGAAACACGGCTGTATTATCATGGATTTTGACCACACAATCTTTGACGCGACGGCTTTTAAAGCCGCGCTGGCCGCCTCGATTCTTAAATACGGGATAAACCGAGATATTTTTTGGCAGACCTACCGGGAGCTTCGCGAACGCGATTTTGAATACTCGCCCTCAAGACACCTCGCGGTCTTGGCAAGAACCGTAAAATTAAACAAGACCTTAATCAAAAAGAACATTGATAAAGTAATCGCGAATTCCCGCCAATACCTTTATCCGAACGCCGTCCAATTCCTTACAAAAATCTACTCCCTTGGCGCTCCGCTAATACTCCTCTCGCGCGGCGACCGCGATTTCCAAAATAAAAAAATAACCGCCTGCGGCATAAAAAACTTTTTTTCGGAAATAATAATCGTTAAGAAATCTAAAAATACGGCAACAAAAAATCTGGCGGCCAAATACGGCCATGGCGCAATCTTTATTAATGATAATTTAGACGAAACGTTGGAAGCGCTGCAAACGGCCGCAAACATAAAACCGATTATTAAAAACAGAAATAATGTTCCCGCTCCCGAGCGGAGAAAACAGGCAATTCCCAATTTTAATACTCTAAATGAGATAAAAAAATATATCCTGCTGAAATATGGAAAATGAGCAAAAAAAATGCGAACTCGCGGTCGTGGTGCTGGCCGCCGGAGCCGGAAAGAGAATGAGAGCGGCGCACCCCGACAAACCCAAAGCGTTAGTTTCCGTGGGAGGAATTCCTTTTATCGTTCGCCTCTTAAAAACGGTTACTGATTCCGCCGTGGCCGACAGATTGATTTTTGTCGTGGGGCATCTGGCCGAAGCGATTAAAAATGAGCTTGGCGATTCGTACGAATACGCGGAGCAATCCGAACGGCTTGGCACCGGACACGCGGTAATGATGACCGAGAATCTTCTAAAAAACAGCTGCGCCAATGTAATGGCGCTCTACAGCGACCATCCGTTTGTAAAACCCGAAACATTAAAACGGCTTAAAAATGAGCACCTTAAAAACGATGCCGCCATTACTATGCTCACAGCCGCGCCCGAGGACTTTAACGGCTGGAGGGCCGCTTTTGCCGATTTTGGCAGAATCATCCGGAACGAAAAAGGCGAGGTCGTAAAACTGGTGGAAAAAAAGGATGCCACCCCCGACGAGCTCGCGATTCGCGAAGTCAATTTAGGAATGTATGTTTTCAGGGGCGATTGGCTCTGGCCGCACTTGGCAAAATTGGAGACAAATAATGCCCAAAAAGAATATTATCTGACGGATTTGATTAAAATGGCGACAACAGAAGGCGCTGGAGTGATGGCGCTCTCTTGCGACCCGCGCGAAGGAATCGGCATGAATACGCCGGAACAGGTGGCGGAAGCGGAAAAACTTCTTGAAGGGTTTAGCGGTTAGCGTATAGGGTATAGTTTATGTATATTGAAAGTTTCAAGAACTTAATTGTTTGGCAACGAGCTATGGAGTTAGTAAAAGAAATTTATACTCTCACTGAAAAATTGCCCAAATCAGAAAGATATGGACTTACTTCTCAAATGCGCAGGGCTGCTGTTTCTGTACCATCTAATATTGCCGAGGGTTATAAAAAAAAAATCTTGGAGAATATATACAATTTTTATGTATTGCCGACGCGTCTGGAGCTGAATTGGAAACACAGATTCTATTAACTAAAGATTTGTTTCCCAGAACAGATTATTCAAAAGCCGAATCTTTATTAGAAGAAGTCCAAAAAATGTTGATTGTAATGATAAAAAAACTAAACGCTAAACGCTGAACGCTATACGCTTAAAATTATGAAAATAACGACTCTCGGCGGGGGAACCGGACAATTTACGCTGTTGCGGGCCTTGCGCGATTTTCCAAATTTGGAAATTACCGCCGTGGTTTCCATGGCTGATTCCGGCGGCAGTTCGGGCCGATTGCGCGACGAGCTGGGCGCGCTTCCTCCGGGAGACGTGCTCAAAGCCCTTTTGGCGCTTTCCACGCTCCCGGGAAATTCCGCGAGAGAAATCCTCTTGCATAGGTTTAATGCCGGCGCGCTCTCCGGCCACACGGCCGGGAATATGCTCCTAACCGTGCTCTCGCAGTATTCCGGAAGTTTTTTAGAAGCGGTAAAAGCGCTGGGAGAACTGCTTAAAACCAAAGGCAAAGTATTGCCCGTGACCACCGGACAGATTACGCTTCGCGCGCGGCTTGAAAACGGAGATGAACTTGTCGGCGAAAAAAATATTGACGTTCCCGCTTCCCCGCATCGTCCCCGCATTAGCGAAATATGGCTGGAACCGAACGCTTTTGCCGTCGGAGAAGCGCTTCAATCCATAAAGGAAGCAAGCTATGTGTTTATTTCTCCCGGCGACCTCTTTACCAGCATCATCCCGGTGCTTCTGGTGCGCGGCGTAAAAGAAGCTCTCGCGGAATCGCGCGCCAAGCTTGTCTATATCTGCAACACCATGACTAAGCCCGGCGAAACCACCGGTTTTCGCGCGTCTGATTTTGTAAACGCGGTTAAAAAATATGCCGGAAGAAAGTTGGATATTATACTTTCCAACAATTCGCGGCCAAACGAAAACGTGCTCTCGCGCTATTTGGCCGAATATTCCTCTCCGGTCATATTTGACCTTGACGGAGAAACGCAGAGCCGCGTCATTGCCGCGGACCTCCTGGCAGAAGGCGAACTGGCAAGACACAGTCCGCAAAAAATCGCCCAAGCGTTAAAACCATTTTTTAGCGTTTAGCGATTAGCGTATAGCGTTTAGAATTACCCTAAACGCTAAACCCTATACCCTTATATGAAAATTATTGCTGATTTACACATCCACTCCCGCTTTGCCCGCGCTTGTTCAAAAGAGATTAATTTTCCCAATCTCGCCCGCGCGGCAGCGGAAAAAGGCCTGGATATTTTAGGCACCGGCGACTGCTTGCATCCGGCGTGGTTCTCGGAGATAAAACGCGACCTTACAGAATCCTCCGACGAACCGGGAATCTTTAAGCTGGCCGGCTCTAAAGCCGCGGCCAGATTTGTCCTGCAAACGGAAATATCGTGCATTTACAAAAAGGGGGGCAAAGTGCGGCGCGTGCATCATATTTTATTATTTCCAAATATCCGCGCGGCGGAACAAGTTATCTCCCGCTTGGAAGCGCGCGGCTGCAATTTGCGCTCCGACGGCCGCCCCATTGTCGGACTTGATTCCAAAGAACTTTTAAAAATTCTGCTTGATATTTCCCCGGACAATCTGCTTATTCCGGCCCACGCCTGGACGCCGTGGTTTGCCGTGTTTGGCTCAAAATCCGGCTTTGACTCTTTGGAAGAATGTTTTGACGAACTCACGCCGTTTGTGCCGGCCATTGAAACCGGGCTTTCCTCCGACCCGCCGATGAATTGGCGGCTTTCCGCGCTGGACAGTATTATGCTCATTTCCAATTCCGACGCGCACTCTCTCCCCAATCTTGGCAGAGAGGCCAATGCTTTTGATTTAGACGCCATAAATTATCTTAATCTGATAGATATCCTGCGCAAACGGGAGCGCGGCCGCTTTCTTTTTACGATTGAATTTTACCCTGAAGAAGGAATGTATCATTTAGACGGCCACAGGGATTGCGGCGTGCGCCTGGAACCGGAAGAAACCAAAAAAAACAAACAAATCTGCCCCAAGTGCAAAAAAGATGTGACCGTCGGAGTATTAAACAGGGTCAACGAACTTGCCGATAGAATTCCCGGCTTTAAGCCCGTAAACGCGGCGCCGTTTTACCGGCTGGTGGAACTGGATAAAATTATTGCCGAGGCCTTGGGCATTAAGGGCCGCCATTCCAAGCTTGTCCAACAGTATTATGCCAAAATGATTCTTGAAGGCGGAAGCCAGCTCCGCATACTTTTAGATATGCCGCCCAAAGAACTTTCAGCAATCGCTCCTGAGGAAGTGGTTGAGGGCATAAAAAGAGTGCGCTCCGGAAAACTTTACGTAAATCCCGGCTTTGACGGCCAATACGGCGAGGTGCATATATATAAGGAAGGAGAA
>CAZSQN010000004.1:3635-9252 GCA_964609095.1 uncultured Gammaproteobacteria bacterium | reverse complement strand
AAATCCCGGCTTTGACGGCCAATACGGCGAGGTGCATATATATAAGGAAGGAGAACGGCTGAAGAAGACACAGACCGCTCTATATTTATAATTAACCTAAATAAATCCCAAGATGCTAAATCCGAATATCGAAATCCGAAATTCTATGTCATTCCCGACTTGATCGGGAATCCAGAATTCGAACCCGTAGATTCCCGCTTTCGCGGGAATGACAAGGGGGGCGGGAATGACAAGGGGGGCGGGGAGGCCGCGTATGTCATTCCCGACCGCAAACTTTATGTCATTCCCGACTTGATCGGGAATCCAGAATTAAAAGTGAATTCATACAGAGTTTCCACAAATGTCATTCCCGACCGCAAACTTTATGTCATTCCCGACTTGATCGGGAATCCAGAATTCGAACCCGTAGATTCCCGCTTTCGCGGGAATGACAAGGGGGGCGGGGAGGCCGCGTATGTCATTCCCGACTTGATCGGGAATCCAGAATTATATGAAAATTTATTATGTCTATATATTAGCAAGCAGAAAAAACGGCACTTTATATGTTGGCGAGACGAACAATTTGGAGCGGCGTGTTTATGAGCATAAGAATAATTTAATTGAAGGTTTTACAAAAAAATATAATGTTCATCAACTTGTTTATTTTGAGGAGACCAACGATGTTAATGCCGCATTACAGAGAGAAAAGCAACTTAAAAAATGGAAATTAGAACTGATTGAAAAAGTTAATCCAGGTTGGAAAGACCTGTCAGATGACTGGATTCCCGCTGGGGTTTACCCCGCACTTGATGCGGGGCGGGAATGACAATGCGCGAATCGGGAAAGACAAGCTAATTCTGTTGAATTTCAGATTTGTTTCGGATTTTGTGCTTCGGATTTAGAGTTTAATCAATAATGGCTGGACTAAATAAATAAAAAATGTTAAAGTTTAAATCTTGCTGGACAATAAATTTTTGGGCCCATAGTAAAATGGTATTACGCATCCATGGCATGGATGAGGTCAGGGTCCGATTCCCTGTGGGTCCAAAAATTTGCCGTCAAGCGCCCCGCAATGCTGTGGGGAGGTCAGGGGTTCGCTCGCCAGCACGGCGAGCGCCCGCTGGTTTAGCGGGCGATTCCGCCTAGGTCCACCAAAAATCTCCTCGTATTTACGAGGAGATTTTTTGTTTACAGTGCTTATTTGGTAAATCCTACTGGATGTATTTGTTTATTTCTTCCAGATAACGGTTCTTGTCCCAGCTTTCAGCCGACTTCAAAACCCGCCTGCCGTTTTTGATAAAAATCTTGGCATTTGGCGCATCCACGCCAAACTCGCGCGCCAGATTCCTCTCATCATCATCCGTATTCTCATCATTAAAATTGACGCGAAAGCCAATCGTCGCGGCTCCTTCAAGTTTGTTAAAAACCTCGTAAAGAGGAGACAACTCTTCATCGCAAACAAGGCACTGCGAAGCGTAAAAATAAAGCGCGACCAGCTTGTTTGTCCGCAGCGCGGCTTCATAATCGGACTTATTAAAATCAATAAGCGGCGAAGCAGAGCCGGCAAGGATAGTTCCGCTAAATTTTATTTCCTCTTGTTTTATCGTTTCTTCCCGCGCCGTTCCGTCGGTCGCGCTTTCTTTTGGAAAAATTTGCTTGGACTTATCCGGTGGCTTTATTATTTCTTCTTTTTTGGAGATTTCCAGTTCTTTTGGCGAGTCCTCCGCCGTTTTTTGTTTATTTTGCTGACTAAAATATAAGGCGCTCCCGAGCGCGCCATAAATAACCGCGAGCAAAATCGCCGCCAGAAGAATAATAAATTTTTTACGGCTTAATAATTTCATACAATTCATCCTCCAGTTTATAAAAATCCGGCGCCCGCTTATCTCTCGGCCGCGGCAGATTCACCGGAACGATTCTTTCAATCTTGCCCGGACGCGGAGTAAGCACCGCCATCCTGTCAGCCAATTCCAGCGCTTCTTCTATCATGTGGGTCACCATCACGATAGTGGTCTTTCTCTCCTGCCAAACCGAGAGCAATTCCTTTCTTAACTCTTCCGCCGTAAAGGAGTCAAGTTCGGAAAACGGCTCATCCATAAATATGATTTTTGGATTCGTTGCCAAAGCGCGGGCCAGGCCGACGCGCTGCTTCATTCCTCCGGAAAGTTCGCGCGGATAACCGTCTTTGAATTTTTCCAAACCAAACTGCTCCAGCTCCTTGCCCGCAATCTTCTGAACTTCTTTTTTGGGAACGCGCCGCGCGACCAAACCAAGGCCGACATTCTCCTCCACTGTCAGCCAGGGCAGAAGCGCGAAATGCTGGAAAACAAAACTGATATCGCCCGGACCCAATCCCTCTCCTAATTTAAGGAGCCCCTCAAAATCCCGCTCCAACCCGCTCATAATCCGAAGGAGCGTGGATTTGCCCGAACCCGAAGGCCCGACAAAAACAAAAAACTCGCCTTCGTTAATTTCCAAATCAATATCTAAAAGCGCCAACAAATCTTCTTTTCCGTCAAGATGAAATTTTTTGCCGATGCCTTTTAATGATACCCCGCACATAATTTATGTTATGTACGGGACATACCCCGCACATAATTTGCTTAATCCAGCGCATAATTTATGCTATGCAGCCGTACTAATTAGACAAACTATATTTTAATCTTTCTTTAAGACGTCTTAATCCCTGACCGTAATGTTTTAGAGCTTTTTCTCTTGATTCGGCATCTTTCAGGGATTTAAATGCCTCATAATAAATGAGCTCAAAAGGTTTGTAAGGATTAGTGGCAAACGACTTTCCCGCATTGTGTTCATCAAATCTTCTTTTTAAATTATTTGTACAGCCAACATACATAAAATTCTCTGTTTTGCTTTTAAGCAAATAAACATAAAACATAAGCAAGTTATGTGCGGGGTTATTCCTCCATTTTGCGATGCGACCAATTAAGCAGGGGGAACCAGACAAGCTTATTGATGCTGAAGATAAAAAGCAATAAACCTAAAATGCCAAAAGCGGTTATAACTGAATTATTGCGAAAAGCGCTAAAAAAACTGCCTAAACCAGTTTGCGTTCCGCTGATAATCTCTGTTGCCACCAGCGCCTCCCACCCTTCGCCCAAACCGATGATGGAACCGGTGACCAATCCCGGAATGCTTGCCGGAAGAAGAAAATGACGAAGAAAGTTAAAGCCGCGCAATCCGCAAACGCGCGCCGCTTCTTCCCAGTCCTTGCGGATAAGCTTAAGCGAGCTGATCATTGAAAAAAATATAGGCCAGATGACGGTGACAACCAAAAAGAAAATAATCGTAAAATGAGACGCGCCAAAGGCAAGCACGGCAAGCGGCAAAGCGGCAAAAGTGGGAAAACTCTGAAGAACGTCAAAAAGCGGAAGAGCGATTACCGCGCGCCGTCCGCGAAAAAATAAAATCGCCCAAAACCAGGAAAGCGCGAGCGAGATAAAATAAGCAGCGGCCAGCCGCCAGGTTGAAACGAACAAATCCAAAAAAAGTTTGGAGGTGGCGATTTTAAGAAGACGGGAAAAAAGAAGCATAAAAATCATCGGCGCGGCCAAAGTCGCTATGATAACCGCTATATGCCAGGATGATTTGTAAATCTTTATACCATTCTTCATATTTATAGTATGGCTGTCATTCCCGTGTAAACGGGAATCCAGTTAGTCACATTTCTGGTTCAGTGATCGTAGATTCCCGCTGGAGACCGCCCTCGGCTACGATCGGGGGCGGGAATGACAAACAGTGAAACTCTGTATGAGTTCGATTTATAATTTGGTTCGCCCCTCTTTTATGGCTTCAATGGCAGCTGTTACATTAGCATTGCCGGGACTATATTTCAAGATTTCTTTTAATTGTTCTATCGCCTCGCTTGGCCGCCCCTGCCGCAAAACCGTGTCAGCCAGCTGCCAACGCGCGTCCGCAAACCCGGGCAGAATGGAGACAGCCCGCCTAAATTCCGCCTCGGCTTTGGCCATTTGCCTTCTGCGCAGATAAAGCCGCCCCAGCTCATAAGCCACTCCGGCGTCAGACGGGTTGTATCTTTCCACCGCCTCAAGTTTTAAAATTGCCTCGTCCTCCCTGCCCTCGCGGTCATAAATCAATCCGAGATAAAAATGAGCGGGCGCGTAGTCGGCCTTTACCTGTATGGCCTTAATCAATTCTTCTTCGGCCTTCCTGTATATATGCTGGATTAAATCCTCTTCCACCTTTTCCTGGCGCATACGGTCGCCAAGCGTCAAAAAGCTTTTTCCCATCTCCACCCTTGGCAGAGGATTTGACGGCTCGCGGACAAGAGCTTCGCTGTAGGCCTTAACCACCCATTCGCTTGAGCCGGTTACAAAAGGCAAAAGATTCTGATACACGGCGCCCAAGGCCAACCAATTTTCAACATCATTTGGCTCAACTTCAGTCGCGCGCTGAACCGCGGAAGTGGCCAGCCTCAGCAGATTTTGAACCTCGTTTGCCTCAACCTGCGGCGCTTTAGCCAGTTCGTTAGAGAGCTTCAGAGCCATCTGGGAGAAAGCGCGCAGTATCCTTGGTTCGTCTCCTCTGGCTTTAGCCGCGGCCTCCAAAAGCAGGTATCGTTCTTTTAACGGACGGTTCAGATTCTGGCTTGCCGCTAATTTAATTTCTCCATAAATCGCCGTTGCCTCATTTTTTGCGATAAGGACAAAAACGATAACGGCAAACGAAGCGAAAACAATCTTTAATATGCCGGCAGCCGTTGATTTTATTTGAGGAAGCTCTATATCTTTTCCCAAAACCGCGGCCGCCAAGCCCAGAGCCAAAAATCCGTAAAAGGTTAAAATAAAATTGCTTGGCGCGGCAAAAGAAGTCAAGAAAAAGATTAACGCGACAGTCCCGGCCGTAAAAGGCAAATAATCATGTATTTTCTTTTTATAAATCCTCTGTCCCAAAAAGTAGAGCAAAACAATAAACGGACTGCCCCAAGCGAGAAAGCCCAAAATACCTCCCGTGGCAAACTTGACCATAATATCCGTGCCCGGCCGGTCAAAACGGGAGTTCCAGCGTGGAGAACTGTTAAACTCAACCGGACGAAAAAGCGAGTAAGAAAATTCATAAGTGCCGGGCCCAGTTCCCAAAAGCATCTGCCCGTTCAGCGAACGGGAAGCAACGTCCCATGACGTTTTAGGGTCAAGCTGAAACTCCGGAATCAGATTTTGGCGCCACGGAGAACCAACCATGGTAAAAAGCACGGAGAGAATAAAAAGGCCGAGCAAAACATAACGGTCCAAAAATATGTTTCTGTCCGAAGAAAAAGCCATGGCGAAAAAGAACAAGAGCAGTCCCAGGGCAAAAAGCAGCCAAGCGCCGTAAAAATCAACGCGAAGCAAAACCAGCAAATCAACTAAAACGGCAAAAGCGGCGATAATCTTTACCCCGTTAGAGATAGAGGCGCGCTGCGAGCCCTCGCGATCTCTAACGGGGTTTACCCCGTTTGAATGCTTGCCCCCCAAACGGAGATAAAACAAGGTAAGAAGCGCTCCCACGCCGGAGATAAGGCCGAATATCTTAGTTGTCCCGAGAGCGGACCAGATGCGCTGATGCGTAAAGGAGAAAGGATATGGGAACCGTCCGGCAAGCTGGAGGAGTTCCAATACTC
>CAZSQN010000004.1:0-3535 GCA_964609095.1 uncultured Gammaproteobacteria bacterium | reverse complement strand
GTAAAGGAGAAAGGATATGGGAACCGTCCGGCAAGCTGGAGGAGTTCCAATACTCCGGCAAAAGCAATGCCCAAAAAGGTAGCCCAGAGAAGCGCGCCAAAATCCTGTTTCCTCCGCGTGGCCGCGCCAACTGCCGCCGCGATTATGGTAAGAGCAAAAATTGATAAAATGCTCCACATTTCGCGTCCGCCAAGACCCAAAAACGAAGTCGCTCTGCTCTGCGAAAAAGAAGCGGATAAAACAGAGACGCCGAGGAATGCCGCGAGTGCGTAAAGTATAGGATGAAGCCGCAAAACATTTTTTGAGGCAAGCAGGGCTCCGGCTGACCAAAGCAGAAAGATAACGGCGGCAAAAACTATCACTAAATGCGCTTTCATTGACTCAAGCGGGAGAGACGGGAAAGGCAGAACGAAAATGGGGAAAAGAAATACAAGAACACGCAGAGCCCACATGGCGGCGCGCTCCAATCTGTTGCCCAATTTATCCTTCGCCTCGCGGTCGTGAAAAAAAGATTGTATTTTCCTGAACATAAATTCTATTCCCCTGCCATATGATTAAAAATTATTCTAATTGACCTAATTACTCTAATTATTCTAATCAATGTCTAATTCCTAATATCAAAGTGGTTAAGAGTATTTCTTTTTCTCATTAATCTTTTTAACAATGGAATTAAATATTAAATGCAGTTCTTTTGCTTCTTGCCAGAGTTTGCGCGCGTCTTCTTTGGTTTCAGGAACCGCTACGGCTATCATTCTTAACCAATGCTTGGCTTCTCTGGCTTCTTTTTTACAGATTCCGATTTTGTGCTTGAAATCTTTGCCCGATTCAGCGTCATCCGCCTCGGCATAATTAGCTCCTACGCTTGTGCCGGCAGCAACCAATTGCGGGATCAATCTTTGTGTTATAGAATTTACAGAAATTTTTTTCGCAAATTTTATCACGTCTTCTCCAAACTTTGCCGTCCTTTCTTCCAAATTATAAATTCTTGAAACTTGGTCATTAGTCATTGGAATTTATTTAGGTTAATTAGAGCAATTAGAATAATTAGGAATAATTGATTACGGCGTTGAAGTTGCCACGCTTCCGTCTCCGGAAGCCGTCTCCCCGCTCGCCGCTAAAGTATCTCCGCCGTCAGTACTGCTCACGCTATCAGAAGTTGGCGGTTCAGAGTCGGAAGTTGGCGCCTCATTGCTTTCCGAAGCTGCGACATTGCCGTTCGATCCGGAACTCGACGCTCCATCGTCAACCGGCTGGTTTCCGTCAGCGCCGCTTGTGGTGAGCTCTGTCGAACCGCCATCAATGGCCGGGCCGTCGCCGCCGTCAATATTTACAACCGGATTACCGCCTCCTCCGTCTCCGGTTGAGCTGGCATTGCCCTCTGCCAAGCCCTCATTTGCTCCCAACACTTCATAACCCTTACGGCGGGCAATCGCCACCCAGTCAAAAGTGGCGTTAGAAGCGCCATTGGCCAATTCTTTTACCTTAAATCCATTGGCGCTCTTTTCCGTCACATACACGCCATTGGCCATATCCGTCAGGGTGACGGTCACTTTAAGCGGGATTTCCGGTGAAATAGAAGCGGCCATATCCGGATCAAATTCAATCTTTGCCTCGCCGCTGGCGAGCTGGCCGGAACCGGAGATATTAAATTCCACTTCCGGCGAGCCAAGCGCGTAAAACTTCTTGCTCTTGCCTTCTTCCGTTTCCACTTCCGTGGCAAAAGTGCCTTTGGTCAAAAAGTTTCCTTTTTCATCAACTTTCCAGATATCGCCCAAAGCCACAAGTCCGCCGATGTTTCTGATAAGATGGCCGTTCATATTTATATCGCCTTCCATGTTTAGCTCTGACAAAGTGGCCGAGCCGAAAAGCGAGGTTTGTGATGCTTGATTTACAGGATTAGACCCTTCAACTTCGCTCGCGGCAAGCCCCCCATACCAGCTCGTGTGCACAAACACAAGTATCTTTCCGTCATCATCTCCTTCTCCCGTATACGCTTCCAGGGCGCGGCCAATCACGGTTCCTGCTTGCGTCGCCCTCATCGCCACGCCGGGTTCAGATGAACTTGTAAGGTAATCTCCGGGATTTATTTCCCCGTTTTCGGTTGAGACCTTTACAAATACGCGGCCAGCTAAAGCTATTGAAGGCATCATAAGAGAACCGCCTCCGCCGCCAAAATAAACCCCGCCATCCTCGCCAAGCAAAGTAACGCCAGGGTTTTTAGAAACAACTCCGAGAATCAATTCTGAATAAGATGAAAATGATTTTTTAACAGTGGGCACGGTATTCTCCGTATCCATCACAACTATTTCTCCAAACTCAACGGGTTCAGAAGAAGGATATCGTTCCGCAATGTCGGCGCAAGCGCCATTTTTCTCCGTACAATCTCCTTCCACTTGCAAATCATCATCAATAAATAAGTTGCCGCCAAAAGTGGAAGTGCCGGAAAAGTTCTCATTTACCCTGTTTCTGCCGACAAAAATCGTTCCTGAAGCATATACTTCAAAAGCCGGCGTCGCATCCGGGCTGCTGCTGGCAACAACAAATGCGGCGCTGATTTGATTAGGTCTAGGTTGAATAAAAATCCCCGGCCGTCCATTGGCAACAGGCTCTATGTTTATCTGCGCCCCAAAGTGAGTCGTGGTGCCGACACTTATGGATTGAGCCAAAAGCCCGCCTGTATTAAAGACCATAACCGGCCTCGCCCCCTCCGCGCCGGAGCTTGAGACCGTTTGATTTTGGTCCCTAATAGTCCAGCTTGCGGGAACAAATAGATCCCCTTGCGGCGTCAAAATGGTGCCGTTCAAAGTGGAACTTGCTGTTACGTTAACGGCAAACTGGCCGGCGCCGGAAATAGTGGCGGAAGCGGCAAACATTCCGCCAGCGGCGTCAAAATAAGCCACTTCTGATCCACCGTCCTTGATAGAAATCAATCTGGAAGAATCATTAGTTAAATCATTACTGGTATCAAAAGTGAAAGCTCTAAACGAAAGGGCGGCCGCACCCGTATTGACCTTAAAGGTGGTGGAACCGGAGGTCTCTATTGTTGAGGCGGAAGAAGAATTAGCCGGAGTGGAAATATAAACTGTGGAAGAAGCCCCAATCCCGCCAGATTGATTAACCCAACCAAGAATAGAAGTGCCGGCGTTATTCTGCCACTCCTGGAGATTGTGCGAGCCATCGCTGGGAGCGCGAACGCGAAGAGACGCTATATCAGTTCCATTAACAATGAGGTGGGTAATAGATGGCGCGCCCGAAAGACCGACAAAAGAATTAATATTAGCGGTCTCCGCATAAATATTAGCGAAATAATTAGAAGCTGATCCCACTGCAAGGGAATTGGCCGCATTGGGCAAAAGTGAAGTGGAGAATCTGCCGGTAATATCAATCAGGTCGGCGGAAGAGTCGCCTAATCGGGTGTTGCCTAAAACTTCCAGATTGCCGGCAATGGTGGAAGTTCCGGTACCGGCAGAATAGACCGTGCCGCTTGCGTAAACATTTCTCCACGACGAAGTCGGCGAGCCGAGGTCAAAGCCGT
>CAZSQN010000003.1:0-113085 GCA_964609095.1 uncultured Gammaproteobacteria bacterium | reverse complement strand
TAACATTAGTCACCCTTAGCCTACCAGAGAGTTACCCTTAGATGTTAACTGTACACGGGATTGACATTTTTTAGAGCATTTAGTATAGTGTTTTTAACAATCATATAGCTTAAGACAGCGGCTCCCCGCGATATGGCGGGGTTAAATACGCCGCCGAGGCAACTTCAAATATTTAAATATTTAAATATTTAAATATAAAAAGATTGACCGCTAAGCTATTGGCGGTTGTTTTATTTTAAAGGTCGAATTAACACGAAACATGAAACACGAAACATGAAACACGAAACATGAAACACGAAACATGAAACACGATAATTGTTTCATGCCGCATGCTCCATGTTTCATGAAGTTATGCCTAAGACGCGAAAACAAAAAGAAGAAACCGTTGCCTCTCTAAAGGACAAACTCGGCAAGATGCGTTCGATGGTTTTTGCCGGCTATGAGGGTTTGCCGGTCAAAGACATTGAGGCGCTTCGCCGCGAATTAAAAAAGGAAGGCATTGATTACACGGTTGTTAAAAAGACCTTGCTTGCCCGCGCGGTAAAAGAGGCGAATTTAAATTTTGACCCTAAAGAATTGTCCGGCAATTTTGCCACAGTCATTTCTTACGGTGATGAAATCGCGCCGGCTAAGGCATTGGCTAAGTTTGCCAAAAATCATGAAGCGCTAAAGATCAGCGGAGGCGTGCTTGACGGAGTACTGTTAAGCGCGGCCAAAACGCTCGCGCTTTCCAAATTGCCGGGCAAACTTGAGCTTTTGTCAAAGCTTGTCGGTTCGCTTAACGCCCCTGTTTCCGGTTTCGTTAATGTGTTAGCCGGCAATCTGCGCGGTTTGCTTACGGTCATGAACGCGATTAAAGATAAGAAAACAGCTTAATTAATAAGGGTACAGGGTTTAGCGTTTAGGGGTTTAGGGTAAAAACTAAACGCTATACGCTGACCGCTAAACGCTAAAATTATGTCAGACGAAAAAAAAGTCGTAGAAGTTCCTTTGAAGTTTCAGGCGCTGGTTAATGAGATTGAAAAAATGTCCGTGCTTGACCTCGCGGAGCTCGTAAAGATTTTGGAAGACAAATTCGGAGTGTCAGCCGCCGCTCCAGCCATGATGGTCGCCGCCGCGCCCGGTGCTGCCGGAGCAACGGAAGCGGCAGAGGAAAAAACTTCCTTTACGGTTGAGCTAACAGACGCCGGAAGCAACAAGATTGCCGTTATTAAGGCCCTTCGCGAGCTTACGCAAATGGGCTTAAAGGACGCCAAGGACTTGGCTGATGCCGCGCCTAAAGTTATAAAAGAAGGCGTGGAAAAGGCGCAGGCCGAAGAATGGAAGAAAAAAATAGAAGAAGCCGGCGCTAAAGTAACCTTGAAATAAGCGAAAAGCAATGCAAAGAAACGAAAAACCGGGATTTAACCCGGTTTTTTGTTTATTCTCGTTCATTATTATTTTTGCTCCATGTGAGCGGCCGCGATCGCGTAGATATCGGTTCCGTTGAGAAGATATATTTCTTTTTTGCTTTCATCAAAGGCCATATCGCGAAGGTCGTCAAATTTCGGAGAAGCATATTGCGCTATCAGCCGTCCGTCTTTGCCGTAGAGGACAAGCCGCCTGCCGTTCGCGTCCAGCAGATAAAGATATTTTGAGCCGGAGGTCGTGCGGATTTTGCCAGGAGGCGCGGCGGCCGAATTTTCGGAGGAGGCGTTGGCGCCGGAAGCGGCGCCAAAAGCCGGCTCAAGCGGAGCGGCGCGAAATTCTTGTTCGCGGCCGCGATAAAATTTTCTTATGGTGCCGCGGCCGTCAAGCATGTAGAGAGCGTTATCAATGGAGAGCGAAACAACTCCCCGAAGTTCATACGGTTCGCGAAGCCAGGACGATTCTCCGTTAAAGCCGTTTTCCGTTTTATTATATTTCCAGACCGCGTCTGATTCCTGGTCCAATACATATAGGCGTCCGCCATAGAGCGCCGCATCGCCAAGACCCGATCTTTGTTTTTTCTCAAAGGGCTTTACTTCCCAGTTTCCGGCAGAAAGGATGGCGACTTTATCCGCGCCAACCGCGATAACCGCATCGTCTTCCGCGGCCAGGATGGCATTATCATTAAATTCCGGCGGGGAGGGGATTTCTTCAATTTTTTTTGTCTCGCGGTCAATCAGAACAGTTTTTCCGGCAGATCCCGCCATAAGTTTTCCCTTAAAGAGCAGAAGCTGGCGGACATCTCCCTCGCCCTGGAGCGAAATCAATTTTGACGGAGAATCAAGAACTGTGATATGGCGGACGCGGAGAGCGGTTTGCTCAAGCAGGTTTGAAAGATTTTTTATTTCTTCGCTGTGTTTGCGGTTGTTTTGCATCAGAAGTTCCAGATTGATTTGCGCCGCGGAGAGCAATTGCCGCGCCTTTTCTTCATCGCCGTAGAGAAGAATTGATTCTATTTCGTCGCGGGCGGCGCTGACCTCGTCATAGAGAGACCTCCAGGCCCTTTCTTGTTCCGCTTTATAATTTCGACGGGCGGCAAACATCGCGCTTTGGGTGAAAACGAAGAGTAGGGTGAGGCCGATTATAAGCATCGTCTTGCTCCGTTTTGGAAGCAAATTGAAATTGGCAACTGTTTTTTCCATTCCGCCGGCCGCGCCCTGCCTTACTTCGCCGATAATTTTTAGCCGATTTTGGCGATTGCTGATAAGACCGAAGACAAATTTAAGCAAAGAAATAATTATTGATTTTAAGGCGGCGGCTATTTTTATAAAGCCGCGCAAGAGCGGACGGATTATTTTCGTAAATGGATTGGCGCGCCGGGCGCCGTAGAAGCCGTTTTGCCTGCGCGGAGCGCGCGATCTAATAGTTAAAGAAGCCAGAAATTCTCTTAAGCCGGGAAAAGTTTGCGGAGCAAGGACCCGTTCTGTCTTGCGTTCCGTTCTGTCCATTTCATTGATGGAGCCGCGCGGCGAGGCAAAGGCGCGGCCATGCAGCTCCACGCTATCCTCTATTCTTTTTAAGATAAAAGCCCCAAGGCCGCGTTTTGGTTCGTCTTTCCCGTTTTGAGACGAGTCATTTATCTGCGTTTCAAGAAGCGCCGCTCCGCTTTGCGGAGTAAAAATAAGCGCCTTTTCCACCTCGCGCAATGTAAGCCGTTCAAGAAAGTGGCTGCTGACCACAACGATTGAATCGCCGGCTTTAAGCTCGCCCGAGATTACATGGCTGAAGAGCCCGCCTTCCGCGCCTTCTTCTCCTTCGCGCAGGCGCAAAAGGTCAAAATGCTGCAGGTATCCTCCGTCTCTTTCGCGAAAAAGCAGAGCGCGCATTCTTCCGTGACTTGCCAGAAACAGGGCGTTGTCTTTTTGCACCCCGACGACGATGTGCACATTTTTTAGAGGCGCCAAAGGCCTGGCGGCCCACTCGTCGTTGGTCTCATGAAGTATTTCTTCAAACAGCGATTCTGTGGAAAGCGAGCGGCCGGCGGACCATCTTGACCTTGCTCCCTGGTCGTAATATTCGCCAAGCGCCGCTTCAAGAGAGCGCAGAACTTTTTCTCCGTCCTCCTGTTCCACTTCGCCTATGGCAAAAAGTTTTCCAAAATTAGCTTCATCTCCAGGGGTCGCGCGGAAACGAAAAACTTTGACGACGCCTTTTGGCGCGTTTTGTTCAAAAGAGCCGATTTTGGTGAGGATTCGCTCGGTCATCTAACGGCTGGGTTGACCCCGCACATAACTTTTTATAAATAACTTAACTTGCTTTGGGTAATTATATGCAACTGAAGGTCTCGACAGAATTGTCTAATGGATATTTATAATGGTTATGTGCGGGGTTGATTTGTTCTAAATAAAAGTATACTCTATATTATAGTTTTTGTCTCAAGATTTGTTTCGCCAATTATGCCCCGCACATAATTTTGTTGGTTGTAAAAAGAACGCGGGAAAATAAAAAAAAGTTATAACGCCATCTGTTTAACTATTAAGAAGTTTATGTGCGGGGTATGAAGAAGAAAACATTGAAATCGCGGCCGGAGGCGGCTCGTAAAAGCCGCGCCGGATTTCTTGAACACCTTTTTGGTTCAAGGACACGGGTTAAGCTTCTTCGTCTTTTTTTGCGCCACCCCGGCAGGCCGTTTTTTGTGCGTCAGCTGGAAAGGGAAGTGGGGTGCCAGATTCATGCCGTGCGCCGGGAACTTGAAAGGTTTTGTTTTATTAAACTTTTGCGCGAGAGCTTTGAGGGCAGCGATTCGCGCTATCCCAAAAAGAAATTTTACGTGATGGATGAGGACGCGCCGCTCGCGCCGGAATTGCGGACGCTGATGCTTAAATCGCAGTTTTTTGCGGAGCAGGATATGACGGAGGAGATTTGCCGGGCGGGGAGAATAGGAACGCTTTTGTTTTGCGGCGCCTTTCTTGGCGACCCTCTGGCCCAAACCGACTTGCTTATTGTCGGAAGGACGGATCGGGGCAGATTAAAAGATTTAATGGAAAAGCGGGGAAAAGAAATCGGATTTGACATCCGTTATACGGTTATGACTCCCGCTGAATTTAAGTACCGCAGAGATG
This sequence comes from uncultured Gammaproteobacteria bacterium, assembly GCA_964609095.1. GTDB lineage: Bacteria > Patescibacteriota > Patescibacteriia > CAZSQN01 > CAZSQN01 > CAZSQN01. Next base: position 108,556 of record CAZSQN010000003.1, on the reverse strand, counting down.
TGGCCGATAAGTTCCTTTTGGGGGTGCTTGACGGCAAGCATGTTGTCGGTTATAAGTCAGTATTCGCGGGAGGAGAAATAAACATACCTCAAACGAATTCTTTATGAAAAAAATGTTATTCATTGATTTTGTCGGCGAGCGGCCGCTTTTGGCCGTCAAAAACGGCTCGCGTATAACTATGCGCCGCGGCAAAGGCCGGGATGAGACAGCTTTGCTTTTGTCCGTAATTAAAAAAATAAAATCTGATATTTACGGCGTCGCGGCGGTGGCTGGTCCGGGCAGATTTTCCGCTGTGCGCGGCGCCGTGATGGCCGCAAATATGCTTTCCTGGCTTTTGGGCGTAAAGGCGCGCGGCTTAATTAAAACCGAAAGCGATTCAACAAACGATTTGATTTTAAGATCGGAGGCGGCCCTGCGGCGCGAGAGAGGCCGCCGCGCCCTGGAGCCGTTTTACGGAGCTCTGCCCAATATCACTAAGAGCGCCGCCGCAAGCCGCGTTAAAGAATCATGATGGCTTATAAAGACAAAAAATACAGAGCGTTGGAAATCATCCCCGGAGCGCTTGTTTGGGCAACTTTGATTTTAGTCGTGATTTTTTCTTTCACGCATCCGCTTTGGGTAGTTTATTTTATTTTGGCTTTTGACCTTTACTGGCTGTTCCGCGTGTTCCATTTTGTTTTTTATTGCGTTATCTCGTGGCGCAAATATCGGGCGGCGCGCAAAATTGATTGGGCTAAAAAAGTCGCGGAGATGGAAGGAAGCGATGAAGCGGCGCATTTGATTTTTCTTCCAACCTACAAAGAAAGTTATGAGGTCGTGCGCGAAACAATCAAAAGTCTGGCCGGAGCAAGATATCCCGCAAAGAAAATGATTATCGTTTTGGCCGGAGAAGAAAGGGATAAAGAAAACTTTACGCGAATCGCGAATTCCATCGGCGCGGAGTTTGCTCCCGTGTTTATGAAGTTTGCGGTCACGGTTCATCCTTCCGGGCTTCCGGACGAAATTCCGGGCAAGGGCTCAAATTTGAATTTTGCCGGCAGGGAAGTTAAGCCGATGGTTGAGGCGCTGCCGATTCCCGAAGAAAAGATTATCGTTTCCGCTTTTGACATTGACACCGTTGTCCATCCTGATTATTTTTCCGCTCTTACGGTTGCTTATTTATCACATCCAAATCCCACCCGTTCTTCTTATCAGCCGATCGCTTTTTATAATAATAATATCTGGGATTCGCCGGCCATTGTGAGAATCGCGGCTTTCGGCACAACTTTTTGGCTGATGAGTGAACTGATGAGGCCGGAGCGGCTGGTCACCTTTTCATCGCATTCCATGAGCTGGAAGGCGTTAAAAGAAGTGGGATTTTGGCAAAAGGATATTGTTTCCGAGGATTCGCGCATTTTTTTGCAATGTTTTATGCATTATAACGGCGACTATTCCGCCACGCCCATACACTTGCCGGTGTCAATGGACACGGTCGCCACCGAACGCGGATATTTTGAAAGTTTGAAAAATCTTTACAAGCAGCACCGGCGCTGGGCTTGGGGAGTTGAAAATTTTCCCTATTTGGTTTGGAATTTTTTAAGACGGCCGAAGATTCCGCTTGGCAAACGGATAAAATACGCGTGGTATGACATTGAGGGAAGATACACTTGGGCCACGGCCGCCATCTTTATTTCCGTTTTGGGCAGATTGCCGTTTTATTTTGCCAAAGGCGAGGTGCGCGAGCTTTCTTTGTTCCAAAACGCGCCGATTATACTCGGCTGGATAATGACCGCGGCCATGGCGGGAATTTTTGTCTCGGCCGCTCTGATGCCGTTTATTCTTGTCCGGCGCCCTAAAGGTAAAAGCGTTTTTTCATGGCTGGTGATGTTTTTGCAATGGGCGCTTCTGCCGCTGACTTTGATTGTTTTTGGCTCTCTGCCGGCCATAGACGCGCAGACAAGATTGATGCTCGGCAAATATTTGGGATTCAATGTATCGCCAAAGACAAGAGGAGAGGTAAAACAAATCGCGACAAGGCAAAATAAAATTATTTCTATGCCGAGCAAAAGATTGCTTGCCGCCGCCTTGAGCAGGTTTAGAGGAAAATATAGATTTTAAGGAAAAATTCAAAAGTTTAAGTTTAAAGTAAAAAGTTTTTAATTTTGAATTGTGATTTTGCCTTTTGACTTTTAATTTTTGAATTTATTTTGTTATGCACGTTGCCGTACACATTGTCACCTGGAGCAATATGAAAACAATCGGCGAGGCCTTGTCATCGCTCCTAGCGCAGACATATAAAAATATGTCTATTTTGATTGTTGATAACGGCTCAACCGATGGCACTCTTGACTTTATAAAAAAAGAATTTCCTGAAGTCCATCTTTTGCGAAATTTTAAGAATTTGGGATTTGCCAGAGCTCACAATCAGGCAATAGAATTTACCGAACATCGCGCTACGTCCCGCGGCGATGATGAAACCGCGGTACTCGTGGCTAACCCGGATATCGTTTTGGAGCCTAATTGCGTGGAAGAGCTTGTTGCCGCGCTCATGCGCCATCCGGAAGCTGCCGGAGCCGGGCCAAAGCTTCTTCGCCTTAAAAAAGAGGAAAATCCGGATTCCGGTTTCAGAGATTCAATTAAAACAGACATAATTGATTCCGCCGGGCTCAATATTTGGAAGAGCAGGAGAATCACGGACAAGGGCTCGGGCGAGACTGACCGGGGGCAGTACGCAAGAGAAGAAGAAGTTTTTGGAATCTCCGGCGCGCTCGTTTTATACCGTTTGCGCGCTTTGCACGCTGTCTCCGGCAGGCAGGGTTTTTTTGATGATGACTTCTTTGCTTACAAAGAGGACGTAGACATTTCTTGGAGGATGAGGCGAGCCGGATTTTCTTTTTGGTACGCGCCGGCTGCGGTTGCCTACCACATAAGAGGAACTGGAGGCGCGGAGGCAAGAGGCGTGCTTAAAGCAATATCCGAGCGTTCGTCCAGAACGGCTTTGGTTCGGGAGCTTTCGGCAAGAAACCACTGGCTTACAATTTTTAAAAATGATTCTTTAATCAATGTTATTTTGCATTTGCCGTATTTTCTCCCGTACGAGATAGGAAAATCAGTATACTTCGCGGTTCGCGAACCCAAGACTTTTTTGGCTTTGCTTTCTTCGCTAAAGTACGCGCCGAAGATATTTTGGGAACGGGCGTTCGGCCGCGGGTCCGCGCGCGTTAGCGCTAAAGAGATAAGAAAGTGGTTTATTTGATTTTAGATTTCAGATTGCTGATTTCAGATTTGATTTTTGAATTTAGCAAAAAAAATTTGAAATTTGAAATCATAAATTTGAAATTTTATGGACTTATCCATCGTCATCTTAAACTACAAATCCAAAAATATGGTTAGGGAGTGCTTGGCCGGGATAAGAATGGCCGCGCCGGCGCTGAAATATGAAATTATCGTGGTTGATAACGGTTCGGGCGACGGAGTGGGGAAGACGCTCTCTGAAAATTTTCCGGAAGTGAAATTCATTGCTTCGCCGGAGAATGTCGGTTTTGCCGCCGGAAACAATCTTGGCATCCGGGCGTCTATCGGCAGATATATTTTGATAATGAATCCTGATATCGCCGTATTCGCCGGCTCGGTTGAAGCGCTTGTCAGATATATGGATGAGAATAAGGAAGTCGGCCTTGCCGGACCAAAGCTTTTAAACCCCGATAGGACAGTGCAAGATTCCGTCTACCGTTTTCCGCGGAAAATGACGCCGGTTTACAGAAGAACGCCTTTTGGCAAAACCCCGACCGGAAAACAAGAGATTCAAAGATATCTGATGAAAGATTGGAATCACGAAGGCGAGGCGGAAGTTGACTGGCTTTTGGGCGCGTGTTTGATGATTCGCCGTGAAGCAATGGAGCAAGTCGGACTTTTGGATGAAAGATTTTTTCTTTATTTTGAAGACACGGACTGGTGCCGCAGGTTTTGGGAAAAAGGATGGAAAGTTTCTTATGTGCCGGAATCAACCATGGTGCATTTTCACAGGCGCGAGAGCGCGGAAAGCCCTCTTTTATCCAGTTTGTTTAAAAAAACAACTCAAGCGCATATCAGGAGCGGTGTTAAATATTTTCTTAAATATCGGGGCAAAAATAATCCCAGGACGATTGACCATTAGGGCAGATTGTTATAAAGTAAAAGCGCTTCTAAAGCGTTTAGCGGTTAGCGTATAGCGTTTAGTTTTCTAAACCCTAAACCCTAAACCCTAAACCCTAAAAACGTGTTTACCAAAAAAATCGGCATTGATTTAGGCACGACTAACGTCTTGGTTTACGTTCCCAAGCGCGGTGTTATTATAAACGAACCGTCGGTCGTTGCCATTACTTCCGGAGACAAAAAGATTCTGGCGGTGGGCAAGGAAGCCAAGGAGATGCTGGGGCGGACCCCCGACACGATTATCGCCCGCCGCCCTCTTAAAGACGGCGTTATTGCCGATTATAAAACAACCGAAGCCATGCTGCGGTATTTTATCAACAAGGCCTTGGGAGGAGTGCGTTTGTTTCGTCCCGAAGTTATGGTGGCGGTGCCCGGCGGCATCACTTCAACCGAACAGCGCGCGGTTAAAGACGCGGCCATGGAAGCCGGCGCCAAAGAAGCCCATATAATAAAAGAACCGATTGTGGCGGCCATCGGAGCTGATATTCCCATCGGCAGTCCGGCCGGGCATATGATTATAGATATCGGCGGCGGAACGGCCGAGATCGCCGTACTCTCTTTGGGCGGCATAGTTGCTTCCGATTCCGTGCGCATCGGCGGCAATAAGTTTGACGCCGCCATTGCCGAGCATATCCGCAAAAAATACGGTTTGGCCATTGGCGAGCGGACCTCGGAAGATATTAAAATCCAGATTGGAGCGGCGCAATATATGGACGATAAGCTTAAGATGGATATCAAAGGCCGCGACATGATTTCCGGTTTGCCCAAAACGCTTACTATTTCTTCTGACGATGTGACCGATGCCATTGCCGAAGAGCTGCGCGGCATCATCGCGGCCGTAAAAGAAGTTCTGCACAATACCCCGCCGGAACTTTCCGCCGATGTGATGGAAAAGGGGATGATACTTTCCGGCGGTTCGGCCCAGCTGCGGCATCTCTCTGACGTGATTTCCGCCGCGACCGGAGTTCCTGCCTATGTGGCGGAAGAGCCGCTTTTGTGCGTGGTTAAAGGCACGGGCATCGTGTTGGAAAATCTGGAATCGTATAAACGCTCCATACTTGCTACGCGATAACGGCCATAAGCCGTAAGCCATAGGCACTAAGCTTATAGCTTATAGCTTATAGCTTATAGCTTATGAAATTAGGTATTGACGCCTCACGCGCCAACAAGAATCAAAAAACCGGCACGGAAGTGTACGCGTGGCAGCTGATAAGAGAATTGCAAAAAATTATTCCTCCGGAAACGGAGGCGCTTTTGTATGCGAGAGAAAAACTGGAATCGTTGCTCGCTCTAACCGCGTCCAACTGGAAAGAGAAAATACTTGTCTGGCCGCCGCGATTTTTTTGGACGGTTGTCCGTTTGAGCTATGAGATGCTCCGCCGCCCGCCGGATTTGCTTTGGATACCCACCCACACGATTCCTTTTTTCGCGCCTAAAACAATCGTCACTGTTCACGATGTGGGATTTTTGGCGCGGCCCGAACTTTATAAATGGACAGACAGAGTTTATCATCTTTTCTCCACTTGGCGCATTATAAAATCAGCCGAGCATATTATTACGGTTTCGGAATTTTCTAAGCGCGAAATTATGAAATATTGCCGCGTTCCTGAAGAAAAAATTTCCGTGACGCCTCTCGCGGCTGACGAAATTTTTTACAAGAGGCCGGCAGCCGAGATAACAGAAGTACAGGCAAAATACAACATTAACGAACCTTATTTTATTTTTGTAGGTACTTTGGAGGAGAAAAAAAATATCCGCGGGCTGCTCTCCGCCTTTGCCGTGTTTATAGCCAAACACCAAAATGCGAAGCTTATGCTTGCCGGACGGCCGGGTTTCGGATGGAAAAAAGCCAAGCTTTTAGTCCCGTGGGATTCCGTGATTGCGCCGGGTTTTGTGGAGCAAAACGATATTCCCGCGCTCATCTCCGGCGCGCTTGCGCTAATTTTACCATCTTATTATGAGGGCTTTGGTATTCCCGTATTGGAGGCATTTGCGCTTGGAACTCCGGTGATTGCCTCAAATTCGGCATCTTTGCCGGAAGTTGGCGGGGGAGCCGCGCTTTATTTTAATCCTGATAAGCCGGAGGAGCTGGCTGCGGCAATGGGGATAATTTATAAAGAGCCGGAGCTTCGGGAAAAATTACGCGCCGTCGGGCTGGAGCGCGCCAAGCTGTTTTCCTGGGACAAGACCGCGGAAGCGACCTGGAATATTCTGAAGAGGTTTTTATAATATAGCGTATTGACGGATTAGAGATTTTTTTTGGTATTATATATTTATAATTTTCAAGTCAAAATACAAAATAACAATTTAAAACTCAATATGAATGAAGATAAAATTATAAACAAATTGCTTGAACATGATGAGAAACTTGAAGCAATGATAACTAAAGAAGAATTTAATCAGTTTAGACTAGAAATTTTGGCAAGTCAGGATGAAATGGTTACTATTTTACGTCGTCTTGATCAGGAAATGGTCTTCACGGCAGAATAGGTTAAACGCATTGAGGCAGATGTTGAAAAGAGCAAGCAAGATATTGTTCGTATGAAGCAGGTTCTTAAAATTGCATAAATAGTTAAGTTTGTTCCGTTTAGATATAAAAAATGGCTTAAATAAGCCATTTTTTGTGTGTGCTCGATGCATGCATCCCGCTAACCTTGCGTAATATAAGTGAATAGCGGGATATTGCCCCTAAAGTGTCAGTCAGACCTTGACAACTTATCCACAGTGTGCTATCGTGTAAATACGATAAGTTCCTTTTAATGCCGCATTTCGCGGCCCCAAACCCTCGGGCAGAGGGCAGTTTCTCCGCAAAAAGCGGAGGAAAGGATAGGCAAATGAAGTACGGCGAACTGACTCTCGGACAGGTGGAAGCGATCGTCAACAAGCTCGGCGGGATGGAAGGCGTGAGCCGTTTCCTCCGCGGCGAGCTTGAGGTCAAGGCGGTGGAGCGGTTCTTCCCCATCTGGAAGACGCTCCGTCTCGGCACCGGCCTGAAGACCGCCGCCGACTTCCGGGGCGCTCTCCAGGACAGCGGCCACCGCATCGGCGAGTGGGCCAGCGACATCCTCGGCAAGTGTTCTTTCAAGGCGAGCCTGATCGAGATGGAAGTGGACCTCGTGGTCACGACCGTTGCCGAACTCGGCTTCAAGAACGGCGCGACCCGCGAGAACATCTACAAGCGGGCGTTGGAGTTCGGCTTGAAGCTCTGTCCTCCCGAGGTTGGTCCCCAGCTGCGTTTGCAGTACACGGACCAGCCGTGGGGCGAGTGGCTCCTCATCGGAATGGAGCCCATCGCCGCTTCGGGCGGCTACCTGAGGGTGTTCAGCGTGGTACGCGATGACGGTGGCCTTTGGCTGGACAGCTACTTCGGCTACCCCGGCAGCGTCTGGTACGGCAGCGATCGTTGGGTGTTCGTCCGCGGCAAGTAGTCCTTAGTTCTTAAAACCTTGGTTCTCGCCCTTTGAAACTTTGCCCTTTGAAGCCCCATGTAGAAATGCATGGGGCTTTTCTTTTTGTTTATGTTAAACTAAAAACGGCAATAGGTGAATACGCGGACGGCTACGGCTTTCCGCTACCAAAGCCAGTATCCATACGCCCGGAGTATCCGCGATTACGGTTTCGGATAGAGCGGCGTATGCAGAAACTTCAAAAATGAAGATACTTGGTATAAAGCGTTAGGGCATTTTAGATGCCGGATTAGATTCAGCCCCGAGAGCATTCAAAGGGCGGTGTTACGGAAGACGTTTTATGCAAACCGATTCGGACGGCAACCTGAAGGTGTTCAGCGTGGAACGCGATGACAATGGCCTTTGGCTGAACAGCAACTACGACAACCCCGACAACGTCTGGAACGGCAGCAATCGTTGGGTGTTCGTCCGCGGCAACTCGCTTCATTTCTCTCCTGTTTTTGCGGGAGAGTTTTGTTTTCCGAGCTGGCCGTTCCAGCCGCCGAGCATTTTGCCTATTTCGTCAATTTTTATTGAAAAAGAGATATATTTTTTGTTATCAAGCGACTTTGTTTCCCAAAGCATCATTAAAAACAGCTTGAGCGTATCAACTTTCCTTATAGCCAGACGAACATACGGCTGTTTTTCTTCGCGCGCGAGAAAACTTGCCGTAGCGATAGCTTCCATAATTTCCACAAAAAACGCGTCAACCCTTCGGCCAAGAGAATGCCTGTGTGTTTTTGGTATGGTTTGATAATATCCATACCAAAGAAGGTAAGCGTCTTTTATTTTTTGAAGCAGCGGCAAAAGTCGGGGGGGGGGTACATTATTGGTATTATGAAAATTCAATTGAGCCATAAGTTTGAAGATATAATTAGTATTGATAATTTGTTGGAAGCCTGGAAAGAGTTTGCGAGAGGGAAGAAAAGCAAGCTTGATGTTCAGGAGTTTTCTTTTCGTTTGATGGACAACATTCTGGCTTTAAACGCCGAACTTTTTAATCATACCTATCGCCACGGCGGGTATCAAGCATTTAATATTTCCGACCCTAAGCCGAGGAATATCCATAAAGCCGGCGTCAGAGACCGCCTTTTGCACCACGCTATTTATAGAATTTTATATCCGTTTTTTGATAAGACCTTTATCAGCGATTCTTATTCGTGCCGGATTGATAAAGGAACGCACAAGGCCTTAAACCGTTTTCGTTCTTTCGCTTATAAAGCAAGCGGGAACAAGACCGGAACTTGCTGGGTTTTAAAATGCGATATCAGGAAGTTCTTTGCCAATATTGACCACGGTGTTCTTATTGGGATATTGCAATCATATATTCCCGATCAGAAAATTATGTGGTTACTTAACCAAGTTATCAAGAGTTTTGGCGCTCGTCCCGTATCTTCCGCGACCGCGGAAAATACGGGAAAGGGATTGCCGCTCGGCAACCTTACTTCCCAACTGCTTGTGAATATCTATATGAATGAGTTTGACCAATTTGTAAAGCATAAGCTCAAAGTAAAATATTATATCCGCTATGCCGATGATTTTGTGATTATGTCTCCAGACAAACAATGGCTTCAAGATTTAATACCACGGATTGCTTTGTTTTTGGGGGAACGATTAAAACTTGCTCTTCATTCAAATAAGACATTTATAAAAACCTTGGCTTCCGGCGTTGATTTCCTGGGCTGGGTGCATTTTAGCGACCACAGAGTGCTCCGAACTGCGACTAGGCGGAGGGTGCTTGCCAGGCTGCGGGAAAATCTAACTACGAAAATGATGACTTCTTATTTTGGGTTGTTAAAGCATGGGAATACATATTGGTTTCGAGGTGATGTATTACTCTAATACGAGAAGATTAAGATAGATGGAAATTATTGGATTTTTATGTTAGTTTGTATTCATGACCCACATAGCATCTCCTTTTGGTTCCATTATCGGACACGAGCGCGTACTCTCTTATCTTGAGAGGTCGGCCGCGGTTGGGCGGATTGCCCAGGCCTATATTTTTGAAGGCGCGGAGCATTTGGGCAAACGCACGGTGGCTGATATTTTTGCGGCCATGCTTTTGGGAATGCCGCCGGACAAATTGCGCTCATATCCTGATTTTTTTCTGCTTGAACGCGGCGCTAAAGATAAAAACGGCAAAGTAAAAAAGAATATCGGCATTGATGAAGCGCGCGAGCTTATCCATCGCTTGTATTTGTCTTCCGCCGCCGGCAGCCGCAAAATAGCCGTGATTGATAACGCGGAAACGCTCTCTACTGAAGCCGCGAACGCGCTTCTTAAAACATTGGAAGAGCCGCAAGGGCGCGTTTGCGTGATTTTAGTCGCGAGCGGGATTGACCTGCTGCCAAAAACTATAATCTCCAGAGCCGAAGTCCTTTGTTTCGCGCCGGTGGCCGCGTCTAAAATTGAAAAAAGCTTGATTGAACAAGGGGTCAAACAAGAACTGGCTGCTGAAATATCAAAATTGGCTTTTGGCGCTCCGGGAATCGCGTTAAAATTAAGCGGGGAAAGCGTTAATATGGCTTCTTACAAAGAAGAAGTATCGCGGGATTTGAGAATGTTTTCCGCGCCGCTTGTTGCCCGTTTTAAGTTTGTTGAAAAAATTCTTCCGGCAAAAGCGGACGACCTTCGCGACAGGGCAAACCGTTTTTTGGACAGATTTGAAATTGTTTTGCGCGACCTGCTTTACCTAAGTTTGGGCAGCCGCGAAGAGGTGGCGCACGCGTTCGCCTTAAGCGCGCTCTCCGGAGCGGCGGCCGGAGCAAGCAGCCGACGCATCGGCGAAAAAATAAAAAATATAGCCGGCGCGAGGGAAGAAATAAATATCAATATTTCTCCCCGCGTCGTTTTAGAAAATTTTTTTCTTAAATTATGATTTATCAATTTCTAAAAAAATATTTTTTAACCGGCAGGATGGGCTTGCTCGCGCTTTCTCTGGCCGCTTTTGGCGTTGGCTGCATTCAGATTTCCGGCGGAGGAGAGGCGAGCCGAGTGTTAGACGGCGGGGTTTGGAAATCCGCTGACCGCGGGGCGAACTTTGTCCAAAAGGCGCTGGTGCCGACAGTGGGCGCGCAAAAGAAGAGCATCGGCGCGGCCAATGTGGAAACTTTTGCCGTTGATCCGCAGGACCACAACGCCGTCTATATCGGCACTGCCGAAAACGGGCTTTTTTATACTTTGGACGGAGCAGAGTCGTGGATGCAGGTTAAGGCGCTCGCTTCCGGACGCGTTCCCTCTGTCGCGATTGACCCTAAAAATAAATGCGTCATTTACGCGGCTAGCGCCAACAAGGTGCTAAAAAGCTCTGATTGCTCGCGCACCTGGCAGACGGTTTATTTTGAAACCAGGACGGACAAAATCATCACGGCAATCGCGGTTGACTTAAAGGACGGCCGCTCTGTTTATGCCGGCACCTCCGCCGGGGATGTTTTGATGAGTTCTGACTACGGCAATTCATGGGTGGCGGCAAATGTGTTTAAGTCCGAAATAAAAAAGATATTGGTCGCGCCTTATGATTCGAAAGTTGTTTACGCGGCCGCTAAAACCTCCGGCGTTTGGAGAAGCGCTGACGCGGGAGCAAATTGGAAAGACATTTCCGAAGGGTTTAAGCAATTCGCCGGCGCGAGCGAATACAGGGATTTGGCCTTAGATTTGTCCGCGGCCGAAACATTGGTTTACGCGTCAAAGTTCGGATTGCTTCGTTCAATTGACGGAGGTGCGAATTGGAACAAGATTGATTTGCTTACTCCTCCCGGAGCGGCAACCATTTATTCGCTCGCGGTTAATCCCAAAGACGGCAAAGAAATCTATTACGGCACGGCCACCACTTTTTATCGCACTACCGACGGCGGGAAAACCTGGAGAACAAGGAAACTGCCGACAAGCCGCGCGGCCACGGCCCTGATGATTGACCCAGAGGCGGCAAATGTGCTTTATTTGGGAGTGACGAGACTTAAGCAATAAGATGTTCGTAAATAAATTTTTCTTGCTGTGGAACTCGCCCCGCAGTACTGCGGGGCTCAAACAGTCCTCGCTGCGAAAAATTTATTTCCGAACATCTAAAAAATGAATCTGAAATATATGTTCAACATTTCCGATTACAAACCGGAATTTCAAAAATCCATTGATTTTCTGAAAAAAGAATTATCGCAATTTCGCACCGGCCGGGCAACGCCGGCGCTGGTGGATGATATTAAAGTGGAAGCATATGGAAGCCAGATGGAACTAAAGGGCGTGGCCAGCATTCAAGTTAGCGACCCCAAAACGCTCGCGATTGAACCGTGGGACAAGAATCTGTTAAAAGAGATTGAAAAAGCAATTACAGCCGCAAATATCGGCATCAATCCGGTAAATGACGGCAAGGTCATTCGGCTGGTTATGCCCAAGTTGACGGAAGAGACAAGAAAGGACTTGATTAAGATAATGGCAAAAAAACTTGAAGAAGCAAGGGTCGGCATTAGACGCGCGCGTGATGAGGTTAAAGAAAAAATAATAGCGGCGGAAAAGGAAAAAAAGATTGCCGAGGATGAACGTTTTCGCTCTCAAGACGCGCTGGATAAGCTCTCCGCCGAGTTTAATGAGGTTATAAAAAAAATGGGAGAGGACAAGGAGAAGGAGATAATGACGGTGTAAAAACATAACGCAAATCCGCGAATGAACGCGAATATGGCGAATTCGCGAATTCGTAGATTAGCATTAAATTCGCAAATTAGCGTTATATCTTATGGATAAAATGGAAAAAGTTATATCTTTAGCCAAACGCCGGGGATTTGTGTTTCCTGGTTCTGATATTTACGGCGGGCTGGCCAACTCATGGGATTACGGCCCGCTGGGAGTGGAACTAAAGAAAAATATAATGGACGCCTGGTGGAAGCGATTTGTGACTTCGCGGGGCGATATGGTCGGTATTGATGCTGCTTTAATAATGAACCCGAAAGTATGGGAAGCATCCGGGCATCTTAAAGAGTTTACCGACCTTTTGGTTTCCTGCAAAAAGTGCCACAACAGGTTCCGCGCTGATCAAATTGACTTAAAAGCGGCCTGTCCTAATTGCGGCAGCAAAAATCAATTTACCGAACCGGCAAATTTTAATCTGATGTTCAAAACATTTTTGGGCGTGACCGAGAGCACGGCTGACGCGGCCTATCTGCGGGGCGAGCTCGCGCAGGGGATGTTTGTTGATTTTAAAATGGTGGCAGAAACATCGCGAAAGAGGATTCCTTTCGGCATTGCCAGCCAAGGGAAATGTTTTAGGAACGAAATCACTCCGGGTAATTTTATTTTCCGCACCCGCGAGTTTAATCTGATGGAGTTTGAATATTTTACCCATCCGAACGAATGGGAAAAGCATTTTGAGTATTGGCTTAAGGAAATGAAGGAATGGCTTAAATTCTGCGGAGTGAAGGAATCAAGTATTGTTTTTAAAGAAATTGAAGCAGGGGAGCGCGCCCATTACTCCAAGCGCACGGTGGATGTGGAATACAAATATCCTTTTGGACAGAAGGAGCTATACGGAATTGCTTATCGGGGCGATTTTGATTTGAAGAATCATATGGAGGCAAGCGGCGCGGACTTGAGCTATACGGACCCTGTCACCAAAGAAAAGTATCTGCCTCATGTGGTAGAGCCGACTTTTGGAGTTGATAGGACGGTGTTGGTGACAATGCTTGAGGCCTACAGCGAGGAAGAAGCCCCAACTTCTGAAGAAGGCGAAAGCGCGACTCGCGTTGTGATGAAATTGCCCAAAGAATTGGCGCCATATAAAGTCGCTATTTTGCCTCTTTCCAAAAAAGACGCGCTTACGGTAATTGCCGAGCCGCTGGCCGCCGAGCTCCGTAAATCGTTCGCTGTTGATTATGACGAAACCCAATCAATCGGCAAGCGCTATCGCAGACAGGATGAGATAGGCACGCCGTTCTGCGTGACTGTCGATTTTGAAACGCCGGACGACAAGTCCGTAACTGTCCGTGATAGAGATACGATGAAGCAGGAGAGGATTAAAATCACGGAATTAAAGAACTATTTGAAGCAAAAACTGGCCTCTTGACAGCATATCGTATATGATATATGATGAAGATGAGTATAAAATAATATATTTTAAGAGATTGGATACGAAGGAAATCCCCGTATGGGCGTACATTGAGAGTTTGAATAAAAAAGAACAAGCGAAAGTTTTTAAATATGTAGAACATTTAAGACAAAATGAGGGTTGTTTGGATGAACCATATTCAAGGCACATTAGAGGAAAGATCAGAGAGTTGCGGGTAGATTTTGCCAAGAACAGACATAGAATTTTCTATTTCATTTTTATCGGCAAAAACATTATTATGTTGCACGCCTTTTTGAAAAAAACCGCCAAAACGCCCGAACCAGAAATTAAGAAGGCGGAAACTAACTATCAACAAGTATTGATTAACAAAAACACATATGAATAACAAACGTACAGAAGATATGGATTTTGGAAAACATCTTAAGGAGAAACTTAAAGATCCGAAATTCAAAAAATATTTTGATGAATACGGTAAGCAGTTGGAGATTGCTTACGCGATTTTACAATTGCGTAAAAAAGAGGGAATTTCCCAGGCGGAATTGGCTAAAAAAATTGGAACAAAACAAAGCAATGTAGCCCGCATAGAAGCGGGGGAACAGAATTTGACTACTGAAATGCTTCAAAAAATCGCTTCTGCTCTAAATCGCGATCTTAAGATTGAATTTGCGAAATAATCCAATCAATCGGCACGCCGTTCTATATCACGATTGATTTCGAAACTCCTGATGATAAAAAAGTGACGGTGCGTGACCGCGATTCAATGCAGCAGGAGAGGGTGGCAATGGAAGAGTTGAAAGAGTATTTAATTAAAAAATTATAAATATAATATATGTCTACAAAAAGGGAACAAATAATATTAATAGAATCATAATGTAATTCCAAAAACACATCTTAAAAAACGGCGCGAGGGTGGTTGTTGCGCCACGGATTAAATTATGAACGAGTCAAATCCCATTGAAACAACAAAAATCGCCTTATTTAAAGGCAAAGAGATAAGAAAAACGCTTCACCGCAATGAATGGTGGTTTGTTATAATTGATGTCATAGAAGTCCTCACTGATTCAGTCCAGCCAGACGGTTATATAAAAGATATGCGTCGGCGCGATCCGGAGCTTTCCGAAGGGTGGGGGCAAATTGCCACCCCCCTTACTGTTTCAACCGTCGGCGGTCCGCAACAACTTAATTGCGCCAACACGGAAGGCATTTTTCGCATTATCCAATCCATTCCATCGCCAAAAGCAGAGCCGTTTAAGCGGTGGCTGGCGAAAGTCGGCTATGAACGGGTGCAAGAAATAGAAAATCCGGAATTGGCAACCAAACGGACAAGAATGCTTTATAAATTGAAGGGATATGGCGAGGATTGGATAGAAAAGCGGATGCGGGGCATAGCCATTCGCGAAGAATTGACCGACGAGTGGAAAAAACGCGGCGCGGAAAATATGCGCGATTACGAAATTTTAACCGGTGAAATTTCCAAAGCGACTTTCGGGGTTACGCCCGGCGAATATAAAAAATTGAAGGGTTTGAAGCGGGAAAATCTACGTGATCACATGGATGATTTTGAATTGATTTTCAATATGCTGGGCGAGCGCGCGACAACGGAGATACACCGCACGGAAGATTCGAGGGGTTTGCCAAAATTGAAAGCCGATGCCAAGGCCGGCGGAGATATTGCCGGCGGCGCGAGGAAAAAGTTGGAAGCGCGCCTTGGCCGATCAGTGGTATCAAAGCAAAATTTTTTAAAAAAAACAGAAAATAGGAAACGATTAAAATAATTATACCGTGCGCGAACGCGACACAATGCAGCAGGAGAGGGTGGCGATTGAAGAATTGAAAGATTATCTTAAATCAAAATTATAATTTTTATGCGCAGAGCATCGCCGGAATCATTACAACCGACGCCTGAAAAAGAGACCGTTGTTGAAGTTGAAGAATCTGTCAAACAAAAACAGGTAACCATAGAGCGGGATGAGGCGCGAGAGAGAAGGGATGAGGAGTTCATCCTTGAGTATATGGACGATAAAAGCGCGCTGGAAATTCTGGAAAATGTTGAAATAAATGGCGATGAGTATCAGGGCAAGCGATTGACTGTGGAGCAACTTCGCGAAGCGGATCTTGCTCCAAGATACAAAATCAGGATTGGCGATACGGTGGTGTGGTTATCTTCTGCCGCGTACGGCTTACCCGAGGGGCGGGCGGCAGTGGTTGCGTATGTAGAAGCGAAAGGCAAGCTCATAGCGCGCTCTTACTATAGGAGCAACTCACATGGACTATGGCGTTACCTGCCGGATTATATAGCAACTAACGGGAAAATAAAGTGGTATGGCAAGGGTTGGTCGCAAGACGCCGTTAATCTGCCTATAGGAATTCAGCGAGCGTTGGCTGAAATTACAAAAGAGGGTATGCCAGTTCTTGATGTTGAAGATCCTCACGCGGTATTGGTGGGAACGGCGCGGCGTATTCCCGGTACAAAGGCAACGTTTTATGGAGAAATCGTGCGGCATCCGAGGTTATTGGAGGGGAATTTTTATCCGGAACAGAAACGGGGAAAGGTTACGAAGATAGCGCCAGAGCAATTAGAGTTTACAAATCCGGAAAGTGCCCCTGATTTTACCAAACGGCTCGTCCAATGGGAACAGGAAACAGATTTATACGGAAAGGTTGAGATTGAAGTTTTTTCATCGAAAGACGGTAAACTTAAATTTATGTTCTGCAGAGATGAGATGGGTCGCGCCTGGATTGGCGCGATTGAAGATGACAGTGAGTTGGGGAGCACCGGCTTGAAGCGTTCTTGGGTTGACGCCGGAGACCTGATAACGCCGGCATATGAGTACGACAACGAAACCGGCGGATATGGGAATCCGCAAAGAAGAAACGGTCAGTATGTTGATATGTTTGAAAAGTATGTCAGTAAAATACCGATTATTCAGGAATATCTTAAACTGCGCGCAGAGGAGGTCGTGGCGCGGCCAATTAAAAGCATTAGATAAGCATATATGATTCAACGTCTTAAACTCAAAAATGGAACAAAGGTCTTGCTTGTGCCGATGGATTCAACAAAAGCCGTAACGCTGCTTGTTTTGTTTCCGGTTGGTTCCAGAAATGAGCACAGCAAAATCAATGGCTCTTCGCACTACATTGAGCACATGATGTTTAAGGGCACCAAAAAGCGTCCCACGACTTTGGACATCTCCCGCGAACTGGACGGCGTCGGCGCGGAATACAACGCTTTTACCGGCAAAGACCACACCGGCTATTACATTAAAACAACTTCGGAGCACGCGGACCTGGCTATGGATATGCTCTCCGATATGCTTTTTAATTCCAAGTTTGAGGAAGTGGAGATGGAACGCGAGCGCAAGGTGATTATTGAAGAGATCCATATGTACGAGGATAATCCGATGATGTTTGTGGAAGAGCTTATGGAACAATTACTGTTTGAAGGCAATAGCTTGGGCTGGAGGATCTCCGGCGCGAGAGTTGATATGGAAACTATGAAGCGGGAAGAGGTGATGGCGCATCAGCGTATGCACTACAGGCCGTCAAAAATGCTGGTGGTCGCGGCCGGGCATCTGCCAAAAAATACGCTAAAAGTTTTGGAGCAGAAATTTGGAACCATCAAAGAACCTCGCGTTGCTCTTCCTAAGCCGTTTCCAAAATTTGTTTTGGGTGAGAAGAAATTTAATGCACCAAAGTTGAAATTGCAATTTAAGGAAACCGAGCAGGTTCAGCTTTCAATCGGTTTGCCGGCTTTCGGGATTGAGGACAAGCGCATGCCCGCGCTCCAGCTTTTAGGCGCGGTTCTTGGCGGAACGATGAGTTCGCGGCTTTTTGTGGAAGTGCGGGAGCGGCGCGGACTGTGTTATTTTGTAAAAGCCGGCGTCAGCCCGTATCAGGACATTAGCGCGTTTACAATTCAATCCGGGTTGACGCGGGGGCGGATTGAGGAGGCAATAAAAGTTATTATGGGGGAACTGGCCAAAGCGGTTAAAAGCGGCGTGACGGATGAGGAATTGAAACGCGCCAAAGAGAACCTTCGCGGCAAGATATTTTTGGCGCTGGAGGGTTCGGACGAGCAGGCGGATTTTTACGGCAAGCAGGAGCTTTTTAAGAAAAAGATTTTGACTCCGGAAGAAAAATTGGCGTTGTTTGACAAGGTTAAAAGAGCGGATATTCATAAGATTGCCAAGGATATATTTCGCACCGAAAGGATTAGGGCCGCGATGATCGGCCCATTAAAAGACGAAGCGGCGTTGCTTAAATTGTTTAGAATATAACGGAGAGGGTAGAGGGGACAGGGTAAAGGGTATAGTTTTTAAAAACCCTAAACCCTAAACCCTAAACCCTAAACCCTATGAAGCGTATCTTTATCGCCAACTGGAAAATGCAGCTTCTGCCGCATGAGGCGGTTAATCTGGCAAGCGAGCTCCAGAAGCGGCTGAAAGAAGGAGTTAGAAATTGTGAAATTGTTTTAGCGCCGGCTCACACCGCCCTCGCGGCAGCGCATGAGGTTGTAAAAGGCGGGCCGTTGCTTTTATGCGCGCAGGATTGTTTTTGGGAGGAACGGGGCGCGTATACCGGAGAAGTGGCGGCGGCGGAATTGCGCGAACTCGGCTGCGCCTATGTTTTGGTCGGCCATTCGGAAAGGCGGCAATATCTTGGAGAAACAGACGAGATGGTTAAAAGAAAATTCAATAAAATAATCAATTCCGGCATGCGCCCGGTGCTTTGCGTGGGAGAAAAACTTGAAGAAAGGCGCAAAGGCAAGGCCAAAGAAATTATCCGCCGCCAGCTGGAGACGGTTATCACCGGCTTTGGCGACAAAGAAAAAAAATTCGTCATTGCTTATGAGCCGGTATGGGCGATCGGAACGGGAGTGGCCGCAAACCCCGAAGAAATAGGCGAAATGCACGCTTTTATCCGTTCTATCGTTAAAAAATTTATTACTTTCGATGAGAAGTGGGTAAGAATTATTTATGGCGGTTCCGTTAACGCTAAAAATATCGGCGATTTTCTTAAAGTCCCGGATACCTCCGGCGCGCTTGTCGGCGGAGCTTCGCTAAAGGCGGAGGAATTTGAAGCCATAGTAAAATCGCGATAATTATGGGCGCTCTTACCATTATTGCCATTTTAATCGCCGCATCTTCCGCTTTGGGGATGATTTTTGTTTTAGGCAGGCATTTAAGGCAGGTCGCCATTATTGACATAGAGACCATTCCAAAAGAAAGGGAATCAAAAATAAAACAGGATTTATTGCTGCAAAGATTTGAACGCCGCCGCGAAAGAATTATAAAAAAGGCCTCGCTGATTTTAGGCCCCTTTTGGAAAATAATCCGTTACGGATTTGAGCGGCTTTTTGCCTGGGCCAATGAGTTGGAGGCGGCGCATAAAGTCAAAAAAGCCAAAAAGATTGTCATGTCGTCTTCTACTCCCGTTTTGCTTGCCGAAGCAAGGCGGTTTGCGGATAACGGCGATTTTAAGGAAGCGGAAGAAAAATACATAGAGATATTAAAGGCGGACCCCAAATATCCGGCCGCGTATAAAGGTTTGGGCGAGCTTTATATGGCGAAAAAAGATTATCTTCACGCCAAAGAAACATTGGAATTTTTGATAAAATTGGGACAGGCCGACGCGACTATTTATGCCCGATTGGGCGCGGTGGCAAAAGAATTGGGAAATATGGAAGAAGCCAAAGAGGATTTGCTTAAATCCATCTCGCTGGAGACGGATTTGATGAGCGCGTATGTTGATTTGGGGCTTGTTTATCAGAGTTTGAGGGAGCACGAAAAGGCCATGGAGGCCT
Organism: uncultured Gammaproteobacteria bacterium; assembly: GCA_964609095.1. GTDB lineage: Bacteria > Patescibacteriota > Patescibacteriia > CAZSQN01 > CAZSQN01 > CAZSQN01. Next base: position 89,082 of record CAZSQN010000003.1, on the reverse strand, counting down.
TTGCCAAGGCGGTGGAGATAGAGCCGTCCAACCCCCGCAATCTTGACCTAATGCTTGAAGAGAGTATAATGGTAGGAAATAAAAATATGGCCGAAGAAGCTTTTATCCGTTTGCGCGAAGCCAATCCGGAGAATCAGAAATTGAAAGAATTTAGAAAGAAAATAGATGAGATTAAGTAAAATACTATAATAGCCGCAATTGTTGTACAATTGCGGAAGCGAGCGGCGACTGAGCGAAATGAGGGCGAAGCATTGAGCCCGAATATTAGCGAAGTCGGCAAGCGAGCATGCCCACGTAGCTCAGCCAGTAGAGCAACTCCATGGTAAGGAGTAGGTCAGCAGTGCAATTCTGCTCGTGGGCTCCATGGGCAGGTACCGAAGTAGTCAAACGGGGCAGACTGTAAATCTGCTGGCTCACGCCTTCCAAGGTGCGAATCCTTGCCTGCCCAGTAGTAGAACTTCGACTTTTCGCCTTTGGCGAAAATAGAACAGCATTTAGTGATGGGTAAGTCGAAAAGTGGAACTTCAATGAGATAAATAAAATAATTTATCTTGATTGTCGAAGTTTCACTACTGGGCCTGCCCATTTGCCGCCTTAGCTCAGCTGGTAGAGCAACGGTTTTGTAAACCGTAGGTCCGCGGTTCGATCCCGCGAGGCGGCTCCATTATAAATTAGAGCGGTTAGCGTATAGCGTTTAGAATCGCTCTAAACCCTAAACGCTAAACCCTAAACCCTTGTTTATGTCACAAGACAATTTAATAAAATTTGAATGCTCGGAATGCCACAGAGTGAACTATCACTCTTCAAAGAATAAGAAAAAGCTGAAAACGCGTTTGGAACTTAAGAAGTTTTGTCAATGGTGCGGCAAGCACACTCTGCATAAAGAGACGAAATAATCAGAGCTTGCGCTTTGGCAATTTACAGACGATAATTAAAAACATGGCGTCAGCCATGTTTTTGTGAGAAACGATTTAGAGATTTGTTTTGAAAAACTGCCGATGATGGGGGTGTGGTGAAGTGGTATCACAAAGGTCTCCAACCCCGCCCGCGCGCAGGCGGGGCGATTCATAACTGTAATATGCACTACGTCTATTTATTAAAATCCGAGAAAGATCACGGGTATTATATAGGCTTTACAAATGATTTGAAGCGGAGATTCTATGAACATAGCAACAGGCTGGTCACTTCAACAAAAAATAGAAATCCATTAAGATTAATTTATTACGAAGGTTTTGAAAACGAAAAGGCGGCCAGGAAGAGAGAACGACAATTAAAGTTATTTGGTTCAGCTTATAAAGGTCTTTTGAAAAGATTGTGATCGTAAAAAACTGCCGATGATGGGGGTGTGGTGAAGTGGTATCACAAAGGTCTCCAACCCCGCCCGCGCGCAGGCGGGGCGATTCATAACTGTAATATGCACTACGTCTATTTATTAAAATCCGAGAAAGATCACGGGTATTATATAGGCTTTACAAATGATTTGAAGCGGAGATTCTATGAACATAGCAACAGGCTGGTCACTTCAACAAAAAATAGAAATCCATTAAGATTAATTTATTACGAAGGTTTTGAAAACGAAAAGGCGGCCAGGAAGAGAGAACGACAATTAAAGTTATTTGGTTCAGCTTATAAAGGTCTTTTGAAAAGATTGTGATCGTAAAAAACTGCCGATGATGGGGGTGTGGTGAAGTGGTATCACAAAGGTCTCCAAAACCTTTGTCGTGGGTTCGATTCCTACCACCCCTGCCATCGGCAGTTTTTGATTGGCAAAGATTTTTGTCATTTTTATATAAATATGCTTAAATAATATGACGAGGTTCTTTATAAGAAACAAAAAGGAGGCAGGAAATTGGCAGAAAAAATAGACCACCATCATCGGAAAGTGCTGGTAAAGGTCGGAAATTATGAAATCTTTGTCGGTGGCTCCGCTTTTATCAAGCCAGGCGACCTTGAAGATGTTGATATAGTCATCCCGATAAACGCCGAAGATCCTTTGCCAATGGTTTTTGGCTGCAGATACGATGTTCTTTGCGGTTATAATTCTGGAGCAGAAGACATAAAAGATAAATGGGCGAACTTTATCAATAAAGTTGTTGTTGAATTGCAAAAAGGCAAAAAGATTTTTGCTTATTGCTTTGCCGGACATGGAAGAACGGGCATGCTCTTGGCCTCGCTTGTGGCTGTTCTGGAGTCGGAGGAGGCGAGTCCTGACCCCATCTTTGCTGTCAGAGAGCGATATTGCCCCAAAGCCGTTGAATCAAATTATCAAGCTGAATTTGTTTTTGCTCTGCGAGGCCGGGAACTTCCGCCAAGATATATAGAGCTCGGCGCCTTGTTGGTGCCAGATGATAGATTTGCAGATAAAGAATAAAAAAATACCTCGATTTAATTCGAGGTTTTATTTTTTTCCTTATTTAACGAAGCGGCCAGGTGAAGTTTCGCGCTATTCCGGAGATGAACATTCTTAATTCTATAGATGCCGGCAAGGGCGAAATCGGCTGAAATTTTAGAATTCCTTCCCGGTGGTGTCCGCCGGTAGGGGCGCCGTCCCAGCCGATCGGCTTGTATTCTTTGCCGTTTTCATCAAAAAGCGCGGAGACGAGGGTTAAATCATCATCCAATTCTTCGGAATGAGTGTTAAGCGCGATATCAAACTTCCATTCCGTATTTTTAAGATATGGGGTGGCTGTTACGGAAACAGCGCCTTCGTTATTTGTCTGCGGCTCTAAACTGCCGGATTGGGCCGTTTGAGAAGAGGGCAGCGCGGAAACGGTATTTTTGTTTGTCGGATTGGAACCGCGAACGGCAAAGAACAATCCGGCGGCAAAAAGCAGAGCAAGCGCGATGAGAGATGTTTTTTTCATAATTTATGAAATTTGATTATTTTATTCGCGATGTAAGCGATGCCGGCAAGGTTAAAAGCCAGACCGGCCCAAAATAATTCAATTTGATATTGGCCAATCACGCCGATGACGCTTGTTGCTCCGATAACGGGCAGGATGTTTGTTAAATAGTGGGCGCAGCAAGAGACCATGGCCGCCGTTGAGGTTGTTCCCGTGACCGCGACCATTTTTCCCGACGCGTTGGAATTTCTGACAGCGTTTTTAAGATAAGCGTAAAGCCCTATCTGGATGCCAAAGCCAAGAGCCAGGCCGGTTATGAAGTACCAAAATATAAAGAACTGCCCCAGGGCAAATGTCCAGCCGGAGATTAAAGTCAAAATTGTAAAGTATGCGCCAAGCAATACGGCGGCCGCAACCAATCCTTTTATCGCCGATTTAGTAATCATGGTTAATTCAGCTTTTTAATTTCTTCAGCCAGCGCGTCGTTCCTTATGCCCATATTCGGGTCATCCAAAACATATTTGACCATACCTTCTTTGTTTATCACCACATAAGTATGGCCGGGGAGCGAGCCGACGTGCATTGAAGACGGAGTCGCTAAGACGCCGAATGTTCTTGAGACGGAAGCGCCGTTATCAAAAACCACCGTTGCCTGGGCCAGTTCCGGCATTTTATCAACGGCTTTTTGCCACGCTTCTTTAGAATCAACCACAACCGAAAGAACAACCGTCTTGTCATTTTTGAAACGGTCGTCTTTTGCCAGCGAGACAATCTGGTTCCAGCAGGCCGGGTAGCACATCAGCCCTTCGTTAAAAAAGAGAATCACGTTTTTGCCGCGCAGATTATCCGAAGAATAAATTTTGCCGCCGCGGTCAGCCAATGAAAAAGCCGGCGTTGGCTTGTCAATAAGATTGTTTAGCGTAGCAAGCGACACATTTGCCGCGGCGCCGTGACCATGCGGGTCTGCTTCCGCCGCGTTAGACGGCGGGGGAGAGGACGGTTTATTTCTGCCGCCCAAATAAAATAATATGCCGATAGCCGCGACAAGGCCGGCTCTGATGATGAATGTTCGGGTTTTATTTTTCTCCATATTTTTCTTTTTTAAATTGGTTAACAGTTGATTTTATGATAAGGGCGACTATGGCTAAAAGCAGTATGGCCCATATCTCTTCCGGAACTGCTTTTATAAGGCCGTTTACCGAATTCAGGATTTTGGTAAGAAAGATATTCACGTTAACTTGATATTCGGAATGGACAAAAAGGCGGTTGGTTAAGGCAAGGTATCCGATTAAAATTCCCATAACAAGAAAAGTCAGGCCGGAGATTGCCTCGGAAACGGTGATGGTGATTTTTTTCCCTGCCATGGGATAGGTGATTGGCTTGTGGAAGGTTTTATTGAATTTTTGGCTGAAATCAACTTTGTCAAGAAAAAGTGAAATCAGAAAAAGCGGAGCAACCATGCCGAACACATAGCTTAAAGTGTAGATTCCTCCCCAAAGCATTGAGCCCGGAAGCGCCGCCAAGGCCAGCACCCCGGCCAGCACCGGCGCGCAGCAGGTTGTCGCGATTCCCGAAAATACTCCCAGAACAAAAACAGAAAAAGCATTGTGCCGCTTGAGCGTCGGGTTAACGCTAAACGGCAGGGAAAAATGCCTGCCAGTAAGGAGGACAAGGCCGAGCGCGATCAAAAGTACGCCGCCGATTCCGAAAATCGTGTTGTGATACCGGCTGAAAAATTGTCCAAGGGCGGCCGCGCCCAATCCTATGGGAAGAAAGACCGCAAGTATTCCCATGAAGAATATAAAAGTCATCAGAAAGACCTTGTACCGTTCTCTGAAGATGGAAGCAAAATAAGCCGGTAAAAGCACGGTAATGCAGCACGGGGCAAAAAGAGCCGCTACGCCGGCAATAAAAGCGGCCACAATCGAGGCGGTTAGCAATAATTCCATATCGGTTGCTCTTAAGAATCTACTAATGTATGTAGTATACCTTTAAAACAGCCGTTGTGTCAATCCCGCACATAACTTTAATTTAAATATTTATTATTGATTTCAGACGGATATTTGAATAAAATAATTTTTTTATAGCGTTAAATATTTAAAGTTATGTGCGGGGTTTTGGATTTGGGAGAAAAAGATAAAGCGAGCAGGATTGCAAAACCAAAAAATGAACCAATTCCAGCAACGGCAAAAGCCACGTTTGGAGAAATAAAATCCCAGATAAATCCCAGTCCGTAACCGCCGGCAATGACGGATAGTCCGATGATTGTATGAAAAATCGCGTAAGCGCTGCCGCGCGATTCCGGCGGCGTCAAATCCGCGATAAAGGCGCGGCCGGAGCCTTCGGTCAGAGCGTAAAACAATCCGTAAAGGGCAAACAGTCCGAGCGATAAAATTATTCCCGGAGAATTGGAAAAGCCCAGTTCAACGACGGAAAGGACAAGCCAGCCGGCGGCAAGGAGCGGCAGACGGCCGATTTTATCGCTCCAGATTCCAATGGGATAGGAAGCCAGGGCATAGAGCGCCGTAAAACCGGCAAACAGTATTGGGATATAAGAAAAGGCAATGCCGGTCTCGTGGGCGCGCAAAAGAAAAAGCGAATCGTTTATTTTGGTGAGCATGGCCACGCCCATGCCGAAGGTGAACGCCCAGAATTTCCACGGCAAACCTTTTTTGTCCGAGATAATTTTATCCGGCTGCTGTTTTTCAGGCTCCTGCACGCCGAAAAATATAAGCAGAAGAGCAATAATTCCGGGAACGGCGGCTAATACAAATATCACTTTGTAGGTGCGCAAAGTCGGCGAGAATGACAGAAGCAGGGCGGCGGCGAGTATCGGGCCAAGCACTGAACCGGCCGTGTCCACCAAACGATGGAAGCCAAAAGAGCGGCCGCGGATTTCCGCTGCCGCCGAGTCCGCAACCAGAGCGTCGCGCGGCGCGTCCTTTATTCCTTTGCCGACCCCGTCAAGAGTCCGAAGCGCGGCGATGGCGCCAAAGCCGCCAAAAAGCGCGAGAAGCGGGCGCGAAACGGACGAGAGCGCGTATCCCAGAAAAATAAAAAATTTTCTGTTGCGGAAACGGTCGGAAATTATGCCGGATGCAAATCTGAAGAGAGATGCCGCTCCGACAAGCAGGCCGTCTATAAGTCCGATGCCGGCGCGTGAAAATCCAAGCAAAGTCAGGGCGCCGGGAAGTATCGGCGTGATTAAATCCTGGCCAAAGCCGGAGGCCAAGGCGACAAAAGCGATGACGATAACATTGCGGGGAATTTTTTTCATTTATATCCTTTCCGTATTTTAAACAGCACGGCTACGGTAAGGAAAGCGGCGAGGGTGACGCCAAAGGCGCCAAGAGGTATGCCGGCGATTTTTTGAACGCCTTCAAGATGAAGCAAGACGGAAGTGGCCAGTAGGTCGGCGACAAGAATCATGGACAGAATCCGTATGTCCGACTGCCTGTCTATTTCTCTTTTAATATCAATAAATTCCCGCGTGTCCAGCCGCACGCCTACTGCTTCCTGCTCCAGCAGCTTGACGAATTTCCTGGCGGCTTCAGGCAAATCAACGGCCAGGCGGGCGCTGTCAAGCAAAGTTTCGCGGCCGCGCTTTAAGATTGCCTCCGGCTTAAGCTCCATGGTTAAAAGCTGATTCAGGTACGGTCGCAAGCTTTCTATCAGATTAAACTTCGGGTCAATTTTTAAAGCCACGCTTTCCATAGTAACCACGGCTTTGGCCAAAAGCGCCACATTTTGCGGAAAAGAAATTTTACGGCTCGCGCCGGAGATAATCATTTTGTAAAAAGCGGCGGAAAGCCGCCTGCCTGCCCCGGGCGTGTAAAGCCATGTTTCCAGTATTTCCACCACTTTGCGCCTAAAGCCGTCCGTGTCGGAATTTTCCTCCAAAGCGGCAATATGGAGCAGGTGGCGGGTCGCGCCTTCGGCGTCGCGTTCAAAAAGGTCAAGATAGCATCCGATAAGTTCCCGCCGCGTATTTTCGTCAATCCGGCCGACAATGCCGAAATCGTGCAGGCAAATGGTGTTATTATTTTTGATAAAAAGATTTCCCGGGTGCGGGTCGCCGTGAAAAAAACCAAATTCAAAAAATTGCTTAAAAGCAAGCTTGACGCCGATGGCGGCGACCTCTTCTCTGGAGCAATTGAGCGCCGGATAGGCGCCAAAATCATCTATTTTCGCGCCAAAGCTGAAATCGGTGGCCAGAACTTTTTTGGTCGCGTACTGCCAATGCACGAGCGGAATATAAATATGCTCCTCGCCTTTGAAGAGTTCGCGGAAATGCTCAATGTTTGTCGCTTCATTGATTAAGTTAAGCTCCCGGAGCGTCCAATCGGCAAATTCATTGACAAATTTTACGGGGTGGAACGGCTTCAAGGACGATATCCGCTCTTCAATTGTTTTGGCCGCCCATTTAAGAAGGGCGATATCTTCCCGTACCTGCGCCTCTATGTTCGGCCGCAATATCTTGACGGCAACGGTTTTGCCGTCGGGCAAGGTCGCCTTATGCACCTGCGCGAGCGAGGCGGCGCCGACCGGCGTTTCGTCAAATTTTTTAAATATCTTGTTTAACGGCTTGCCCAGTTCTTTTTCTATTATCTGTTTTGCCTGGCTAAACGGAAAAGGCAACACTGCGTCTTGGAGCTTGGAAAGTTCGTCGGCGATTTCTTCGCCGACCAAATCAGCCCGCAGGGAGAGCATTTGGCCGAGTTTGATGTATGTGCCGCCCAGTTTTTCTAATGCCAAGCGCAGACGTTTGGGAAATTCTTTTTTTCGCGACTCGTATTCCGCCTCAACGAGCAGCGGCAATGTCTTATTTTTTTTAGACCAAAAAAGCAACCTTTGGCGGATGGGCAGAAGATAATGCAATTCTATTTTTTTTATCCAGGTCTCAAAGCCGAGGTCGTAAAACGCGCTAGTAACCTGCCTGACTCTGCCAAGGTGCAGTTTGGGAATAAGGGACATATTCATTTTTATAATATCACATATTCGCGGTGGATAACGATGCTTGCGTACTGTTCCTTTGGCTTAAAATTGAGTTATAATGGTTTTGTGAATAACCGCGTTTGTCCGTTTTTATAATTATTATGAGGCAAAAAAGATTTTATAAAAAATTTTTGGGAATGGCGGTTTTGGCCTCGTTATTTTTTTTTTATTAGCCGCGCCCGGCCTTAAGGCCGCGGACGGTTCCGGAACAAATACTGTCTCTCCGACAACGGCCGTTGCCAGTTCCATAGGCAATACTTTTACATTTACTTTTACCGCGGCTGAAACAATGGACAGCGGAGAGGTCAGGATAAAGGTTCCCAATTCTTCCGGCTGGTCAGCTCCGCAGGGAACTTCAGGAATCGCCGGTTATACAACGGTTAGCGCAAGCGGCAATGCCACTATAGCCAATGTTTTGAATAACGCTGATTCAGCAACCGGCTGGACAGAAGATGATGCCGATGCTTGCAACACCACGCCGCCGACCAATGGTTTTGGACTGGACACGACCACTTTCAAGGAAGGCACGGGTTCGATTACCTGTAATAACAGTGGTAATAATTCCCCGGATGCCGGCGACAGCTTTGGTTTTGATTTTTCGGCCCAAAATTGGTCCGCCTATACCCAGGCCGGATTTTGGATTCGTTCAACCGTAAATACGGCTTCAGGAGACATTCAGGCCGCCATTGATAACGCCACCAATTGCGGCAGTCCGATTGAGGAGTTGAATATTCCAGCTCTTACTGCCAACACTTGGACCTATGTCAAATGGACCTTTGTCGGAGCTGGAAGCACCAGAACCAATGTACGAACCTTCTGTTTCAACGCCGGTACGAACACGGGAATGGATAGTTTGCAGTTATATGTGGACGATCTTTTAATCGGTCCGGGAGCCATTACTTTTCCGGCCAATGGTTCTGACACGGATATTGCCGTTCGTCTGGTTGATATGGCTTCTTCAGAAACATTGACCACGACTTACGGCAGCGGCGGCGGAAGCTCCGGCGCGACAGCGCCTGGAACTGCCGGAAGTTATGAATTTACCACCAGAAGCCGCACGGCCAGCTCCGGCTCTTTAACCAACATTGCTTCTTCGCCGACAATCACTGTTACTTCTCCGGCAACTAAATTTGTGATATTAAATCCCACTGACGGCACGGTTGACGCGCCGATTACCGTAACGGTGCGGGCAGAGGACGCGAGCGGCAATGTGGACACGACTTATCAAAGCGATGTGACGCTTGCGGTTTCTGGTTCGGCCGCCGGCGGAGGACTGGTTGATATTGTAAACGGCATTGGCACAAAAAATATCTCCGATACTGTTGCCGAAACAGTTAATCTTTCGCTTTCCGATACTCAAGGCACCGGACTTAATGTTACTTCAACGCAGGATGTTGTTTTTGCCGCCGGCGCGGTGGCGCAATTCGCGCTAAACGACCCGGGCAATATGACAGCCGGTACTCGGCTCGGCTATACGGTGACGCGCAAAGACCAGTTTGGAAATTTAGTGACTTCCGGCGCGACAACAGTTTATCTCTATAGCAATGCCAGCGGCTCATCTGACAAGTTTTATGACGCTTCTTCCGGTGGCAATATTATCACGTCAACAACGATTGCAAATGGCTCATCCACCGCCAACTTTTGGTATTATGACGAGCTTGCCGGAAGCGCGACTGTAACCGTCTCTGACAATTCTTCCGCGCCTGACGGTAATGCCGGAATTGATGACGCTACGGATTCCGTCACTGTTTCCGCCGCCGCGGTTTCCCAATTTACGATTAATGACCCGGGTAATATGACCGCGGGCACTCGGCTCGGCTACACCGTTACGAGAAAAGACCAATTTAACAATTTGGTAACTTCCGGCGCGACAACAGTTTATCTCTACAGCAGCGCTTCGGGCTCTTCCGATAAGTTTTATGACGCGAGTAGCGGCGGCAATATCATCACATCCATTGCCATTTCTGACAGTTCTTCCTCTGCCAACTTCTGGTATTATGACGAGCTTGCCGGCGGCGCCACAATTACCGTCTCTGATAACAGTTCCGCGCCTGACGGCAATACCGGAATTGATGACGCGAGCGACGCGGTTACAGTCGCGGCCGCCGCGACCTCGCAGTTTCTTTTGAACGATCCGGGAAATATGACTGTTAGTACGCGCCTTGCTTATACTGTGACGCGCAAAGACCAGTTTAACAATTTGGTCACTTCCGGAACGGACACGGTTTATCTTTACAGTTCTTCAGGAAGCGCCAATAAAGCGTTTTATAACGCGGCTTCCGGCGGCAGCGTGATTACCTCCATTGCCATAAATAACAGCTCGTCATCGGCAAATTTTTGGTATTTTGACGACACTGCTGGAACATATACCATTACCGCCTCAGATAATTCTTCGGCTCCGGACGGAACAGCCGGCATTGATGACGGCGCTGATTCCGTGACCGTAAACGCGGCTCCGGTTGTGGCAACAAAATTTGTTATTTTAAATCCCGCGGACGGCACCGCCGGCGACAGTATTTCCGTGATGGTTGAGGCGCAGGACAATAGCGGCAATGTGGACACGACTTATCAAAGCGATGTGACGCTTGCGACTTCCGGTTCGGCCACCGGCGGAGGGCTGGTAGACATCGTGGATGGTATGGGCACGATAAATATCACCGACACGGTGGCGGAAACGGTAAATCTTTCTTTATCCGACACGCAGGGCACAGGTCTTGATGTGACTTCAACGCAGGATGTTGTTTTTGCCGTCGGTCTTGTTTCCCAGTTCGTGCTAAACGACCCCGGCAACATTACGGCCGGTTTACGGGCGGCATATACCGTTACGAGAAAAGACCAATACGGCAATCTTGCCAGCTCCGGCAACACCACAGTTTATCTTTATACCAATTCCACCGGAGGGCAGGGCGCCTTTTATGACAGCGCTTCCGGCGGCTCAACTTTAACATCCGTAAGTATAGGAAGCGGGCAGTCGTCCGCCAATTTCTGGTATCAGGAAGGCAAAGCAGGCAGCTGGACCGTTTCGGCTTCTGACAATTCTTCCGCGGCCGACGGCACGACCGGCGTTGATGACGGAACCGATGCCATAACAGTTTCAGCCGCTTCTGTTTCGCAGTTTTTGCTGGACGACCCGGGCAATATGACCGCCGAAACGCGCTTGCAGTATGCCGTGACGCGCAAAGACCAGTTTGGAAATTTAGTGACTTCAGGCGCGACAACGGTTTATCTTTATTCCAATTCCACAAGCGCCAATGACGCTTTTTATAATGCCAGCAGCGGCGGCAGCGTAATTACCTCCGTATCCATAGGGAGCGGTTCGTCATCGGCTAATTTCTGGTATTTTGACGATACGGCCGGTACCTGGACCATTACCGCTTCAGACAATTCTTCCGCGCCTGACGGCGCAACCGGAATTTCTGACGCGACCGATTCAGTGACCGTGAGTTCCGCTCCGATTACCGCGACCAGATTTGTGATTATAAATCCAACGGACAGCGTTGTCGGCGCGGCAGTAACTGTTACGGTTAAGGCGCAGGACGATAGCGGCAATGTGGACACAACTTATCAAAATGATATCACCTTGGTTGCTTCGGGCTCGGCCACCGGCGGGGGATTGGTTAACATCGCAAACGGCGTGGGAACCAAAGAAATAAATGACAATGTGGCCGAAACAGTGACCTTGTCGCTTTCCGACACCGCGAGCACCGGGCTGGATGTTTCGGGAACGCAAGATGTTGTTTTTTCTCCTGTCGGAGCTATTGCCCGCGGCGCCCTTGCAGAGATTGTTGTTACTCCGGCGGCGACTCCAACTGTTGTCTTTTTTGGCAATACCTTTCCCGGAGCGAAAATCGACCTTATCGGCCAGGGAACGGGACAGGAAATTTTTAAGCAAAAAGCCGTTGTTTTGTCCGACGGCTCGTTTGAAATAGAAGTTAAGAATGTTCCGGAGGGTTTTAATCTTTTTAACGTGAAGGTGACGGATAAAAACGGCGCGAGTTCCAATACGCGGATTTATAAAATTGACGCGGCGCTTAAACTTTTGACAAGAATCAGCATACTGCCGCCGCCGACTTTAAATATCCTAAGGGCAAACATCCGCCGCGGCGACACGCTTACGGTTACCGGTTATGTGTCGCCGCTTTCAAGAGTTGAAATGGAACTGGACCAGCGAAGATTTTCCGATTTTGTCAAGGCGGGAAGCGACGGTTTTTACAAGTTTACGCTTAACACTTCCAATCTTGCTTATGGCAGGCATATTATTAAGGCAAGGCAGATTGATGTGGCCGGAAACCCGAGCGATTTGCCGGCCGGCGAGGCATTTATGATTACAAGAGTGTTCGCGCCAAAGACAGATTTGAACAGCGATGGTATAATAGACATTAAGGACTTGAGCATATTTTTGACAAAATGGCGCTCAAAAGACGAGGCAGTAAGAAAACAAATTGATTTTAACGGCGATGGCAAGGTGAACATAAGCGATCTGGGCATTTTTGCGCAAACTCTTAAAAGAGCAAAAAATACAAAGTAAGCTATAAATTATGAAAAAATATATCGTTGTTTTCGCGATGGTGTTTGCCGGAGTTGTTTTTACGCGCGGCGAAGCAAGCGCCGCAAAATTATATCTGGCGCCGGATAAAACAATCGCTTCAGTAGGAGACCAGCTGATTGTGGACATTAAATTGGACAGCGAGAGGGTAAGCGCTAACGCCATTCAGGCGGCTTTGCGCTATCCAGCGGATATATTGCAGGCAGTAAAGCTGGATAAAACCGGCTCGGTAATAACATTTTGGGTTGAAGAGCCAATCTATTCTAATGCGAATGGAGAAATCAGCTTTATCGGCGGTTCAAGCTCTGATTTTAACGGAAGCGTTTTGCAGGTTTTGCGGGCGACCTTTAAGGTTGTGGGAAGCGGCACGGCGCAGATTTCTTTTGCCGACGGCGCGGTAACGGCGGCAGACGGCAGCGGCACCAATGTGCTCTCGTCAATGGTCGGAATTCAGATAAATGTTCCGGCAAAAGCTTCGGTTGAGGCGCCTGCGCCGGCTCCGGCGCCGCAGCCGGAGATTGTGCCGGCGCCCGCGCAGATAACCCGCAAGGCGGTGGAGGCGGCAAAAGCGCCGGATAAGCCGGAACTGGTTGTGGAGTTCTATCCCGATCCGGATAAATTTTATAATGTTACTTCCGTTTTTACGGTAAAGTGGGATTTACCGCCGGATGTCACGGATGTGGCCACTTCTCTTGATAAGCGGCCGGTGTTTGCGCCAACAAAGTCAGAAGGGCTTTTTGACAATAAGGCCTTTGGCTCGCTCCAGGAAGGCATTTGGTATCTGCATGTCCGTTTTAGAAATAATATCGGCTGGGGGCAGACGGCCAATTATCGCCTGGCGATTGATAAAACCGCGCCCATTATGCAGGATATAAATATCAAACAGGGCGCAGCCAGCGATAACCCGACGCCCGCTCTGGAATTTCAGGCGAGAGACGAGAATTCGGGCGTGGCCAATTACGCTATTCAGCTTGAAGGCGGAGAGGTGATAGAAACGGAGGAAGCCGTTTATACCTTTTCGCCTCTGCCTCCGGCTAAATATAAAGTAAGAGTTTCCGTCAAAGACAATGCCGGCAATTCAACCGAAAAACCAGCGGAATTTGAGATATTGCCAATTGCTTCCCCGACCATATTTTCCGTGACCAAACAATTGTTTATCGGCGAAGGCGGGCTTGAAGTAGTGGGCACGGCTCTTCCGAATTTGTATGTGGTAGTGGAGGTTTTGCAAAAGCCAGATGTTCTGGCAGCTTCAAAAGTGGTTCAGACGGGAGCAGAAGGCAATTGGTCGTTTAAAGTTGACGAACCCCTTAAAAAGGGCGATTACATCGTAAGGGTTAGGGCAAAAGACGAGCGCGGAGCGTTAAGTTTGCCCGTGAGCGCGGAAGTATCCGTGCGTGAAAGGCCGTTTATTGTCATTGGCGGGTTTGAACTCTCCAAAGCATGGCTTTTGTTTTTTCTCCTTGCTCTTTTAGGCGCGGGTGCGGCAGCCGGCTGGTATTTGCAGAATCTCGCGAGCAAGCAAAGAAACAGGAAAATCATTATTGCCGAGCGGGATGTTGTTAACGCCTTTGACGCCGTAGGCAAGAGCATAGAAGCCGTTATTTCGAAATTGGACGGAGAACTTGACGAGAAAGGCGTCACTGAGATAAAATTTTTGTTGAAGCGCGTCAGAACAAATCAGGACAGGGTCAAAAAGTATATTATTGAAAATATTGAAGAAATCAATAAATAATAATAATGTTTTAGCCGTATGAAATTACTTATCGTTGAAGACGAAGAAGTGCTCGCGAGAGTGCTTAAAGAAAAATTTGAAAGAGAGAATTTTGAAGTAGACGTTGCGTCTGACGGCGAAGAAGCAATGACCAATATTTCTAAATTTGTTCCCGATGTCGTGCTTCTGGATTTAATTCTGCCTAAAAAGCATGGGCTGGAAGTATTGGCCGATTTAAAAGCCGATGAGGAATTTAAAAAGATTCCGGTAATTGTCTTGACCAATCTGGATACTGATGAAGACATTAAAAAGGCGCTGGCTTTGGGCGCCGACGATTACTTTGTCAAAGTCCAGCATCCGATTGACGAAGTGGTTGAAAAAGTCAAACTGCTTTCAATAAAATCCAGAACAAAAAAGGCATAAAAATCCCCCCGATAAAATCGGGGGGTTTTAAATTGGGCGGTCTTTTTCGTGATTCGCGATACGCGCGATTGAGCATCGGCGATTTATCTTGTATATTATCTATATGCGTAAGCCCGTCATTTTATTATCTTTTGTGTTTTTGGCGCTGATTGTTCCATCCTCTGTTTTTGCCGAAGAAAAACAATGGACTCTTTTAGAAAAGGTGCGCCAAGGGCAGGAATTGCTTCAAAAATACAAAATCCCCAAACCGTCAAAACCCAAAAAAGGAGAAGACAGAATCGCGCTCGCGGCGCTTGATAAGAATACCGGCGAAATTGAAATCATCGATATTTCCGTGGTTAATAAAAAAGCCGCTGTTTTGGGCGATAAAGATTGGAAGATATTGATGTTAAATAATAATGGCGTCAATACCGAGTTTAAAGTAATCAGTCCCGAGAGTCAGCTCGTGGTGGCGATGAAGTATCCCGTCACCTTGCGCAATCTTAATAAAAAAGGCATTGAAGTTCGTTATCCGGAGGATGTTGTTTACTCCGCGTATTCAAAGGATTTGGAATCGCCGGAGATACTCGGGAATGGCCAGGCCTATGTGGATAATCTGATTGCCGGCGCTTATAACAAGTTAGAAGCGCTTGGGACAAAATCGCGCGCTTTTCCTGATAAAAAAATAACCGAGGTTTTGAACCGGCAGATGGTTGAGTCGCTGATTTTAATAGAGCATATCGGCACCACGACTCTTTTGGGCGATTTTGACGGCGCGCTTCGCCGCCTTTATACCACTTTCGGCCTTAATACGACTAACACCTTTAATTATTCCAGAAGCAGCGCCGGCGCAAGAGGCATTGCCCAATTTATGCCCAAGACCTATAAGTCGCTAAGGGCATCGCGGCCTGATTTGGGTTTAATCGCGTATTTTGAGGACGCGATGACAGACCATCCAAATTCCATTTTGGCCCAAGTGGCTTTTATGGATATACAGCTTAATGTCCTGCCGAATAATATAAAAGAGCGCGCGTTTGCCGACCCCGTGCTTATAGGAGAATATCTGGCGGCTTCTTATAATGGAGGTAGCAGCAGGGTGTCTTATGCCATTCGCGCGTGGGGCGAACTGTGGAATGCTGACCATTTCGTGGACATAGCGAAAGAAAACATCCGGCATAAATCAATTGACGCGAAGATTTCACAATTAAAAAGCAAAATTAAAAAAGCCCAAACCAATGCTGAAGCGAAAAAGTTAAGGGCCGAACTCGGAAGCGCGCAAAAAGACCATGACGATTTAGTGGCAAAAATCGCCTTTTTGAAAAAGGGTTCGCTTAAGGCGGAGACAATAAATTATCTCAATAAACTGCGTCCGGTTTACGCTCACTTGTCCTTAAAGCAAAATATGATGCAAAGGATGGACGAGGCCTCGCGGCTGGCGTTTAAGGAAACAGAGGCGGCCGCAGCCCCGATTTTGGTGAGTCCGGCGGTTCTTAGAGAAGAAGTGCCAAAAAAACGGATTAAATTTCAGACCGATTCTAAGATTTATGCCGCTTCGCCGGACGGAATAATTCGCTGGATAACCAGCGAGGAGCTGGCCAAAGTTATTTACGGAGATGATTGGAGGCAGGGTGTGGAAGAATTGTCAGACGCGTTTTTTGCCAATTATCGGCTTGGCGATCCCGTTTATGCGGTTTCTGAAACCGCTCCGCCGGATTCATCCCAAGTCGCTTTTGGCGGATAAGGGGGATTTTTTGTTATAATATTATAGAAGTTATGAGCAGATTACCTAAAGGAAAAGCATGGGTCATCGCCGTGGATATGGGCTATGGCCATGAGCGGGCCGCTTATGGACTGCGCCATCTGGCGGAAGGGGGCATTATCGTTGCCAATAATTATCCTGGCATACCAAAAAGCGATAGGGATATTTGGACGCAAAACAGATCAATTTACGAAGCCGTATCCAGGTTAAAGCCGGCGCCGGTTATAGGCGAAGCCCTTTTCGGTTTAATGGACCGCCTGCAGGAAATAGAGCCGTTTTATCCCCGGCGCGACCTTTCCAAGCCAAGTTTCCAGCTTAAGCAGACCTATCGTTTGATTGAAAGAAAAGAATGGTGTAAGCATTTGATTATGGAGCTTGGTAAGCGCCCGCTCCCGATAATTTGCACTTTTCCTCTTCCGGCGTTTGTGGCCGAGTTTTGGCAATATCCGGGCGATATTTATTGTCTAGTAACCGATACGGATATGAATCGCGCCTGGGTCGCGCTTGACCCCAAGCGAAGCCGGATAAAGTATTTTGCTCCCACCGGAAGGGTTGCGGAGCGGCTCAAGCTTTACGGCGTGCGCGAAGAAAATATCTATTTGACCGGCTTTCCTTTGCCCAAAGAATTGGTGGGCGGTTCCCGCGCCGAGATAGCTAAAAAAGATTTGTCAGCCCGCCTTTGCAATCTTGACCCTAATAAAATTTTTAACCAGCGCTATGAGATGACTCTGCACGAATTTTTGCCTTCGCATCACTGCACCAGAAAACCGTCCCATCCGCTTACTCTCACTTTTACCGTGGGCGGCGCCGGAGCGCAAAAAGAAATCGGCGCTCATATTATCAAAAGTTTGTCGGAAAAAATCCGCCAAAAAAAGATACGGGTCAACTTGGTCGCCGGCTCCCGCAAGGAGGTTGCCAGATTTTTTACCGAAACGGCGCTTGCCGCCAATTTGGGCAAGAAATTAGGCAGTTGGATAAACGTGAACATTTGGAAAACGCGGGCTGATTATTTCCGCGAGTTTACCAAGATGCTTCGCACCACGGACATTTTGTGGACCAAGCCGTCAGAACTGTCCTTTTACACGGGACTTGGACTGCCGATTATTATGGCCCCGCCGGTGGGAAGCCAGGAGGATTTTAACAAGATTTGGCTAAAGGTTATGGGCGGCGGCGTTACTATGAACGACCCGCGCTATACCAATGAATGGCTTTTTGACTGGGTGGAAAACGGAGCTTTTGCCCGCATGGCCTGGAGCGGGTTTATAGAAGCGCCAACGCACGGCGCGTTCCGCATTGAAGAGATTATCACCGGCAAGCCGTATAAGCTGGAAAAACTGCCGCTCATCATATAATTTCAAATTTGCAATCGCATAAAAATCTTCGCTTAAAAGCTGAGATTTTTAATGCTCGCGGTATTTGTCAACAAAGGCGGTTTTTGCTACCCTTGTTAGGGTTCTTTGACACAAGGAGAAAAATAATGGAATACGATATTGCCATCATTGGCTCCGGCCCGGCCGGAATGTTTTGCGCGTTGGAATTGGTAAAAATCAATCCGGGACTAAAGATTGCCATTATTGAGCGCGGGCCTATCCGCGAAATGGGGGACAAGGAGCATGCCGTTTCCGGCTGGGGAGGAGCCGGAGCGTTTTCCGACGGCAAGCTGGATTTGGGAAGCTGCGTCGGCGGCGTGATGGGCCAATGCCTTGGCGAAGACGCTTTTTTGGAGCTGATGGCCTATGTGGACAGGCAATACCTGCATTTTGGCGGTCATCCGGAGATAATTGACGCGAAAAGCGACCAAGAAAAATGGGAAAAGGTTCAGGCGCTGCGCATCAAGGCGCTCTCCGCCAACCTAGACCTTGCTTATTTTCCCATCCGGCATTTGGGCACGGATACGGCCTATGTCATTGTGGAAAATATCAGAGCGCATCTTTACTCAAACGGAGTGGAAATCCGAACGGGGATTGCCGTGGATAAAATCGTTCCCGAGCCGGGCGTTGGCGTTCGCCTTCTCCTGGAGGACGGAAGCGATATTTTGGCCGCGAAGACGCTTGTTGCACCCGGCAGAGACGGGGCGGAATGGTTTAGCGAACAGGCGCGCGGCCTTGGCCTCAAGTTGATGAATAACGGCATTGATGTCGGCGTGCGGGTGGAGGTGCGCGACGATACCCTGCGGCAGATTACCGACCTGCTTTACGAAGCCAAGCTTTATTTTGAGTCAAGAAACGGAGACAGGGTGCGGACTTTCTGCATGTGTCCCGGTGGGTTTGTGTCCATAGAAAATTATCGCGGATTAAAGACCGTAAACGGCCATTCCTATAAGGAAAGGAAGAGTAACAATACCAATTTTGCCATGCTGATGACGCAGGTTTTTACCGAGCCGTTTGACGACCCGCTCGGCTACGGCAAATACATTTCCGGCCTGGCTAACAAGCTGGCCGGCGGCGGCGTGCTGGTACAGCGGCTGGGAGACCTTCGCGACGGCAGGCGCTCCAAAGCGGAAAAAATGCATACTTGGATGGTTCAGCCGACTTTGAGTATGCCGGAAGCCATTCCCGGCGACTTGGCCCTGGCTATTCCGCACCGGCATTTGGTCGGCATTGTGGAAATGCTTGACGCGCTGGAAGCAATCGCTCCGGGCATTGCCTCCAAGCATACTTTGCTTTACGGCATTGAGGTCAAATTCTACTCCAACAAAGTGGAGACCGACGAACAGACCTTTGAAACGGAAATCCCCGGTCTTTATGTGGGAGGCGACGGTTCCGGCCGCACGCGCGGCTTGCTTCAGGCCTCAATGATGGGCGTGGTCGTTGCCCGTAAGATGTGTTCTAAATAAAAATTTACTCCGCATTCGTGCGGAGTTTTTTAATTTCGGGTTTGGAGAATTGACCCCGCGCATAAAAAGTTATGTGCGGAGTTGACAAAAAATTATCCACAGAAAAAAAGTGTGGTAAACTGTGAAAGTCAAAAGTAAAAGTTTTAACTTTTGAATTTTAGGCATTTCGAACTTATTACAATAAAGTGCGAGAGATTTGTTTTAGATTTCGTGCTTCGTGCTTCGGATTTCGGATTTAAATTTATTTATGTCCAAAGAAATCGTTTTAGACATAGAAACGCAAAATACCTTTCAGGAAGTGGGGAAATACGACCATACTCTGCTCCGCATTTCGCTTGTGGGAGCTTATTTTTATGAAACCGACACTTATGAAAGTTTTTTGGAGCATGAGTTGCCCTCGCTTTGGCCGCGTTTAGAGCGCGCGGAGCGCATTGTAGGATACAACAGCAAGGGTTTTGATTTGCCGGTGATGAATAATTATTACGCCGGCGACCTTTTGCGGATTCCGCAGCTGGATATTATGGAAGAAATCCAGAAACATATCGGATTTCGCGTAAAATTGGATGATGTGGCGCATGGAACTTTGGGAATGGGAAAGTCGGGCAACGGTCTTATGGCGGTCCAGTATTTTAGGCAGGGCGAGATGGAAAAGCTCCGCGATTATTGTCTGCAGGACGTGAAAGTTACTAAAGCGGTTTACGAGCATGGTCTGGCAAAAGGGGAATTAAAATATTATGACAATAGGCAGGGGAAAATGGTTTTGGTTCCCGTTAAATTCAACCGCAATCTGGCCGAAACAAAACCCGCCATTAACCTCACAATGCCGTTTTAAATATTCTTCAGCGAGGGAAACAAATTTTTTGCGTGCCGCTGCTGTTTGAGGCAGGCCGAGAAGTACGACCTTATCCCCAACTTGCCACTACATATAGTGGTATAATTTATTTATAACCACAATATATTGTGGATAAATTTCATAACCCATGCTTTATGCATATCCTAGAAGGCCTTTCTAAAAAAGTTTTTGACGACCGTTACGCGCTTAAAGACGCGAATGGAAACCAGGTAGAAAGCGCCCCCGAAGAAATGTGGCGCCGGGTGGCTAAGGCCATAGCCCAAGTTGAATCCACTCCGGAAAAAAAAGATTTTTGGGCCAATGAATTTTATAAAGCTCTCGAAGGATTCCAGTTTGTGCCCGGCGGCAGGATTCTTTCCGGCGCCGGAAGCGGCTATGAAGTGACTTTTTATAATTGTTTTGTCATTCCCAGTCCGGAGGACTCGCGCAGCGGAATTTTGGATTCGGTCAAAACAATGGTGGAGATAATGTCCCGGAGCGGGGGAGTCGGCGTAAATCTTTCATCGCTTCGGCCGCGCGGAAGCCGCGTTAAAGGCGTTAACGGCTCCGCTTCCGGCGCCGTGTCTTTTGGCGGCCTTTATTCTTACGCCACGGGATTAATTATCCAAGGAGGAAGCAGGCGGGGCGCGCTGATGCTTATGTTAAATGATGACCATCCGGATATTGAGGAGTTTATTACGGTTAAAAAGACAATGGGGCTTATCACCAACGCCAATCTTTCCGTTTGCGTGTCCGACCGTTTTATGGAAGCGGTTAAAAAGGACGCTTCTTGGAACCTTGTCTGGAAGGGCGAAATCGTAAAAACCATCCGCGCCCGTTATTTGTGGGACCTTATTTGCGAATCGGCATGGGCGTCGGGCGAGCCGGGAACTGTTTTTTTGGAACGATATAACAAATGGTCAAATACCTGGTATTTTGAAGATATCGTTTCGGTAAATCCCTGCGGCGAACAGGGTTTGGGCCCATGGAGCGTCTGCAATCTTGGCGCGCTGAACCTGTCCGCGTTTGAAGCAAACGGCGATGTTGACTGGGCGCGGCTTGGACGAGTGGTGTCCGCGTCTGTCCGTTTTTTAGACAATGTGATTGACGCCACGGCTTATCCGTTTTTGGAAAATCGCGAAGCGCAAAAAAATATCCGCCGCACCGGCCTTGGGTCAATGGGTTTGGGCGATCTTTTGATTAAATTAAAAATCCGCTACGGCTCGCCGGAGGCGATTGCTTTTTGCGAAAAGCTGTATTCTTTTATACGGGACGAGGCCTATCGCGCCTCGGTGGCCATGGCGGCGGAAAAGGGCGCGTTTCCAAAATTTGAGCGTGAGAAGTATCTGCAAGGTTATTTTATAGAGCAGCTTCCGGATGACATCAAGGCCGGCATCGCGGAAGTTGGCATTAGAAACGCCGTGCTCTTGACGCAGGCGCCAACCGGCACCACCTCGCTGCTCTCCGGCGCAAGTTCGGGCATAGAGCCGATTTATGATTTTGTCTTTACGCGCAAAGACCGCATCGGAGAGCACGAGGTTTATCATCCTTTGTATCAAAAATATATTGACGAGCATCCGGGAGAAAAAGTCCCCGATTATTTTGTGAATGCCAAGGAGCTTTCTCCGGAAGAGCATATCCGCATGCAGGCGATTATACAAAAATATGTTGATTCTTCCATTTCCAAGACGGTCAATGCCCCGGAGGGACATACTTTGGAAGATGTGAAGACATTATATACTTTGGCTTATGAGCTGGGCTGCAAGGGAGTGGCGTATTTTAGGGAAAACTCCAGAGACGCGGCGGTTTTGTACTCTAAAGATAAGAATCAAAAAGTAAACAATGAGGAAAAACAATCCGAACTTTCAACTTCTGATAATCCCGCGTCCGCGGGGCAACTCCCCAAATTGTCGCCGCGCATCCGTCCAAAGGTGATGAGCGGAAAGACCTATAAATGCTCCACCGGCTACGGCAATCTCTACATTACGGTAAATGATGATGAAGACGGCAAACCGTTTGAGGTTTTTGCCACCATCGGCAAGGCCGGAGGATTTTTTGCCGCCAAATCGGAAAGCGTTTGCCGATTGGTTTCGCTTTCTTTGCGTTCGGGCATTGCGCCCGAAGAAGTGATTGACCAGATAAAAGGAATCAGGGGGCCGATGCCCAGCTGGAGCGAACGGGGCATGATTCTCTCCGTTCCGGACGCCATTGCCCAAGTGCTGGAAGAGCATGTTAAAGGCCCGCAACGGCATCTGCCGCTTGCCGAGGCGAAAAAGGAAATGGAAAATGCCGAAGTAAAAAGTTTGCGCGTGCCGGAAGCCATACCTGTTTCGGCAGTAGAATCAGAACCCGTTCCGTTGATTAAAACAAAATCCATTGCTAACTTTGGCGGCGCGCCGCAATGCCCTGATTGCGGAGGGGTGTTACGCATGGGCGAGGGCTGTATGCTCTGCCAAGGGTGCGGGTATTCCAAGTGCGGATAAACATAATGCAAATAATGCGAATCTTATGCGAATGCCGCGAATGTGCGAATACCGTATTTGCATGTTCGTAGGTTCGTAGTTCGTTTATAGATTTGCATTTTACAAAGAAAATAAAAAAGCCCCGATAGGTATCGAGGCGAGAGAAGGAACCAAGTTAGAAATTAGACATTGTATTCTTGGTGTTCGGGGTTATCATCAACTTTGATTTCTTTACCGCAATTGCCGCATAGATATACTTTTCCAGTTATAGCAATAACAACGGATTCGACGACATCTATCCTGCGGCGGTAGTTACCATCTTCGTCATAAATTGTAACTTCCTTAGGACGCAACCTATTGCCAACAAATGCCCGGCGCTCATATGTGCGTAGAGATTTGCAATTATCACTTATTTCGTCTCTGTAAATAAAGAAATGACATTTACTGCACCGCATTTCGTTGCGCGGAAAGTTATTATCACCTCGCGGTGATGGCCAAGTCGGAGTTTTGCAATATTCTGTGTTTTGGAGTGCTTTGGGAACTAAAGTGGTATCCGCTTCTGGTTCTGTGGCGTTGTTCACTTCTCCGAGCGCTCCACAAGAAACGCTCATCTTTACCGTTTTCTCTCTTGGTTTTCTTGATTTTTTAGCCATTTTTATTTTTCCTTTTTGGCGAGATTACTGATTGGCAAGGATATAAAGAACAAGTATTTAACTTTAGCAAAAATGATGCGAAATGTCAAGTATAGCTTTACGAATTACGGATTTATACAAATTTACACAGGAAACGGCAAGGGAAAAACGACGGCGGCGCTGGGGCTTGCTCTTCGGGCGCGCGGAGCCGGGCTTAAGGTTGCTATTGTTTATTTTGATAAGGGCGGGACGCATTATTCGGAAAGAAAGTTATTCAAGAAATTGGGAATTGATTATTTTGTAAGCGGCTGCGATAGGATTGACCCCAAAACAGGCCGTTTTAGGTTTGGCGTAACGCCGGCGGATATAAGGGAAGCAAGAGCCGGGCTCAAAGCGGCAAAGAAGTTTTTAATATCAAAAAAATACGATTTGGTTATTTTGGATGAAATAAACTCCACTGTGGATTTAAAGATGCTGACTGCGGCGGAGGTGCTAAAAGTAATTTCCCGCCATTTTCCTATACGGCGCAAAGCTGGCGGGATGCCCCGACGGCGGTCGGGTCAAAATCCAGACAAGGCCGAACTTGTACTAACCGGCAGGAACGCGCCAAAAGAATTTTTGGATATTGCCAACCTTGTTACGGAAATGAAACTCGTGAAGCATTATTTTTACCGCGGTACCCGTGCGAGGGAAGGGATTGACTTTTAATTGACTTTTAATTGAATTTATTGTAATAAAGATAGGCGTTTATCCGGGAATGCGGACAAGAACGTCCGCATTTTTGCTCGGTAAACGCGTATTTGAACCTTAACAAGGAGACAGTAAATGAAACAGCCCGGCGGAGCAGTGCGTCTTTTGACAGAGAGCGATTTGGTCACTTCCGTTGTCGGATGGAAACCCGGGACGCAGGGCGCCGGCAGCTTGGTTAATTCCAAGGGCTGGGCTCTGCTTCGCGTTGTTGTTCAGAAAGTCATTGACGGCCGGCTCAAGGACCTTTATGATCAGCCGCTTATTGTGGAAAATGCCGGTTCAATGGTTGTCTGCAAGGCCGGAGATAAGGTCGGACTGGTTCAAAATTACAGATTTACCGCCAAGCGTCTGTTGGAAGCCGGAGCCGATTACGTGAAGCGGCTCAATGAAGAAGGACGGTGGGATGAACTTTTGGAAAAGCTTGGCGAATGGCAATGGGAGCTGCCGCGCGGGCTTTCTCAGGTGAGTACGGAAACCAATCTAGAAAAGTTTGTCCTGGAGACTGCCAAGGCCGAGGCCTTGGAAGAATCGGGATTTTCCGTAGCCAATGCTCGCGTGGTCGGTATGGTCAACGCCAACACCACTTTCTTTGCTCATAGCCAGTATGTCGTTGCCGCAGATATTGTCGGGAGAGGCGAGAGCAGGCCGGAAGCTCTGGAGATTCTTGGAAAGACGAGAATGTTTTCTGCTCGCGAACTCCGTTTTTTGGTGGATTACCATGCGCTTCAGGACGGCTTGACGTTTGCGTCTCTGGCTCTGGCCGGATTTCATTTCTAAAGTTCTTTTATGAAAAATAAAACCCCGAATTAAATCGGGGTATTTTTTATTCTTTTTTCCGGCAAAGTTGTCTCGCGGTAAAAGAATATAGTCGAACTAAATGCAGGAAATAATCAATTGAAACGCGCCAGTTAAGCTTGCTTTTGCCCACGCTCCGGTTTCTGAATATATAAGGGATTTCAACGGCTTTAAGCGGCGCGGCTCGCACCAGAATTTCCAGAAGTATTTTATAACCAAACGGTTTAAGGTCAGCGACTTTGAGCGCTGATTTTTTTATAAAGAAAAATCCCGAGAGCGGGTCGCGCATGCCGCCGGATATTGGGCGGGCGAGGAGCGTCGCGAACTCGGAGAACATTCTTCGCACAAGCGGCCATTCTTCAACACCGCCTCCATAAATATGCCGGCTGCCGATGGCGACATCCGCATTTTTTAAAGCGTCCAGCAATTTGGGTATAAGCGCCGGAGGGTGGGAGAGGTCAGCGTCCATTACGCCAAGTATTTCTCCAGATGAGTTTTTAAATCCTTCAAGCACGGCGGTTGCCAATCCGCGTTTTTTTCTTTCCATAAGCCGCAAAGTCCAGGGAAAATTTTTAAATCCTGAAACAAATTCTCGCGTGCCGTCAATGGAGCCGTCGTCAACAATAATTATTTCAAATTCGTATTCGGGGATTCGCGTAAGCGCTTCCTGCAATTCTCCAAACAAAAAGCCGAGGGCGTCGCGCTCGTTTAAGGTTGGAATGATAATAGAGACAAGCATAGAAGGATTATATTTTTTGAGCCAAGATTACGATATTACCGCCAGTTTCCATATTCGGATCCTCCGTTAATTCGGAAATATGTTTTTGCAGATATTTTTTTGTTATTGAAGCAAAGGGCAATATGCCGAACTTTTTGGCAAAAAGATGCTGAACATAAGACGGTAAAAGAAATAGCTCCCAAAGAGATGAATTTCTGGGCGAGAGCGTATAACGATATTTTAACGTTTTGAGTCCATGGCGGGCTAAGTCTTCGGACCACTCTTCTGGCGATTGGATCCAATAATGTTTGAATTTGCCATTGATGGCGCTAATCCAGAGTTTGGCTAATCGCGGCCCGCCGATACGCGATAAAAATTCGGCAATTCTGAAATTTGAGCCGTAATTTTGGGACGGGGCGCTGAAAAGATATGCGCCGCCGGGCGCGAGCACGCGGGAGATTTCTCGCAAAGCGCCGTCTTTATTCTTAATATGCTCAACAACACTGTTAGAGAAAATCGTGTTTACCGATGCGTCCGGCAAGGGAATGGCAAAAGAGTCGGCAGTTGATACTTTGTCATAAATTTTCAATTTAATCGCTTTGGCTGTTTCCTTGGGATTGGGGTCAAGGCCGATTAGAGGAGCATATTTTTTATACGGCGCGACCTCGGCTACGCGCGTAAAAATAGCTTGAGCATACGTTCCGTCGCCGCAGCCAAGATCAAGTATGGGCGGTTGCAAAGGGAAAAATTTCAGCTCCGCCGCCGCTTCCGGCACGCGCCAAAGGCAATGCGAGAGGGGGTAGATGCGCGAAAAACGTTCTATGAAAAATTCAATATTATCCATAATAATGCTTTTGGCGATAATTATTTTTGCGCCCTGATTTGCGCGAGCGCTTGTTTGGCCATCTCCACTTGCGGGCTTTGGGCGTTTGTTTCAAAAGAAATAAAATAGTCAAGGGCTCCTTCGGCGCCCTTGGCGTCTCCGACGCCAAAAAGCATGATGCCTAAATCATAATAGCTCCAGGGAAAATCAGGATTTCTTTTGATGGATTCCCGCGTTTTGGCGATGGCCTCATCCAGCATCTCGTTTTTAACATCAATAGCCGCCAGTTTGTTTAAACTGCGGTACCAGTACGGCGATGTGATAGTCGCGCGCTGGTAAAACAGAATCGCGGCATCTTCATTGCCTTGACGTTTTAAGGTATCGGCGACGGCATCAAGCGCGGCGCTGATTTCATAAATAAGCCGTTCCGTGCGGTTATCGCGCGGTCTTTTATCCGAAGCGGGGATTTCAGAGAGAAATTTGTCAAAAAAATCAGTTTGTGTTTTTTGATAATCTTCCAGATTAAATTGCGCGTTTGGCGGCGTCAAGCGGGTCAGCAGTCCGAAAGGAAGCGGCAGACATTCTTCTTCCGCGCCTGTAAATTGCCGCGGCCAGCCGGCGGAAAAAATAAGCCCGTCTTTCGCGTATGTTCGGCACAAATTTTTTACCGCTTCCGCCGGATTGGCGCTAAGCAAGTCCCGAAGCTCCGGATAGAGTTCTCCAAGCGATTCGCGGTACCAATCCGCCACCACTTTAGGCATAGTGACCAGTTTAACATCCGGGCGGATATTTTCTACAAACTGAAGATAATGCGCGCCATTATCGCTGATGTCATCAGTTGTCAGAAAAACAGCGTTTTTTGGCAAGCCGTTAAGAAGCGCCACGCTGTATTTATAGTAGAGAAAATTATTTTTTTGGCCGGCGTAAGAGATATTAGCGGCGGCGAGCGGCGCGAGCAAAATTAAAATAATAATTGGGGAAACAAGTTTGAGGCGGCGCCGCAAATATCCAAAAATGCCGGCGGCGCCGTAGCCGGCAAGAATCGCCAAAAAAAGAGATGGCGCCATGAAAAACCTTTCAATGGCAGCCGCTTGATTAAGTGAAGCGATTGGTAAACGGCTTATCATCATAAAAAACGGACCCAAAGCCAGGAAACCCCAAATTAAAGGCATGGCCAAAGCCGTTTGTTTGCGGCGGATAAACAATATCGCGCCAGCGGCAGCGAATAAAGGCAAAAGGCCGAAGGTTTCTGTCACCGCGTTTTTTAAGAAAAATTCCAAAGCCGTTGTTTTGGGGCGATAAGCCAGTTCGCCTGCGGCAAGCGCGGTCGTGCCAAAGTCCTGCCGCAAAAAAAGGCGGATAAGATTTTTAAGATTTGCGGCATTATCCCAATTTATCGGCGGATTACCCCGAGCCGCGATTACTACATAAATATAAGGAAGCAGTCCGGCAAGCGATACGAAAAAAGCCAGCGGAATAAAATTCCATTTTAAGCCGGCGGCGCGGCGTTTCTTTAATAAAATATAGATGAGCGCGGGCAACATAAACGCGGCTGTGTGATGGTTGCCGGCGCTTATAGAGAGCGCGAAAACGGATAGCAAACCGTTTTTCTGGCTTGGCTTTTGAATGAAGGAAATAATTTGGTTGGCAAAGAGCGCGAGCAGGAAAGTATTTAAAGTAAAAACCTCTGCGGTAACTGAATAGAGCCAAAATGATTTGGCAAGGGCAAGCGCTCCGGCGCCGAGAGCGGCGGCAGGAATTGATTTTGAAAGGCGCATGATAATATGGCTGGCTAATCCAACCGTTGCCGCGCCAAAGAAAGCTGATAAAAAATTAATCCGTTCCGGAAAAGTTAAAAAAGGAAAAAAGGAAGCCAATTTGCCCAAAAGCGTAAAAAGAGGATAGCCGGGCGGATGCGCCACCCCGTTTACGCCGATAACGGTCATAAATTCCGTCGGATCGCTTGGGAAAATAGACGGATGCAGCGTGGCCGCATAGAGCAAAAGCGAGGCAAAAAACATGGTCAACGGAACCGCGCTGTTTTTGGTTATGCTAAATTTCATAATTGGCGCGAATTAAATCCTTAATACTATAACCAAAGTTTTCTAAACTGTATACATACAAAAATCGCCCCGCGGTATTGCGGAGCGATTTATTTTAACAATTTTTTAGAGCCGGTTTGAATCGCTGTCAATTTCCTTAAAATCCTGGTCAAGATTGTTTACTTCAACGGCCTGAATATCTTGATTGATTTTAGCCGATGAGTCCAGCGCCGCGGCCGGAGCTTCCTTCTTTGGCAGGGCTGCTTCTTGGTTAACTCGCTGGTTTTTCCACAGCCAAAGGCCGACAGCTGCGGCAACGATGATAGCGGCGATTAAAAGCGTTTTTTTCATAAAATATAATGCGAATGATGCGAATTTAATGCGAATGCCGCGAATCGCGAATACAATTTATTCGCATATTTGTAAATTCGCATAAGATTCGTAGATTTGCGTTATGTTTATGTTTTAAAAGTTATTGCGAAGTTGTCGGAGGCGTGGAGGTCGGGGACTCTGGTTCGTCAACTCTTGGCACTTGCGCCAGGGCCACAGCCGCTTTTCTTACGGCTTCACGCGCCGCTTTGACTGTTTCTTCAACCTTTTTCAGGTCGGCATGGAGAGCTTGGCGCGCTTTTTGCACCGCTTGCTTAAGTCCCATTTCCGTTGTTATTTCTATTTTATAAGTTTTCCCGGCCTGCGTCTTGATTGCTTCACGGCTCGCCGCGATAGCGGCTTTGGCCGCTTCCTCGGCTGACTTTACGGCCGCGACATCAAGCCCTCGTTCTTCGGCGCGTTCAGCTCTTTTGCCGACGCGCTCCAATACTTTTTCTATCTGGTCCAGCACGGCGCTGTAATGCTTTAAGCGGCGGGCGTTCAGTTCATCAAGGGATTTGTCTATTTTTTGGACCAGATTCTTTTTCCGTTCATCCTTGATTTTTTCCAATCTTTGTTTGAGCTCTTCCCGTTTCGCTTCAATTTGTTTTTTTAATTCCGCCTGTCTGGCTTCAAAGTCCTTTTTAAACGCTTCGCGTTTATCCCGCATTTCTTTTCTGGCCGTTTCCCGCGTTTCTTTTATTTGCTCCAATGTTTGCCGGCGCTGCTGCTTGACGGTCTCGCGCGCGGACTGCCGCGGCGCGCCGGTATTATTTGCCAGCGCTGGCGCTGCCAAAACCAAGCTTAATAATAAAGATAAAAATAATTTGCCCATAATTTATAAAATTATAAATTAGTTTTATTTATATTTTAATTATACACCATTATCAATTTGAGCGGGCAAGTTCTTTGGCAAGCAAAGCGGCTACGGAAACAACAGTTACGAATTTGGGCGGTTTGGGCCGCGCGATAGTGTCGGTGGTTAAGATTTTTTCAAATCCGGATTTTTGCAGGTTGCCAAAAGCGTTTGAGCTGAAAATGCCGTGAGTGGCAACGGCCATAAACTTTTTGGCGCCGGCGGATTTAAGCAATTTTGCCGCTTCCATCAAGGTTCCGCCGGTATCTATCATATCATCAATAAAACATATGTTTTTTCCCTTGACATCGCCGTCAAACTCCAGAGCGCGGACGCGGCCGGCAATAGGGTCGCGGCGTTTTTTTACCACCGCGATATCTTTATGATTCAAGAGTTTGGCAACCTCCCGGACGCGTTCGCCGGCGCCTTCATCGGGGGCGGCTAAAACCAAATCAGCCGTATTTATTTTTTTAAGCTGCCCGGCAAACAGGGACGCGGAAGAAATGTTAATAAACGGAATAGTGTAATAATTTATAACACGCGGGCTATGAACATCAATTGCCATAACTCCGTTCGCGCCGGCAGCGGATAAAAATCCGGCCACAAGCTCGGCGGAAACGGCAGTTCCTTTTGGCTCGCTTCTGTCTTGCCGCGAATAGCCGAGATAGGGAATAACGGCTCGCGCGCCTTGCCCGCTCCAGTGCTTTACGGCATTAAGCGTCCAGAGCATTTCTCTAATGTTTGTCTCCGGCTGGTTTAGCGAGCCAAAAACGGCATAAGGACCGGGCAAAAGACGGGCGGTAATTTGAAAACGCGGCTCGCCGTCGCTAAATTTGCTTATCTGGCAGGAGCTGATTTTCGCGCCCATGAGTTCGGCAACGCGTCCTGACAGGGCGGGATTGGCAGAGGTTGGAAAAATTATCATTCGGCTTGTTTTAATAAATTAATGACGATGTTATCCTCCACTTGTTCAAACGATTCGTAAAATTGCCCGACGGCGCCATAGACGGCCGGAGTGAATAGGACGATTATCTCGTTTGCTTCTTTTTTAATAATCTCCATTGAATCCCCGGCGCCGTGAGGAACGGCGACGACTATTTTTTTAGGACGTTCGGCTCGCGCGGTTTTTATCGCCGCGCGCATAGTCAGTCCCGTAGCCACGCCATCATCAACAAGTATGGCGATTTTATTTTTAATATCTCGCGGCAGGCGCGCTCCTCTGTAAGCGTTAAGACGGCGCATGGCCTCGGCCTGCTCTTCCTTGATAATTCTTTTTAGATATTCCGGATCGGCATTTTGCCGCTCTTCCTCGTTCCAGATTGTTTCGCCGGTTTCGGTAATGGCGCCGATGGCGTATTCGGGATTAAATTCCGCGCCGATTTTGCGCGGCACGATTATATCAAGCGGCAAATTAAGCAATTTGGCAGCTTCCGCCGCCACAACTGCGCCGCCGCGCGGCAATCCTAAAATAACGGCTTCGGGCGAGCGGTTGTATTTTTCCAAAGCTGCTGCCAATTTTTTCCCCGCTTCAACACGGTCTTTGAAAATCATATCCATTTAGATTTTACACTTTTACCGCGCAAAAAGAAAATAAAAAAACGCCGATTTAATCGGCGTTGTCGGGGTTTGTCCGCTCTGTTGCTTTACGGCGTATATTCTTCCAAGCGCAATTTTTGGCAAATTCTGGCAATAGGCCAGATGTCATCTTTTTTGCCCTCAAGAGATTTATTCCACCAAAGCTTGATGCGAGCCGGCTGTTCTCCTGGTTCGTTTCCGTTAGGATGCCCGTTCCACGGCGCAAGTTCAAGCGAACAGGCCGCCGCGTACGGGTCAATATACAGAACCTCATTGTCATCGTCCGGAGTTGATTTGCCAAAAAGAAGCGAACCGCGGTATCCGCTAACGACAAGGCCAATGGCAAGATTTTTAATATCGGCGATGCTTCCTCTGCCGTATGTATGGACGCGGAAATCAACAAAACCTGGCATCATCCCAAGCAGAGCCATGGAATAGATGTTGGGATTTGCTGGTTTGCCGTTAGCGTCATAGCCGCCGACTATTTGGCAACCGCCATCAAGGGAGATGCCGGTTAATTGAAGCGCCCTGCCCATTTCTATGAGATTTCTGGAAGCGCAAAGGTGTCCGAAGACGCACCGCCACTCGTTCGGCACGGCTTCAATAAGATAGGACATCATGATGCTGTTATTTGGAATTTTAAAGAACATTTGTCCGGACGGATGGCTTAGAAATCCAGGCATTTCGCCCTCCTTGTCGTTATTTTAGGACATTTGGCAGATTAGCAAAAAGAATGATAGATATCAAGAAGATGGTAAATAAAAAAATATGGTTATTCCTTAACTCTGAGTATTTTTCGATGACCCTCTCTTTAGCAGTTCATCAAATAGATAACATTCTTTAACAGGAAGACGAGATAAGGCAATAGTTATCTTATGATTGTTGAAGTCTATCTGTCTTTTTTGTTGTCCGGCCAACGCCATTGCGGTAGCGCGATGATGTCCTTCCACGCATACAACCTTATTTATATCTTCTCGAAGAAGCCCGATAAATTCTGTCGTAAATGGTAAACCGTTCAAAATTGATATGACTCCTTCGTGTTTGCTGAAATGCTCATACTGTTCAGGAATCTCCAATAATTCTTGGAATGTTGTGCTGTTTTTACTGATGACTCTTGATTGCCAACCCGAATATGGGCCAATGAGCATTTGGGAAACTTCTTCCATTGGATTGGAAAATTCAAATATTTGCCACTTACGATCTTCGGCGTCTATCTGCTTGGCGGTAAATCGCCTCCATGATTCCCAATCAGGCCATCCTTTAATTTTTGTAGCGCAGTGAACCCAACCGGGATTATTAGCTTCTCGATCGCGCCATCCCTTAAAGACATCTTCCCAAGTTGTATTTTTAACATATTTCATATTTTATCCTTTTGTAACGTGTTTCCATTGGGTTTAATTACGCGCGATAGATGCCGTAAATTGGGGATGAATCCAAGATGTGTCCTCTCATGGCTTTAACAAGTTCGTTAAGCCAAAATCCAGTAGAGAGATTAAGTTTTGTATCTAAAGCAAAAAGAGTTATTTCGTATTCATGATTTTTGTCCGGCGGTCTCGGCCCTCCATAAAAGTTTGTGATACTTTCGGGCGATTCACCGCAGATTTGTTTTGGGGCCAGACTATTTTTACCTTGGATGATGCTTGCATCATTGCGGCTTGCATTTTCCAGCAACTCATTTTTTGGCGGATCAATATTTGCCACGGTCCAATGAATCCAGCTGAAACCGCAAACAGGTATGGCGTCGTAATCTTGCATGATCAAGGCCAAACTCTTTGTATTTTTTGGAAGGTCGCTCCAAGAAATAGGAATAGAGCGGCTGGGCACTCCTTGAATCTTATCAGTTTCATCTGCGAATTTACCAAATTTCGGTTCAATATAACTATCTATAATTCCCGCAGAAAACAAACGCATAAAATTAAATCGTCTTCTAAAATTATTCGGGGTGACAGGAATTGAACCTGCTGCCTCTCCGACCCGAACGGAGCGTTCTACCGGTGAACTACACCCCGAATAATCTTAGAAATCAAAGCTCGTGTCATTTTAGCAGATATATTGATTCAAATCAATTAAAGCGTTAAGATTCGTAGGACAAATATGGATTTATTTTCCAACGCGGCAGAGGAGAAATTAAAGAGCGAGGCGCCGATGGGGGGTAGTGAAGCGAAGCTCTACTACCCCCCGTTGCCGGAACGGATGCGGCCGCGCACTCTTGATGAATTTGTCGGACAGGAGGCGCTTGTGGGAGAAAAAGGCGTTTTGCGGACTCTTTTGCTAAAAGACGAGATTCCTTCGCTTATTTTTTGGGGGCCTCCGGGAGTCGGCAAGACAACTCTTGCCGGCATTATCGCCAAAGCAACCAAATCCCATTTTGAGCATATTTCCGCCGTTTCGTCCGGATTGGCAGAGCTGCGCAAAATGCTTGCGGAGGCGAAAGCGCGCCGCGCTTATTCCGGGACGCGCACTATTATTTTTATTGACGAAATCCACCGCTGGAACAAGGTCCAGCAGGACGCGCTTCTTCCATATATAGAGAGGGGAGCTATTACGCTTATCGGCGCGACAACCGAAAATCCCAGTTTTGAGATAAATAACGCGCTTCTGTCGCGCGCCAGGGTCTTTGTGCTGGAACCGCTTAAGGTGGAAGAAATAGAATCGCTTCTTACTCGCGCGATAAGTGACGCCGGGCGCGGTCTGGCCGGCTTTAAGATACAAACCGAAGAAGGAGCGCTTAAAAGCATTGCTTCGCTTGCCAATGGCGACGCGCGGCTGGCTCTTTCGCTTTTGGAGCTTGCGGCCAAGTCCGTTCCTTGCGGCAATGACGGCGTTATTTTTTTAAAAAAAGAGCATATCTCTTCCGCCTTGCAGAAAAAAAATCTGCTTTACGACCGTCTGGGCGAAGAGCATTACAATATCATTTCCGCGCTTCATAAATCAATGCGCGGAAGCGACGAGAACGCCGCTCTTTACTGGCTGGGCAGGATGCTGGAGGCCGGTGAGGACCCGCTTTATATTGCTCGCCGGCTTATCCGTTTTGCCTCGGAAGACATTGGTTTGGCAGACCCGAATGCCTTGCCGCAGGCGGTTGCCGCATATCAGGCGGCTCATATGCTCGGGATGCCGGAGTGCAATGTTAATTTAGCGCAAGCGGTTGTCTACTTATCACGCGCTCCTAAATCCAACGCGCTCTATAAGGCCTACGGCTTGGTTCAAGAAGATGTTAAGAATTTTGGCAACGCTCCGGTACCGCTTCATGTTAGGAACGCGCCAACAGAGCTGATGAAGAATCTTGGCTACGGCAAAGAATACAAATACAATCCGGACTTTGCCGGACCGGTGGAGCAGGAATATCTGCCGGAGGAATTAAAAGGGAGAAAATATCTGTAATATGGAAAATACCAGCTTAAAACACATTGCCTTTATTATGGATGGCAACAGGCGTTGGGCGCGAAGCCGCGGGTTGCCAACTTTGGAAGGGCACAGGCGCGGCTATAATAAATTAAAAGAAGTTGCCGATTGGTGTTTTGCCCGCGGCATTAGCGAGATGACCGCCTTTGCTTTCTCAACTGAAAATTGGAACCGCTCTAAAGAAGAGGTTGATTATTTAATGAATCTTCTTCATTTTGCCCTGACCAAAGAATTGGGCGAATTTACGAAACGTGGAATAAAACTTCGCATTATCGGCCGGCGCGAGGGTTTGCCCGAAAATGTGGCTGGCGCTATTCCCGAGGCGGAAGCGGCAACAGCGGAAAATAAAAAGGGAACGCTCTACATTGCCATCAATTACGGCGGCCGGGCCGAGATTGTTGACGCGGCGAAAAAGGCGATTAGCTCTGGAATGGAGATGGAAACGATGACGGAAGAATCGCTTAGAAAATTTTTGTACGCGCCGGAAGCGTCAGATCCGGATTTAATCATCCGCACTTCCGGCGAGCAAAGGACATCCGGCTTTTTAACTTATCAAGGCGCTTACAGCGAACTATATTTTGCGCAAAAACATTGGCCTGAATTTGAACAAAGCGATTTAGACGAGGCCTTGGCCTGGTACCAAAATCGCGAGCGGCGTTTTGGAAAATGAAAAAACGCGGGACGGGCCGGCCTTAATATGATATTATGGCGGCAGTATCATACTGTTTTTATATTATGAAAAAGATTTTTATTTTCGGAATTGTTTTTTTAACAATCGGAGCGGCCGCCGTCTATTGGGTGAGCCCGCGGCGCGTTTACGCGGACATGCTTAAAAAAATTGAGTCCTTGAATTCCGCGCGCGTGGAAGCGCGCGCGAAAAGCAAACTTTCGGTTAACGCGCAGATTGCTCCTTTGGGAGGCGGAGCATTGGGCAAGGAGACGGAAATCTCTGTTTTGGCAAAAGGGGATTACAGCTGGAAGAATCCGGCAAACCCGTTATTATCAGGTTTTATTGACGCGGAAGCCGGAGCGGAAGAAAGCAAAATTCTCGCCCGGCTGGAGGCGAGATACAAAGACAACGCCGGTTATTTAAAAATTTTAAAATTGCCGGAGATTTTTGGCGGAATGTTTGGTCAATACCTGAATGTTTGGCTGAAATTTCCGGTTAATCGCATTCCCAAATCCATTTCGCCGGATGCGCTGGCGGATAAAATCAGCGCCGAAAAGCGGCAGACGGCGATTAAGCTTTTGGCGAAGCATAAGCCGTTTAAGATAGAAAGAAAAAACAAATTTGAAAAAATTGACGGCGCCTGGACCATTCATTTGGTTTTGATTCCCGACCCCGAAAAGTTTAAAAAATTTTTAATTGAATACGAGCAAACCTTTGCCGGCCGCGAGCTTAGCGGCAAAGAACTGGATGAGATAGACGCCAGAATCAAAGAAATCGGAAAATCCCAGATTGACGTTTGGGCCAGCATCTTCCGCCGCTGGCCGTATAAGTTTTTGGCAGCAGGCAATACCTCCAAAGGAGAAAAAGTGGAAATTTCTTTGCTCTTGAACAATCATAATAAGCCGGTCGCGGTAGAAGTTCCAGAAGAGGCAAAAACATTGGAAGAGGCGGTTGGCAAAGGTTTATCGCCGCGCCGCCTTATGCCCGGCGCGCCGGCGGCAAGCCAGTTTTTTATAAATCAAAACAACGCTCCGCTTCCCGCGGCGATGCCGTCTTTGCCAGATTTTAATAGCGACGCCGATAAAGACGGGCTGCCTGATACCGCGGAAAGATTTTATGGCAGCAATCCAAATTTGGCTGACACGGACAGCGACGGAATCTCGGACGGCGATGAAGTAAATAACGCTCAAAATCCCAACGGGCCCGGCGGGCTGTATGATTTTGGCGTTGGCATGTAGAAAAAAATATGTCGCGATTTGCCAGATCCGGAGAAAAATGGAAAATTCGCGGAGACGCCTCGCTTAAACGTCTTCCGTTTTTTGCCAAAGGATTGGTTTTTGCGTTTGTTCTGCTTTCGGTCAAGCTTTTTTTGCTGCAGGTCGTGGATTATGACGTTTATAACGGCATAGCTTCCGGCAGGCAGGATATTTTTTCAAAACTCAATCCCGTCCGCGGCGAAATTTTTGTGCGCGACAGGGATAGCGCGGAACTTCAGCCGGTGGCGGCCAACACGGTCGTTTACGCAATTTACGCGGAGCCGAAAGACATTGCTGACCCTAATGGGGCGGCGGCCAAACTCGCTCCGATTTTGGGTTTGGAAGAGGAGGAGATTGCCGATAAGCTTAATCGTTCCGGCGACCCTTATGAACCCTTGAAAGGAAAAGTTTCCGACGAAGAAGCGCAAAAAATAAAGGAACTGGGAATCAAAGGAATAAAATGGAAACGGGAGGTTATGCGCGTTTATCCCGAGGGGCGCTTGGGAGGGCATATTACCGGTTTTGTGGGAGAGGATGAGGGCGGCAGAAAGGGCAGATACGGGCTTGAAGGATATTTTGAAAAGGAGCTGGCCGGAACTCCGGCAAGGATTGCCTCGCAAAAATCAGGATTAGGCGGATTGCTTGGAGCCGGGCGCAAGCCGGTTTTCGCGCGCGACGGCTCTGATCTCGTGCTTACTCTTGACCGCACCATCCAATTTGTCGCCTGCGATAAATTGCGCCAAGCCGTGGAGCGCCACAGCGCCGACGGAGGAACGGTGATTATTATGGAACCGGAAACGGGCGCGATTTTGGCTATGTGCTCTTACCCTGATTATGACCCGAATAAATTTGGGGAAGTGGAGAATGTTTCCGTTTTTAACAATCCGGCAATTTTTTTTCAATATGAACCCGGCTCCGTT
Source organism: uncultured Gammaproteobacteria bacterium (assembly GCA_964609095.1). Taxonomy (GTDB): domain Bacteria; phylum Patescibacteriota; class Patescibacteriia; order CAZSQN01; family CAZSQN01; genus CAZSQN01. Next base: position 51,885 of record CAZSQN010000003.1, on the reverse strand, counting down.
TTTAAGCCCATTACCATGGCGGCGGCAGTTGACGCGGGCAAGGTTTCGGTTGACACCGCCTATACCGACACCGGGAGCGTGAAAATAGGGCCGCATGAAATTAAAAATTCTGACGGAAAAGCAAATGGCGTCCAGACCATGGCGCAGGTGCTTCAGAATTCGCTTAACACCGGCGCCGTTTTTGCCATGAGGCAGCTTGATGACGGCGAGTTCCGCCGCTATGTAAAGGCATTCGGATTTGGCGAAGAAACCGGCATAGAAATGATGAGCGAGGTTGCCGGCGACATAAGCTCGCTGTCCAAACGCGGAGAAATCTACGCGGCCACGGCTTCTTTCGGTCAGGGCATAGCGGTGACTCCCTTGCAGATGGTGGCCGCATTTGCGGCTCTTGGTAACGGCGGGAAGCTGATGCGGCCGTATATTGTTGATGAAATCAGGCGCAGCGACGGCACAATAATAAAAACCGCGCCAAAAGAAACAGCCAGAGTTATTTCGCCGCGGGCTTCGGCCATTATTTCCAATATGCTTGTTTCGGTGGTGGAAAACGGTCACGGCAAGCGCGCCGGAGTTCCTGGTTATTTTGTGGCCGGGAAAACCGGCACGGCGCAGATTCCCAAGGCCGGCGGGGGTGGTTATGAAAAGGACGCCACTATTGGCTCGTTCGCGGGCTTCGCGCCGCTAAAGAATCCCAAATTCGTTATGCTTGCCCGCGTAGACCATCCGCGCGATGTGGAATGGGCCGAGTCAACAGCCGCGCCTCTTTTTGGAGAAATAGCCAAATTTTTGTTACAATATATGAATGTCCCGCCGGATCGTGAATAAGCTATAAAGTTCAAATATTAATTCTTTTTATTATGCCTTCGAGTCAAAATAATTCCAATCCTTTAGCTGAAATTTTTGGATTCCCTATATCCAATGACACGGGAAAAGCAAAACGATATTGTGATCGGAAATTGTGTCCTTTCAACAATAAAGTCCCTAACTGCACGAAAGACAAAGCAAATAATCCTTTAGGTGTATGTAGTGTTATCCATAATGGAAAGCCCGTAATTACCTGCCCAATTCGTTTTCGCGAAGAGTGGCTTATTGTTGAAGACGCAGCTAGGTTTTTCTTCAACGAAAAAAGCAAATGGACGTCTTTGACTGAAGTTAAATTACTTGACCGTAATGGAGAATCAGCCGGAAATGTTGATTTAGTTTTAGTTTCTTATAACGACAAAGGACAGTTGACGGACTTTGCCTCGCTTGAAGTACAAGGCGTGTATATTTCAGGCAATCTTCGTAATCCTTTCGAAGCTTATATTAAAAGGCCATCTAGCAAGTTTTATTGGCCAAAGGGTTATAATTATCCTAAACCTGATTATCTCTCCTCATCACGAAAACGACTTATCCCACAGATGCTTTATAAAGGTGGAATATTTAAGACTTGGAACAAAAAACAAGCCGTTGCGTTACAAAAATCCTTTTTTGATACTTTGCCGAAATTGCCAACCGTAAAAAAGGAAAACGCAGAGATAGCTTGGTTTCTTTACGATCTTATTTTAGATAAAAATACTAAACAATATCATCTCACGTTAGTTGATACTGTTTATACAAAATTTGAACCCGCTTTGCTTTGCGTGACGACTCCCAAGCCGGGAAATATTTCAGATTTTGTTAATCTTCTCCAAGATAAATTGGACGAAAGATTAGAAAGTAATTCACCGGATGCCCCGACATTAAAGGATATTATTAGTAGTTAAACTATGCAAACGCAATTAACAATTTTAAAAACAGAAAGCCTACAAAAACAATCAAACAAAATTGTTAATGTTGCATCTGTGCCGCAGCGCAGTCCGTTTCGATACCCAGGCGGCAAAACATGGTTAATACCCATTGTTCGTCAATGGTTAATGCAGAATAAGAAAGCGTCTCATTTAATAGAACCTTTTGCTGGAGGGGGTATTGTCAGTTTGACGGCGGCTTTTGAAAATCTTGCTGAACATATCACAATGGTTGAACTGGATAGAGAAATTGCGGCTGTTTGGAATGTTATTTTAAATGGAAAAAATAAATGGCTTGCCGATAAAATTTATAATTTTGATTTAACATATAAAAATGCCAAAACGGAATTTGAAAAACAAAGAAAACAAATTAATGACGTTGCATTTTGCACCATTCTTAAAAATAGAATTTTTCATGGCGGTATTATGGCTAAAGGTTCTGGATTGATTAAAAAAGGAGAAAATGGGAAAGGTATCCGTTCGCGTTGGTATCCCAAGACGCTTCAAAGTAGAATACTTGCAATTAATTTTATTAAGGATAAAATTAATTTTTATACTGGAGATGGTTTTGAAATAATTGAACAATATAAAAATAATCCCGACAGTTTTTTCTTTATTGACCCGCCATATACTACTGCGGGGAAGCGACTTTATACTCATTACGATTTGGACCACGAGAGATTGTTTGTTATTGCCGCTGAAATTAAGGGTAAGTTTATGTTGACTTATGATGATAGTGAAAAAATTAGAAATCTGGTTCATAAGTACCATCTAAAATATAGAATGGTACCCATGAAGACAACACATCATTTGGAAAAAAGGGAAATCATAATTTCGGATAATTTTGATTGGTGGACAGAATAATTACCATAAATCTCATCTTTAATTAGTGGTTATGAAAAAACTGGCAATTAAATTTTTAGCCATTTGCGCCAAGGCGGTACTTAAAAAGTACCAGCCCAAAATAGTCGCCATCACCGGCACGGTTGGCAAGAGTTCGGCAAAAGAAGCCGCTTTTGCGGTTTTGCGGCGCTCGCTTGTGGTCCGGGCAAGCAGAAGCAATTATAATACCGAGATAGGCGCGCCGCTTACCATCCTTGATTTGCCCGCGCCCGGCAGATCTGTTTTGAAATGGATAAGAGTAATATTGCGGACCGTCAAGCTTCTCGCGGCAACCGACCACAGCTACCCCGATGTTTTGATTTTAGAAATGGGAGCTGACCGGCCGGGAGACATTAAAAAATTGGCTGATATCGCGGCGCCGCACGCGGCGATTATCACGGCCATAACGCCGGTTCATCTTGAAAAATTTATTTCGCTCTCCGAAGTGCGGAAAGAGAAACTGCAATTGTGGGCCGGAGTCCGCCCGAACGGAACAGTCATCGGCAACGCCGATGACCCGTCGGTCGCGGAGGAGATAAAAAAAATAAAGAGAAAAATAATTTCCTACGGAACGGAAAACGGAGACATCATGGCCGGAGAAATTATGATTTTTGCCGCGCCGGGAGAATTTATTGAAGAACAGGTTCGCGGAATCGCTTTTAAGCTTTACGCCGACGGTTCGGTTCTGCCGGTGCATATTGACGGCGTACTGGGGAGGAGCCACGCGCTGGCGGCTGCTTCCGGCGCCGCCTGCGGAGCGGCGTTTGGATTAAATTATCATGACATTGTTGAGGGCCTGCACGGTTACGCGCCGCTTCCGGGCAGGATGCGGCTTATTCCGGGAATAAAGCATACTTTGCTGATTGATGATTCGTATAACGCTTCGCCGGCCGCGATGAACAAGGCCATGGAGGAGCTCGCGGCCGTTCCCATTGCCGAAAACAATAAACATTACGCTATTTTGGGCGATATGCTGGAGCTTGGGAGCGAAAGCGTTAATTATCATATTGAAATTGGCCGCCGTGCCGTGGAATTGGGCGTTGACGTCTTGATTTGCGTTGGAGAGCTTGGCGCGGAAATCATGAAAGCGGCTAAAGAAGCCGGAATGGATGAGGGAAAAGTATTTCATTTTGGAATATCGGAAGAGGCCGGATTGTTCGCGCAAGAGAGAATTAAGACGGGTGATGTTATTTTAATCAAGGGCTCGCGCGGAATGCGTATGGAAAAAGCTGTTTTGGAGCTTATGGCCGAGCCGGAGAAGGCGGAAGAGATTTTAGTTCGTGAATAAGCTTATAGCTTTTACCGTTTTTAAAAAATCCGCCTTTTGGGCGGATTTTGTTTATCTGACCGTTTCCGGAACCGGCAGGCCGGAAGCGGCCAGCTGTTTTCTGATGATGCTGGAAAGCGGGTCAATGGAGTTCATAACTCCCCAGCGCCTGATGCCGCCCATGGTCATCTGTCCCGTAGCGGCTTCAAAAATGCCGACAAGCTCCCCGCGGCTGTTAAAAACCGGGGAACCGCTCATTCCCGGCACGGGATCAAGGTCAACCAGGATGGCGCGCCGCCGCGGCTTTTGAGGAGGGAAAAAGAATTTTTGAGAAACAATGCCGAAGCTCGTAACTGTTCTCGCCATATTGCCGGGAAAACCAATGCTGTAGATGAAATCGCCGATTTGGAGAGAATTGGTGCGGCCAATTCGCGCCGGCGGCGGCAGAGCGTCTCTGGTAAAAAGAATCGCCAGCTGCGATTGTTTGTCGGCAATGCCGACTGACGCAAGGTGGTAGGCGGGTTTGGCGTTTTCATGGGTGATGACAAAAAGCAAGTCCCCGGGATTGGCCATATGCATAGCCGTAAGCACGACGCCGTTTTGGGAGATGACGACCCCCGAACCCAAACTTGTCTGCGTTATATTTACAATGTGAACGGTGGCGCGATTGTTTGACGCCGCCCGTTCAAGCCGCCAGGGCGGAGAGGAAAATGGATTGTAAAAATGCAGGATGAGCGCGGCCGCAGCCGCGGCAAATCCCAGAATGGCCAAGAATGTTTTTGCGGTTTTCACCTCGACTCCTTTTTGTTGAAAGAACAATTTAATAGTATCCGTTTGGCGCGCGGGGGTCAAATTAATCTTTCTTTTCAAAAAATGAAAAATCTGGTAGGGTATGAGTTAAATATGATGCCTCCATCGTCTAGCCCGGTCTGGCATCCCGCACCAGAGCAAGCTCGGTACGGGACTTCGCACCGCGTTCCTTGCCCCACACTTTTCCATGGCCCCATCGTCTAGCCCGGTCTAGGACATTGCGTTCTCAACGCAAGAACACCGGTTCAAATCCGGTTGGGGCTAAGGAAAAGTGTGGGGTCAGCGCAGTCCGCCTTGGGCGGAAAATCCGGTTGGAGGTACCAATTAACTATGTTTATCTGGCACAATTTTCTTTATCTTCCCCTCCTAAATTTTCTTATTTATCTCTATAACGGTTTGGCGGGCGGCTCGCTTGCCGTAGCCGTTATTTTTTTAACCGTTATTTTGCGCGTTTTGCTTTTGCCGCTCTCCATCGCTTCCGAGAAGAGCAAAGACAAATATGCCAAAATAGAAAGCCAGATCGCCAAAATCAGCGAACGGTTTAAAAACGATTCTGAAGAAAAAAAGGAGCGCATCCGTTCGCTTTTGCGCGAGAATAAAGTGAATTATTGGTCCAAAGCGTTTTCACTCTCTATTCAGGGCTTGATGCTTATTTTGCTTTATCAGGTATTCTTGGGCGGGTTTAACGCGCCGCAGATGCGCGAGCTCTATAGCTGGGTCGCGCGCCCCGATTACGTGAACACGCAGTTTTTTTCTTTTAATATCGCGCATCAGGACTGGCGTTGGAGCGCGGCGGTGGCCGTACTTCTTTTTTTGGAAATCAGATTAACTCATGTTGGCAAAAAAGTGGCGACTTCCGACGTGTGGTATGCTTTTGGTTTTCCGTTTTTGACATTTTTGGTGCTCGCGGCGTTGCCTATGGCCAAGTCGCTTTTTATCTTGACATCAATGCTCTTTTCTTTTATGATTATCTTTCTGAAACATGGTATAAAATGGGTTAAGGAAGCGACGGATTAAACCTTAATGTAGCTGCGTCTATTGTATAGACGCAGAAGCGAGCGGCGGCCGAACGAAAGTGAGGACGAAGAATTGAGTCCGAACATAAGTGAGGCCGGAAAGCGAGCTATGGCTGATTCATTGGATAAAATCGTTTATTCCTTCGTGATGGAAGACGTAATCAAGGGACTGTTTATTTATGTCCCGCCGGGTTATGTTGCCTGCGTTTATGACTTGGGACAGGGGGTGCTTAAAAAGGTGATGACCCCGGGCCTTCACCTTAAAATTCCTTTTTGGCAAAAGGCAAAACTTTTTAACACGCAGACGTTGGAATACGGCGTTAACCGCAATTTTGACCCCGAACAAGTGCGGGCCATGGGCGATGTGCCTATCTCCGCCCAAACGCTTGACGGGAAGAGAATTCACGTTGAGGGAACTATTTTATTGCGGCTTGACATAAATCAGATTCCCACTATTTGGCAAAATATCGGCGAGGACTTTGTGGCCAAAATCGTGCGGCCGACAATTCAGAGCCGGGTGCGCATGATTGCTTCGCGCTACAATGAGCCGGATATCACCTCGCTTCGCCGCGATTCGGTGGAGATTGACCTTAAAAATGAGCTTGCCCGCATCTTTTTCCCGCGCGGGATTATAGTGGAAAATGTTCTTTTGTCTGAGATAAGCCAATCACGATAGATAAAATAGGATTAAAACGGGTCTAAATTAGCACTCTTGACAGTAGAGTGCTAATTATATTATATTGAAAATATGGATACTCGCCAGGAGCAATTGTTAAAAGCCATAGTTCAGGAATACGTGCGGACGGCAGAGCCGGTCGGCTCCAATTTTATCGTTCAGAAATATCGGTTCGGCGTGTCTCCGGCAACGATTAGAAATGATATGGCTGAGCTGGAAGAAGGGGGATTTATTGTTGCGCCGCACACGAGCGCCGGACGCGTGCCCACCGAAACCGGCTACCGTTATTACATTCAAAATTTTCTTTCGCCCAAACAGACAAAGGTTAAGCAACTGGAAGAATTCAGGCAGAAAGCGGCCAAAGAAGACGACAGGGAAGAGCTTTTAAAATCAGTGGCCAAGTTTTTGGCCGTAAATACGGGCGAAGCCGTGATCGTCGGACTAACTCCCCGGCATTATTATTCAACGGGCTTTGGCGCGCTTTTTGCCAAACCGGAATTTGCCGAAGCCGCGTTTATGCGCGATTTTTCCGAAATCATGGACAAGCTGGACGAAGTGATGGCGGCGCTCTGGGGAACTGTTCCTGATAACATCCAGATTTTGGTCGGTCATGAGAGCCCATTCGGAGACCGCTGCGGAACCATTGTCACCCGTTTTAATACCGGAGACGAGTCGGGAATTTTAGGGGTCTTGGGTTCGCTTCGGATGAACTACGACCGTAATTATTCATTAATTTCCTATGCGCGCAAGATGCTTCGTGATTTAAGGGTATAGGGTTTAGCGTTTAGGGTTTAGGGTAAAAACTAAACGCTATACGCTAATCGCTAAACGCTTTGGCTATGGAAGAAAACAATTCACAACCAGATTTAGAACAATTAAAAAAACAAAATGAAGAATATCTTTTGGGATGGAAGCGGGCGATGGCGGATTACCAGAATCTGAAAAAGCAAATGGAGCGCGCGGCCGCAGATTCTTTAAAATATGGCGCGCAAACGGTGATTCTTTCGTTCCTTCCGTCGCTGGACCATTTCCGCGAGGCAATGGCCCATATTCCAAAAGAAGATATGGAAAAAGGATGGGTTTCCGGAGTCCTGCTTATTAAAAAGGAGCTGGAGGAATTGTTAAAGCAGTTTGGGGTGGAGGAAATGAAGTGCGTCGGAGAGCAATTTGATCCAAATTTGCATGAAGCTGCGGGAAGCGAGGATGGGGGAGAGTCGGGAACAATCTTAAAAGAAATACAAGCCGGATATAAATATCAAAATGAGATATTGCGGTCGGCAAAAGTAATAATAAGTAAATAATTAGCCATAAGCCATAAGCCATAAGCCGTAAGCCATAGGCCATAAGCTTATAGCTTAAAACTTATAACTTAAAGCTAAAATTATGCCAAAAATACTCGGAATAGATTTAGGTACGACTAACTCTTGCGTGGCGGTCGTAGAGGGCGGCGCGCCCAAGGTTTTGGAAAATAAAGAAGGCGCAAGAACAACGCCTTCCATTGTCGCTACCTCCAAAACAGGCGAAAAACTCGTGGGCTTGCTTGCCAAGCGCCAGGCGGTTGTCAATCCCAAGAACACGCTTTCATCCATCAAGCGCCTTATCGGAAGGCGCTGGGGAGACAGCGAAGTGGAGCGCGACAAAAAATTAATGCCTTACGAAATTGTGAAGGCGGGGGAAGGCGTGAAGATTAAAATGGGAGACAAGGAATATACTCCGCAGGAAATTTCTGCTATGGTTTTGCAAAAATTAAAAGCCGATGCCGAAGAGCGCTTGGGAGAAAAGATAACGGAAGCGGTTATTACCGTTCCGGCTTATTTTGACGACTCCCAGCGCCAGGCGACCAAAGACGCGGGAGAGATCGCCGGACTCAAAGTCAGGCGCATTTTAAACGAGCCAACGGCAGCGGCTTTGGCTTACGGCTTTGACAGAAAGAAAGACGAGAAAATTGTTGTTTACGATTTGGGCGGAGGAACTTTTGACATTTCCGTGCTGGAGATCGCTTTTGACGCGGCCGCGAACCAGAACACGGTTGAGGTCAAAGCCACCAACGGCGACACGCACCTGGGCGGAGACGATTTTGACCAGCGCGTGATTGTCTGGATTGTTGACGAATTTAAAAAAACCGAAGGAATTGATTTGAGCAAGGACCCGCTCGCCTTGCAGCGCATTAAAGAGGCGGCGGAAAAAGCCAAGATTGAGCTTTCTTCCACAATGGAGACGGAGATAAACCAGCCGTTTATCACCTCCGACGCCAACGGGCCAAAGCATTTGGTAATGAAGATGACCCGCGCCAAGCTGGAAGAGCTGGTCGGGGACTTGGTGGAGAAAACCATGGCTCCCTGCCGCAAGGCCTTGGAAGACGCCAAGCTTACAGCCGGCGCCATTAACGAAATTATCCTTGTCGGCGGAATGACCAGAATGCCTCTTGTGCAGTCGTCTGTTGAAAAGTTTTTTGGCAAAAAGCCCAATGTTTCCGTAAATCCTGACGAAGTGGTGGCCATTGGAGCCGCGGTACAGGCGGGAAATTTGCAGGGCGACATCAAGGGCGAACTCTTGCTACTGGATGTAACCCCGCTTTCGCTTGGCATTGAGACATTGGGTTCGGTAATGACCCCGCTTATAACCAGAAACACAACTATCCCGACTTCCAAATCGCAAGTTTTTTCAACTGCCGCCGACGGACAAACCTCGGTGGAAATCCATGTTTTGCAGGGCGAACGCTCCATGGCCTCTGACAACAAGACCTTGGGCAGATTTATTTTGGACGGGATTCCTCCGGCGCCGCGCGGCATGCCGCAGGTGGAGGTTTCTTTTGACTTGGACGCGAACGGAATTTTGAACGTAAAAGCCAAGGACAAAGCCACAAATAAAGAACAGAAAATAACCATTACTGCTTCTTCCGGACTTTCCAAAGAAGAAATTGAGAAAATGAAGCATGACGCGGAGCTGCACGCGGACGAGGATAAGAAAAAGAAAGAATTGATTGAGACCAAGAATTTGGCCGAGACGGTTGGCTATACCACGGAGAAAATGCTCAAGGAGCACGCGGACAAAATCAAGGAAGATGATAAAAAGGCCATAGAAGAAAAACTTGTCGAGCTTAAGAAAACGCTTGCAGGCGAAGACGGCGCGGCTATGAAAAAGGCGGCAGATGAACTGGCAACCGTATCGCAAAAAGTCGGCGCGGAATTATACAGCCAAGCCAACGCCGCTACAAGCGCGCCAGCTTCCGAAGAGAAAAAGGAAGACGGTGGCGACAAAAAGACCGTGGATGCGGAGTTTAAAGAGAAGGAATAAAAACCTACAGTTTATAGATAATTTACCATTAATGCTCAAGACCAAAGGCGCGATTGCTATAATTGGACCTACTGGAGTTGGAAAAACTTCTGTTGCTTTTGCGCTTGCGAGACAACTGGGTAACGGAGAGGTTATTAATCTCGATAAGATATATCTTTTTAAGCATTTTCCTATTAGTTCGGGATTGTCGGATACTCTGAAAGAAAAAGATGTTAAGAAACATCTCTATGAACTTTTAGAACCAGATGAAGATATTATTGATCCGATAAAATATTCTGAAATGGTGATAGATAAGTGTTTAGAAATTATTAAGAGCGGCGGAGTGCCTATAATAGAGGGCGGTTCTACTACCTATTTTTCGGACTTCTATCGGTTGAATCGACAAATGAAAGTCTGTAAAATTATCGGATTAAAGTTTCCCTCCAATTTTGATATAGAGAAGAAGATTAGCCAAAGAGTTGAACTGGCCTTCAAGGAAGGTTTGCTTGAAGAGATCGCTCAAAATTTAAAGAAATATAGAGATACGCTTGTAATGCAAGACGGCCATGCCGTAGTTCCGCTTGTAAGTTATTTGGATAAAGAGATTGATTTTGAAACCGCGAAACAGAAAATATTAGAAAGATGTTTGCGATATATAAATAGACAAATGGAGCTGTTTACCGGTTATAAGGATATTATATGGATAGAGCATGAATCTAAACTATTAGCCCAAACAATAGAAAAAATAATAGATTTGGTAAAATAATAGAAATGTCCAAAGACTATTACAAAACCTTAGGAGTCGGGCGGGGGCGAGTGAAGATGAGATTTAGAAGACCAAAAAACCGCATTTCTGCGGTTTTCCGGAGTTCTAACTTAGAGTAGGAACTCGCCTCATCAACTATGTTTAGTATAGCAAATAATCATTATGATTGTCAAGAGTAATACTTGAATAATTTTTGAGACGGTGGAGGTGCGGGGAGTTGCACCCCGAGAACCCTCGTTGATGAGGCGAGATTCCACACTAAGCCACCCCCACCGCGGATTTAGAGTATCAAGGCAGGAGATAATTGTAAATAATTAAGTAAAACATGTCCAAAGATTATTACAAAACCTTAGGAGTTGGGCGGGAGGCGACTGATGACGAGATTAAAAAGGCCTTTCGCCGGCTCGCGCACGAGCATCATCCTGATAAAGGCGGAAATCAGGACAAGTTTAAGGAAATCAATGAAGCGTATCAGGTGCTGGGCGATGCCAAAAAGCGCAAACAATACGACCAATATGGAACCGCCTTTGACCAGAACGGACAAGGCGGATTTTCCGGTTTTGAGGGTTTTGGCGGAATGGGAGGCGGCATCAATATGGAAGACCTGGGAGATATTTTGGGAAATATGTTTTCAGGCGGTTTCAGCTCATCTCGGGGCGGCACCGGAACAAAAACCCGCTCCAAGCGCGGCCGGGACATTGAGATGAATATGACGATTGACTTGATGGACGCGGTTACGGGCACGGAGCGCGAGGTTGAGCTTTACAAAGAAATTGCCTGCGAAGAGTGCGACGGAGCAGGCAAAGAGCCGAATACGGAAATGATTACCTGCAAAACCTGCGGCGGAGCCGGCCAGGTAAGGCAATCCTCACGCACTATTTTCGGCATGATGCAGTCGGTTGTTACCTGTAGCGACTGCGGCGGGCTGGGGAGCAAGCCAAAAGAGGAGTGTAAAAAGTGCGGAGGAACAGGAGTTGCCAAAGGCACGAAAAAGTTTTTGGTTAAAATTCCGGCCGGAGTTGATGATGGCGGCACTATGCGCGTTCCGGGCGGAGGAGAAGCGGGGATACGCGGAGGAAGCGCCGGAGATTTGTATATCAACATAGAAGTAAGAAAGGACAAAAGATTTGAACGCAAAGGAGACGATATCTTTTCCAAATTAAAAATAACTTATCCGTTTGCGGTTTTGGGCGGAAGCATGACCGTGGAAACGGTTGACGGAGAAGTGGAGTTAAAAATTCCCGCTGGAACTTTGCCCGGGACGATGTTGAAATTAAAATGCAAAGGAGTGCCGCGTTTGGGCAAGTCCGGTAGAGGCGACCACTTGGTGGAGATTTTAGTTGATATTCCGCAAAAATTATCACGGCGGCAGAAAGAGCTTTTGGAAGAGCTGCGTTGGGAGTTGGGGGACTAAATTATAGATAATAAACCTGCGGATTCACAAAAAGCCGGTTGATTATTTCTGAAATAATATGTTTGACAAATTTATAAAATTTTATGAACGAACAATACGAAAAATGTGGCGCATCCGCGCAGGTGGTGTTTTGCGTTCATTGAAAGGCACTCTTGTTGAGACGATGGCTGAGGAGATGGTTTTGCTTGCATGGAAGAACATCGGCGGCAAACCCGCACGTATTAAAATCAACAAAACAAAATATCCCATCGTTGATGGAAAAGGAAATGTTTATAAACTATCGCAGGACAAACAGATTTATATTGACGGTGAATTTGTGCTTTCGATTGAATGCAAGGCGTATGCAGAGGTCGCAATGTATAAACGGATATTAGTTGACGCTTTTTTGCTCAAAAAGCATTTTCCAAAACTCAAATTTTTTCTTTTTCAACTGGAGAGTATGCTTGGCGGTGATTACTCCATCGCCGTTAATCATCCGAACGGGAGTCCATCGGTCAAAGTTCTTGAGCATCATTTCCCAAATCTCGACATTGAGATTATCACTATGCTGGATGGAGAGCGAAACATTAAAGGGGAAATACACAAAAAGCAGTTTTATAAACCACTTCGCCCCGAAAGATTGGACCATGCAATCAGATACTTTGAGCGCGCACTCAAAAAGCATCTCTAAAATAACTTCGCTGGAATTTCTTTAATTCGTTTTTCAGAGATTTCGCAGTATTTAGGCGAAATATCTATGCCGATATATTTTCTGCCGGTTTCTGCGGCGCAAAGTGTTGTTGTGCCGGCGCCGTTAAATGGATCAAGTACGATATCGTCTTGATAGCTGAAAAGTTTCATCAGTCGTGTTGCTAACTCTTTTGGAAACATCGCGGGATGATCATAATCTTTCATGTTTCGTTCGGAGGCAATAGACCATTTCGCGTAAACCCATTTTTTAAACTCATCGCCAGTAATATCGGCTTTTGACGAGTCACCGACTTTTTTGTGCGTATCTTTTGAAAAAATCTCAACAAATTCCCAAGTGTACTTCAAATATGGCATACTGGGGCTTTTCCAGCTACCCCACGCGGTATATTTGCAGTTATAGTTGTTTTTTTCCCACAAAATTTCGCCTTTCCATATAAGACCGTGATTGAGTAGTTGTTTTGACATCAGGTGATGTGTCGGAATGTAATCTGAAAACAATGGCTGTACATTGAGGCACAATCGTCCGCCTGGTTTTAGAACACGCGCGCACTCCTTCCAAATTGTGTTTATCTTCTTAAAATACTCGTCCCAGTGAACCGCATCATTTTTCTTATCGTCTTTATATTCCAGACCAAAATTATATGGAGGCGATGTAATAATAATATCAACTGAACCGGTTGGGATTTTACGCAAAACTTCTTCACTGTCGCCGCAAATAATTTTATTAGTAAATTTTTCAATACCGTCTGCTTGCGCAACCATAACGGCATCTTTCTGAAATTTTGTGCCGCCGCGCGTTCTTTCTTTTGCTTCTCGGTTTTTGACTTTTCTTTCTCGATTAAGAAGTTTTGCATCCGGATAAATTTCTACCGGAGACACAAAACCGCCATCACGAATAACATCCAGCACAACTCCTTGAATTGAAACATCCCGCCCATTTCTAAAAATAAGCGGTTCCATTGTTTTGTTTGCGGGCTGTAATCGAATATACCCGTTTTCTCTGTAAAATTTTTTTAAGGTTGCTTCGTGATTATCTATGAGAGCCACGACTTTTTGTCCGTTTTCGGCTGTTTCCTGTTGACGCACCAAAACAACATCGCCATCGTTTATATTTTCGTCAATCATACTGCTTCCGACTACGCGGAGAGCATAAACCTCTGACGAAAAAGGAATTTTGCTTTTTGGAACCGCGATTATCTCTTTTTCTTGAATTGCTTCAATAGGTTGGCCGGCGGCGATCGTTCCTAAAAGCGGAATCTTTACCATTGTTTCGCGGCCAAGCGCTTCAATGGCTCGCGGTTTATTTTCTTCTTTGGATAAATAACCCAAATCGCGGAGTTTTGATACGTGGAAATGGGCAGTTGAAACAGACGCAAGTTTAAATTTCTTGCGTATCTCATCAAGGGAAGGGGCATATCCTTCCCGTTCTTGGTGAAAGGTTATAAAATCGAGCACGTGTTTTTGCTTTTTTGTCATCATACTGATATTATAGAAAATAAATAGAAAGTTTGAAATAACAGTTATCCACAGCCGTTAAAGGATTTTGAAAAAATGTAATAAACGGAATAATAATTATGTTTAAAAAAATCTTTTTTCTTTTGTCTTTTATCTTTTATTTATTAACTTTTCCTGTCTTTGTTGGCGCAACGGCTGACTCTTCAAATTTTCTGCCGCCAAAAGACGAGTATTATAAAGCAAAGATTTTGTCCATCGCGGAATTGCCGGCCGAGAGCAATGAGTTTATCGGCAAAACATTAAAATTTGAAGCGCGGATTTTAAGCGGAAAAGAAAAAGGCAAAACAATCGGCATTATTTATACCCAAGAGGCGGAGAAGAGCTGGGAGACATTTAAGGAAAAAGAAAAAATTATTGTTTCCAAAACAATAATTGACGGCCAGATTGAATATCTTTTGGTGGAGAAGTATCGTCTGACTCCGCTCTTGCTGGTTTTTGGTATCTTTTTTTCTTTGGCGGCAATTTTCGGCAGGCGCAAGGGAGTGTTGTCATTGCTCGGACTTGGATTCAGTTTGCTGATTTTGAATTTTTATGTCGTGCCTAAAATCGCTGATGGCGGCAACGCATTTGGCATAAGCTTTTTGGGTTCGCTGGCCATAGCCACGATTTCTTTGTTTTTGGCGCATGGAATCAACAAGCGGACGGCCGTGGCGTATTTGAGCACGGTCATAACTCTTTTGGTTTCGGCAGTTTTGGCGCTTTTATTTGTTGCCGCTTCCAAGCTTTGGGGAGCCGGAAGCGAGGAGGCGATTAATCTCCAATTGTCATTGACGGAGTCCATTAATCTGCGCGGCCTACTTTTGGGCGGGATAATTATCGGCACTTTGGGCGTTTTGGACGATGTGACAACGGCGCAGGCCGCGGCCGTGGCAGAGCTAAAAGAAGCGAATAGTTCCCTTGGTTTTGGCGAGCTTTACCGGCGCGGGCTTTCCATTGGCAGGGAGCATATTGCTTCGCTGGTCAATACTCTTGTTTTGGCTTATGCCGGGGCGTCTTTGCCTTTATTTATGTTTTTTACAATAGACAAAGCGCAACCGCTTTGGGTTATTTTTAACAGCGAATTTATGGCAGAGGAAATTGTCCGGACTCTTGTCGGCAGTTCCGCGCTGATTCTTGCCGTGCCCATATCCACTCTTTTGGCGGCTTATTATTTTGCGAAAAAGAGTTGAAGTTCATCCAAAAAGAGGTTGTGGATGGATTATCTTGACAAATCTCATAGATATGCTATATTTAAATAGCTAACCACGGATTCTATTGAGTCCTCGAAAGTCCGAGAGAAATCTCGGATTTTCTTTTTATTTTCTAAACTGCTACAATCCTCGCCGTGGAGTCCTTGTGGCCACCTCACGGTGAGGATTCCGTGGTTAGCACTCGGATAGGGGGGTTCAATACCCCTTGGCTCCACACCCAAAAACGACCTCCTCGCGTGAGGTTGTTTTTGTTTCGGTTACTTATTATCCCGTGCCGTCAAATGGACAAGTTTCGGCGGAATTTTCCTAACTTTAACAGTGGGTGCTTTTTTTATTGCCAGCTTGGCAAGGCGGTGCAGCCCGTCTAACGTCAGCCACTTTCCTTTTTTATTTTTCATTATATCAATGGGATAAGAAGTGTCGGCAGCCGTTATTCTGTTTTGGTGCGCGGGATATTTATCCGGATTGTTTATAACCTCATTGGGCGTTATAACGATATTGCCGCGTTCGTCTTCCCAGAACGGCACATCTAAAATCCAAAGCAATTCCTCAATATTCATATCTTCCACTGGAACTTTTAATACCCATAATTTCTGATTATCTCGCCAAAAAGGCAAGTCAAAGGCGTGTTCCTCGTGTCTCGGATCAACATAGGTTGCCTTATTGGGGTCAAGGTCTTCTTGCATAATATTTTTTTTATTATTATATTATAAATCAAGTTGTTCTTTCAAGGGAGGCAATAGCATGGAAAAACTGAAGCGTGAACTTTTGGATAAACTTCCATCAAGGCAGATAGGCATTCGTAGAAACGAGGGTTTGGTTTATTACTATGACTATCATGGGGTTACTTTTTGGGAATCCGAGGAAGAGCGGCGCGAGGTGGAGAACTATATTATTGGCGTGATTGAAGCCGCGGTCGGCTTTAAGGTCCGTATTACAGAATGGGGTGAAAGCAATAACGGCCATTTTGTTCATTCTTTTGAGCGAATTTAGAGTTTTTCCACGTTGCGGCAAAGCGGGCTTTTGTCCGCTTTTTTTGTTTGCTTGCTTTTGATATAATGATATGGAAGCTGTGGAAAACCGTTAAAAGCGTTTAGCGGTTAGTGTTCAGCGTTTAGTGACCCTAAACCCTAAACCCTAAACCCTATACGCTGTGTCATGTTTTTTATACAAACCACATTGGCAAAATTGAGCGTGGATTTTTCCGGACTTTTTACGGCGCTTAAAAACCTGAATCTGGCGCAGCCGACCTGGGATATTTTTGTTTTGTTTTTCTTTTCTTTCGCCGTGCTGCTCTACGGTCTGACTTTGGGCCGCGACCGCATTATTTTGACTTTAATCGCGATCTATATGTCTCTGGCCGTGGTTAATACCGCGCCGTATCTTTCCAATTTCAGAAACACCGGTTCGGAGTTTGCTTTGCGCATGAGCTTGTTTGTCGGCGCTTTTATAATTTTATTTTTCGCTCTTGCCCGGAGCTCGTTTTTGCGCAATATCGGTTCTCCGGCCGGCGGACGCTGGTGGCAAGTTATTCTTTGGAGCTTTTTGCACGTGGGGCTTTTAACTTCCGTGATGCTTTCTTTCTTGCCCGGAACGGCTATGCGCTATTTTGCCCCTTTTACGCAGATGGTGTTTACCGGAAATTTGGGCAAATTTTTTTGGCTGGTAACGCCGATAGCGCTGATGATTTTTATCGGAGAAGAGCGCAGGCCTAAGTTGCAGTGAGATAATTTTTATGAAAATAAAAAAGATTATTTTTGAGAGTTCCGCCGTCACTTTATTGGCTTTGTTTTTTATTTTTGCCGTGCAAATTGTATTGGCACAGGGCTGGCAGGAGCCGACTGCGGCTCCGCCCGGCAATAATACGCCGCCGCTAATCTGGAACAGCCAGATTTCCGGAACCGAACAAACCGCGAGTTTTAATATCTCCGGCACCGGCAGGATGAGCCAGGGAGGAGCTTTTGGCGGACACAATCCTGACGCGACTTGGAGAGTGACTTCGCCCAATGCCTATTTTGGCAATGGCGTTAACGGAACAATTATTGGCGCGGGAGCAAGTCAGGCGGCAGGCGACATTACAACTGACGGCAATCTAACTGCGGGAGGGAATGTAAGAGGAACCCAGCTTTGCATTGGCGCTGACTGCCGTAATGTTTGGCCGGCCGGAGGAGGCGGCGGAGGCGGGGATATTACCGGCGTTAATGCCGGTTCGGGAATTTCCGGCGGTGGGAGCAGCGGGGATGTGACTGTCTCATTGGACACGGCTTATGCTGACGGGTTGTATGTAAATATAACCGGCGACACGATTACTGGCGATCTGAATTTAGCCGGTTCGGCAGATATTAACGCCCCCGGCAGATACATTGACGCGCGGGAATTGTGCATGGGCGGAGATTGCCGGAGCACCTGGGCATCAGTTGACGCGGACACTTTGCGCACTGTAACCAACCGCGGCAACACAACGCAGGTCGGCTCAATCACGCTTGATACCGATAACGGCGGCACAACCGTTTCCGTAAATTTCGTTGATGCGGGTAATCGCTTGGACTGGATTCCGCCAGGGAATAATTTTGAATTCAATAAAGCAGTTTATTTCAGAGGCGGACTTGGCACAACCATTGGGCAGAGCGCGAATTTTAGCGGTCCCGTTCAGGTTGCCGGCGGATATAATTTAACCTCCCAAGGATCAATTATCGGAAGGTCAATATGCTCTCTTACCGGCGCTACCTGCACTTCCGGAGCGCCGTATACTGACGCCAATACCATTAGCGCGTCCACTTTTTGCATAGGAACGGATTGCCGCAGTTCCTGGCCGGCCGGAGGAGGCGGCGGCGGGGGAGATATTACGGGAGTGGCTGCCGGCTCGGGTTTAACCGGGGGCGGAGCAAGCGGGGATGTGACGGTTGATGTTGGCGCCGGAGCTGGGCTTACGGCTTCTGCCGATACTTTGGATGTGGGGGCAGGACCAGGCATCACGGTTGGCGCTGATACGGTTTCCCTTGACACGGCTTTTGCCGACGGCAGATATGTAAATGTGCCCGGCGACACAATGACCGGCGACCTGAATATGAGCGGATTGGGGACTGACATCAATTTGAATGGCGGGATTATTAACATGGTTTATGGTATGTATCCGCAAACCACGCTTGATTACGGCGTTTTGAAACTTAATGCCAATGATACGGCGGAAGGCCCAGTATACGTAAGTTTTAGGGGTAATTTAACAGAGTCAATTTCTTACAATTCACAGATGGCGAGCGGTTTTCTTGGATTTAGGATTACCGACCCGACGCAGATTTCCGGTGATGTAACTATTAATGAGGCCACGCCGACTATTTTAGGCGCGGCCGGCACCGGCGCGCTTACATTGGACTCTGCAAATGGAACAGTGCAAACCGCTTCGGGTGACAATTTTCTTGTAAGCGGCGCGCTGGCTTCCGGCGGACAAACCGTTAATTCGGCTTATGGAGCGCGCTCGCAGGGTTCTACCGCCGGAGGATATTTTACCGATACTGACAGCGGCGGAGGCGAGGCCTATGTTGGGTACGGAAGTTATGGAGTTTACGCCGATGGAATTTATGGCGTGCGCGGCATTGGCAATGGAGCGGGCACAACCTACGGCGTTTACGGCAGCGCTTCCGGAGGCACAACCAACTGGGCCGGATATTTTTCCGGAACAGGCGTGTCTCCATACGCTAATGTTTATGTTGGCGACAGTTTATTTGTTGGCAATACGGTGGAAAACATTGACGATCCGGCTTTTACCATGGGCGGCGATGATTTCTATGTGAACGGCAACGCCGGGGTCAACGGCAATCTGCATGTTGATAATTATATTCTTTTTGGTACGGTAGGAGCCGCTACTTGCAATTCCTCTTTGCGCGGCGCTCTGCGCTTTATAGAAGGCGCTTCCGGCGTAAAAGATTCCATGGCCGTGTGCGCCAAAGACGCGGCAAATTCTTACGCGTGGAGAACGATATATTAAAAAGGGTTTAGGGTTTAGGGTTTGGTTTTTTTAATTTCTATACCCCGTACCCTATACCCTTTATTTATGTCAAGTTTAAAATTATATAATTCCCTTTCTAAAGAGATTGAGCCGTTCAAGAAAGAAGGCGGGGTTGTAAAGATGTATTCCTGCGGGCCGACTGTTTACGACTTCGCGCATATCGGCAATCTGCGTTCTTTTGTCGCCGTGGATGTTCTTCGAAGATATCTTGAATACGGCGGTTATAAAGTCAGGCAGGTAATGAACATCACGGATGTGGGTCATCAGATGGCTGACGCCGAAGAGGGCTTGGACAAAATTGAAGAAGCCGCGCGGCTCGCCAAAACCTCGCCCAAGCAAATCGCGGAAAAATTCACGCAGGCGTTTTTTAATGACATTAACGCCCTAAACATTAAACCGGCATGGAAGTATCCCCGCGCCAGCGCTCATATAAAAGAAATGATTAAAATGATAGAAAAGCTTATCAGGGCGGGGTACGGGTACAAGGACGGCTGCAATGTTTATTACGAAGTAAGAAAATTTTCTGATTATGGCAAGCTCTCCGGCAACACTTTGGAAAATCTTTTAGCCGGAGCCCGCGTGGCGCCGGTTTCGGGCAAAAAAGAGCCGTTTGATTTCGCGCTGTGGATTTGCAAGGCCGGACATTTGATGACTTGGAAGGCGCCGTGGGGGGAGGGGTATCCGGGCTGGCATCTTGAATGTTCGGCCATGGCGGAAAAATATCTGGGGAAAACCATTGATATCCATACCGGCGGCGAAGACAATAAGTTTCCCCATCACGAAGCGGAAATAGCGCAATCCGAGGCGGCCAACGGCGCGAAATTCAGCCGCTACTTCCTGCATGTCACGCACTTGCTGGTAGACGGAGAGAAAATGAGCAAAAGTTTGGGAAATTTTTATACGCTTAATGACATAACTTCCCGCGGGTTTTCTCCGCGCGAACTGCGTTATCTCCTAATCTCGGTTCATTACAGAGACCCGCTTAATTTTACTTGGGAAAGTTTGGACTCGGCGCGCGTAGCGATTAGCCGAATTGACGAGTTTGCCGGCAGATTAGATAAGCCCAAAGCCGGCAACGCATCAATGAAAAGTTTAATCAATGAAACGCGCGAGGAATATCTGCGGGCCATGGACAATGACCTTAACACTTCCAAGGCATTGGCCGCGCTTCATAATTTCGCGCGCAAAGGCAATGCTTTGCTTGACTACGGAGTTAAGCGTTCCGAAGCAAAAGCCGCCGCCAAGCTTCTTCGCGAAATGGGTTCTACGCTTGGAATCGGTTTTAAAAAAAGAGAGGCGGAGAAAGTTCCAACAGAGGCGCAAAAGCTGGTTAGAGAGCGGGAAGAAGCGCGTAAAAAAGGCGATTTTAAGCAAGCTGATGAATTGCGGCAAAAAATAAAAGAGCTGGGGTTTAAAGTAGAGGATGCGGCAACGGGTCCAAAAATTAAGAAGGCGTAAAGCATGAGCGCAAGCGCTCATGCTTGTGCTATAATGATGGGGTATGCCCCGCACATAATTTGCTTGATGTTTTCGTTTATTTGATTAAAAGCAAGGCAGAGCATTTTATGTATGTTGGCTGTACAAATAATTTAAAAAGAAGATTTGATGAACATAATGCGGGAATCCAGCACATAATATAAATTATGTTTTGGATTAAGCAAGTTATGTGCGGGGTATGCCGGAAGAAAAACAAGAAATAACCAAAGTAGAAATCGGGCCGGTTCCGGAAGCGGCTCCGGAGATTAGCATTGAAAAACCAAAAGAAGTTTTGGCAAAAGAGGAGGCGGCGGAAGAAGCGGCGCCGGCAGTCACGGTAATTCCGGGCAAGGCCGCGGTTTCTCCAATGGTTAAAAAAGACGAGCTTACGGCGCAGATTGAAGATTTTTTGGCTGAAGATTTGCTGGAGGCGTATGCGGCTATGCCGCCGGAGACGCAGGAAGAGTTTAAGGCCAAGGGCGAGGAAGTTGCTTCCAAAATTCAGGCGATGATAAGGACGGCCAAAGTTGCGGTTAAAGACGTGTTGGAACTGATTGTCTTTTGGCTCAAAATTATTCCCGGCGTTAATAAATTTTTTCTTGAACAAGAAGCAAAGATTAAGACCGACAAGATTTTGGCGCTCTACGAAGAGCAAAAATCAAAACAAATTTAATGCTTGTCTTTCTCTTACAAATAGCCGTTGTTTTAGAATCTCCGGAGGCCGCCGGTTTTGCCGGCGACGGTTTGGTTTTGGCGTCATTGATTCTGGCCGGGTTGATTTTCGCCGTTTTAATATTTTTGCGCGGCTTAAGATATTATTTTCGCCGGCGCAACGAGAGCGCACTGGGTTTTGACAAAGTCGTGCTGCGGATTCTAGTGCCCAAAGAAGCGCTTAAAGCCGAGGAGCAGACGCAAAGCCCATCCATTGACAAAATTCGCCAAGATATCGGCGTTTCCGAGGCGCTTTTTTCCGCGGTCGGGGGACTGCGTCCGCAAAAAGGATTTAAAGCGTGGCTTGCGGGCCGTTCTGACGCCTTTTCTTTTGAGATCGTTTCCAAAGACGGACTGATTTATTTTTACCTCGCCGCGCCCAAGAGTTTGCGCGATTTTTTGGAACAGCAGGTTCATGCCCAGTTCCCATCCGCCCAGATTGAAGAGGTGCGGGATTATAACATTTTTAACCCCACCGGAGTTATTGCCGGGGCAAACTTGATTTTTAAACGCCCCGGCGGTTTCCCCATAAAAACATACAAAAAACTTGATTCCGACCCTCTCTCCGCCATCACCAATTCTATGAGCAAGATCGCCTCACCGGACGGCGCGGCAATACAATTTGTAGTCCGTTCCGCAAGGGGCGATTGGCGTTCTTCGGGATTAAAAATTGCCCGCGCCATGCAGCAAGGAAAGAGCATGAAAGAGGCGATGAGGGGCGCAAGCTTTTTGGGCGGTTTGCAGGCGGCGACGGCTCCGGCAAAAAAAGAAGGGACCGCTCCGCCGAAAGAGTACAAGCTTTCTCCGCTTGAGGAGGAAGCCGTGCGCGGGCTGGAGGAGAAGGCGTCAAAAGCCGGGTTGGAAGTCAATGTCAGGATTATTGTTTCCTCTCCTGACGGCGCCAGAGCCAAAATGCACCTTGACAACATTGCCAATTCTTTTTCGCAATTCAATATCTACGAATACGGCAACAGTTTCAGCCGCAAGACGCCGCGCTCTTTGCCCAGATTCGTTCACAATTTTATTTACAGAACTTTTGACGAAAAAAGAAAAATTATTTTGAACGCGGAAGAGTTCGCCGGCGTTTATCATTTTCCTCTTCCCGGCATTGAAACCCCGAATATCATGTGGCTATCCGCCAGAAAACCGCCTCCTCCGACAAATCTGCCCAAAGAGGGCATGGTTATCGGCACGGTTAAATATCGCGGACAAGAGCATCTCGTGCGCATCAAACAGCCGGACCGTCTGCGCCACTTTTACATCATTGGAAAATCCGGCGTGGGCAAAAGCGAATTTTTAAAACAGATGATTAAGCAGGATATTGAGGCCGGGCGCGGCATTTGCGCCTTGGATCCGCACGGCGACCTGGCGCGGGACGCGATCGCGCTTGTTCCCAAAGAGCGCGTTGACGATGTTATTTATTTTGACCCGTCCGACATCGAACGGCCTATGGGCTTGAATATGCTGGAATATGACGAGCGTTATCCGGAACAAAAGACCTTTGTCATCAATGAGATATTGAAGATTTTTGATAAGCTCTATGACCTCAAAGCAACCGGAGGCCCGATGTTTGAGCAATATATGAGGAACGCCTTATTGCTTATTATGGATGACCCTGAATCCGGTTCCACTTTAATGGAGGTTCCTCGCGTGCTGGCCGATGAAAAGTTCCGCGCCTTTAAGCTTTCTAAATGCAAAACGCAGGTGGTCAAGGATTTTTGGCTCAAGGAAGCGCAGAAAGCCGGCGGAGAAGCATCTTTGGCTAATATGGTTCCTTACATCACTTCCAAACTAACGCCGTTTATCACCAACGACATCGTGCGGCCTATTATCGGCCAGCAAAAAAGCGCGTTTAATTTCCGGCAGGTAATGGACGAGGGCAAAATTCTGCTTCTTGACCTTTCTAAAGGCAAACTTGGAGAGCTGAACGCGTATCTAATCGGCATGGTGGTGGTGGGAAAAATTTTGGCCGCGGCGCTTTCCCGCACCGATATGCCGCGCGAGGAGCGCCAGGACTTTTTCCTCTATATTGACGAGTTTCAGAATTTCCTTACCGATTCCATTGCCACAATTTTGTCAGAAGCGCGCAAATACGGCTTGGGTCTGGTGATTGCCCACCAATACATAGGCCAGCTTGTGGGCAAAGGCGGGGACACGGCCATTCGCGACGCTATTTTTGGCAATGTGGGCACGATGGCCGCTTTTCGCGTTGGCGCCGAAGACGCCGAGTTTTTGTCCAAAGAATTCGCGCCGGTATTCGGGCCGTATGACTTAATCAATTGCGACGCTTTTACCGCCAACACTAAATTGCTGATTGATAATACCGCATCGCGTCCGTTTAATGTTTCCATTCCGCCGCCGATAAAAGGCGATGTTAAGCTGATTGAAGCGATTAAAAACATCAGCCGGTTAAAATACGGGCGCAACCGCAAGCTGGTGGAAGCGGAAATCTTGGAAAGGGCGCAGTCGGGAGCATGAAGCATGATCGGCGGGCAACAAACTTTTTCTTGCCGCTGAACTCGCTCACCTGACGTCGGCTCGCTCGGACAGCAGCGGCGCGCGAAAAAGTTTGTTGCCCGCCTTTCGCTTTACTCGCTCATGGTTATCCGCCTTTGTTAATCTAATTATTTTATAATACGATTTGCGTCGGCGGATAAAAAATATGGATAAAAATGAAGTGCTTAAAAAAATTTTAAAAAGCGCGGAAACAAATATCGCGAGCGCCCTGCGGCTGCTCTCCGAAGGAGAAGCGGTAAACGAGGAAGAAGTGAAGAAAATGCTTGTGGAGGCGGCGGCAACCGGCGAACCAATCGATGCCGGAGGCGGAAGGGTCGTGGAGGGCGTTTTTGACGGAACGCATATGGTAGGAAGCGATGGCAAGCAATATGCCGTGCCGCCAAACTACGCGTCCAAATCAAAATTGGTGGAAGGGGATATGCTTAAGCTGGTGATCGCGCCCGGCGGCAAATTTATGTATAAGCAAATCGGGCCCATAGAGCGGGAGAGGTTGGTGGGGGTTGTTGAACAAGACCAGGTGACCAAGCAATTTTCAGTTATCTCCGACGGCAAAAAATGGAACGCGCTGACGGCAAGCATTACTTATTTTAAAGGCGAGGCCGGGGACGAAGCGGTGATTTTGGTCCCAAAAAATAATCCTTCCAAATGGGCCGCGGTGGAAAATGTGATTAAGAAAATATAAGTCCAACTTTAAAATCATTTTCGCAAATAAAATATCCCCTCCAGAATTTTAGAAGGGGATTTTTAATCGGAGAAAGAGCCGCCGCAGCCGCATTTTGACTTGACATTGGGATTTTCAAACTTGAAACCGGCGCCGCCAAGGCCGTCATTTGTAAAGTCAATAGTAACGCCGTCAAGATACTGCATGGAAAATCGGTCCGCGACGATTTTTAGTTTCTCGTTTTCTCCAAATTCAAATTCCATATCGCGCCCTTCCCTAATCTCGGTCTGAATTTCCAGGTTCATCTCATAGGCAAAGCCGCCGCAGCCGCCGCCGACGATCTTGATTCTTACGCCGACATACTTTTCTTCCCCGGCTTTTTGTCCGGCGATCTCGTTTTTCAAAATCTGAAGAGCGGCGGAGATGGCGGCATCGGTCAGTTTGATTTCCATTTTGCTCCTTTTGGGAAAGAACTCATTTTAAATTTATCATAAGCAATTGACGATAAGCAATGCGTCAGATACTGTAGATTGAGGAGAAGAAGATGAAAAAGACAGCTCTTTTGGTTCTTTTTTTAGCATCCTGCGTTTCCGCGGAGGAGGCCAGATTCAACAGATTGTTGAATTCAATTGACGCCCGAGCCAGACCGATTCGTTGGGTTGATGAAGATGTTTTTATGCTGGAAGGAATGACTTTGGACTGGCCTTTGCCGCCGCAAGGGTGGTCCGGCGATTGCCTGCTTTTTGTGACTTCGCCAAGAGAAGGCGATCAGCCGGAATTAACGATTTCCATATTTTGGCGGTTTGAGGTTGAGGTTTCCGGGAAAAAGGCGGGAAATTACGCTTTTGTTTTATACGGAAGGCCGTCGCTAACGGACAATATAAGCGTCAATGTTACTTCTGTAAAAGGTCAAGGCGGAATATATTTATCCGCTTATGTTTTAGGCAGTTCCGTTTGCCGGGAGCAGAGATAATTTTTAAAAACCCCGATTTTTATCGGGGTTTTGACATTAAGATTTTTTATTTTGGTCGGGTTTTCCCAAGGTGGGTTCGCCCGGATGCCATTCCGCCGGGCATCTCTCTTCGGTCTCCAATGCCTGAAGGACTCTTAATGTTTCTTTAACCGACCTGCCGACTTGTTCCGAAGACACGACAATATAGCGCACGATGCCTTCCGGGTCAATTAAAAAAGTTCCCCGTTCCGCGGCGCCGCTCTCTTCGTTTAGAACATCATAACGCGCCGCAATCTGGTGCGTGGTGTCGGCTATCACCGGATAATCAACTTGCGGAAGATCGTGCTCCATCCACGCTTTGTGGCTCCATTCGGAGTCGGTTGAGCAGGCAACGATTTCCGCTTTTAATTTGCCGAAATCCGCCTTTTGCGCCGCGAAAGCCCTTAATTCAGTGGGGCAGATATAAGTAAAATCGCGCGGATAAAAGAACAGCGCCAGCCACTTGCCTTTATAATCGGCGAGGGACAATTTAATGAATTTTCCTTTTTGATACGCTACGGCGCCGTTCCAATCAGGCGCCGGAAAGCCGATTTTAATCATACTATTTTAGCTTAAAGCTTATAGCTAACGGCCAACAGAAATTATCAACTGTTGGCTGTCTGCCGTTGGCTTAAGCGTATTTAGAATAAATTTTTTCTGCCGCCGTCCAATTAATATTGCTCATATATGCTTCCACATAGGTCTTTCTGTCGCTGCCGTAATCAATAAAATAAGCGTGTTCGTAAACATCGTGCACAAGAACCGGAATCGCGCCCCACATTCCTCCCTGGTTGTGGGCGTCACCGACATAATTGTGAAGCCGATTATCATTAGTATCGTAGGCCAGCACGACCCAGCCGCGCACAGCCAGAGCGCAGGCCTTAAATTCCGCCTCCCACTTTTCATAATTACCCCATTCGGCTTCTATTGCCGAAAGGAGCTTACCCGACGGCCTGCCGCCACTTCCGCCCATTCCTTCAAAATAGGCCTCGTGCAGCGCCGCGCCGTTTCCGGCAAAGGTTTCTTCAACTTTAAGCGCGCGCAATTCGGAATAGGTTTGATTGGCCGAAGAAAGGTCTGCGGATTTTAATTTATCCTCAATTTCGTTTCTTTTATTAACATAGCCCGCATAGAGCTTTCCGTGATGTATTTCCAGTGTTTTGGCTGAAATGCCTTTGAGTTCTTTGTAAGGCAGCGGTTTGGGCAGATAAGGCATAAGATTTTTTATTGATTTAAGCCGTATTATACATAGTAATTCCTAAATTATAAATAAACAAGCCGTATTATGATATAATTAAAGGGACTTATCCACATAATTAATTTTCTATGCAATTAAATAAAAATCTTAACGCTTTTGACCGCGCGGTAAGGTTTTTGGGCGCCGCGTTTTTTCTGTTCGCGGCGTTCGCCCTCTTTAAGCATCCGGCGGCGCGGCTGGCGGCGGCTCTTTTTGGCGTATTTTCCCTTTTTGAAGGGTTGTGGGCGACTTGCGGCTTGCTTTCTATGATGGGGCGCAAAGACCGGCTGGTTTCCATGAAAAAAGAAACTCTTTATTTGCTTGGCCTTTTGGGAGCGCAGGCAACGGTGGCTTACGAGTGGTGGAGCGCCGGCTGGGAAAAGGTTTCGTCGCCGGAGTTTGTCAGCGGAATCAGCAAGACATTGGCTTTTTTTGCCGGCAAAAATCCTTTTCCGTGGTATAAGGATTTTCTTTTGGGTTTTGCCTCAAAAAACGCCATTGCGTTTGCCTACGCGGTAGAGTGGAGCCAGGTGGCGATTGCTTTTGCCCTGCTTATCGGGATTTATTTTATTGCCGCTCCGGTGAGCAATAAAATCAAACGTTGCGGGTTGTGCCTGTCTTTGCTCGCGCTTGCCGGCGGTCTTTTGATGAACATCAATTTTTATCTTGCCGCGGCTTGGACAAGTCCGGCCACGCGCGGCAGCAATGTGGTAATGTTCTGGGTGGGCGTCGCGCTTGCTTATGTCTGGCTATATTCTTTGCTCTCAAAAGATACTAATTAATTTTTTATAATCATTATGAACAAAAGCGTTCTCTGGGTTTTAAGAATCGCGGTCTTCGGTGAATTTCTAGGGCACGGAGTTTTCGCGCTTCAAGGCAAAAAGGCGTGGATTGGCTGGATTCAGGATTTGCTTAATGTTGATAGCGTCCTAGCGGGAAAATTGCTTCTTGCCATTGGCATTTTGGATGTAACCGTTGCGGTTTTGGTGTTGTTGAGGCCAATTAGAATTGCTCTTCTTTGGGCGATTGTTTGGGGATTTTGGACAGCATTGCTTCGGCCGGTGGTTGGCGAGCCGTTTTGGGATTTTGTGGAAAGATGGGCTAATTGGGGCGCGCCGCTCGCGCTATTTTTACTGCGCGGCTGGCCGAAAAATCTGAAGGAATGGTTTAGATAGGCGGGTTTTTCCCAAATCATTTTTACGTTGAAATTATTGTACGGAGTATGAACAGCAAAACTACCTTGGCTTCGTATTTTAGAAGCTTTATTTTTGGAGTGGAAGACAGCTTGGTTTCAACCGTTGGTCTGCTCTCGGGCGTGGCCATAGCTAATGTGCCGAGAAAGACCATTTTTTTAACCGGCGTGGTTTTGATTTTTGTAGAGGCGTTTTCCATGGCGGTGGGAAGCTTCCTTTCTGAATATTCGGCCGAGGAATATATGAAACGCGCGGAAGCGCCGCCCGTCCGTTCGGTAATTACCGGAACGATTATGTTTTTTTCGTATTTTGCGTCTGGTTTTGTTCCGCTTTTCCCTTATATAATTCTTCCCATGCCGCTGGCGTTTCTTTTGTCAATACTTTTTTCTTTAGCCGCTTTGTTTCTGCTTGGAGTAGTTAGCGCGAAGATTTCCGGACTTAATGTTTTGAAAGGCGCGTTAAGAATGCTGGTGATAGGAGGATTGGCCGCGGCTATCGGCATAATCGTAGGCAAAGTGATTGGTGATACGGTGAAACTTTAAAAAGAATGGCCGCGGGATTTGACCGCGATTTTTGCTTATTATAAGCTTGTAATGGAGCAACGAGAGGAGAATGAGATGAGACGGACAACGGCTCTGTTTGCCCTTTTTAGCATTTTCGGCTGCGGCGGCTTGCCGATGCGGCGCCTGACGGAAGTTGAGTTTGGCGAGAGCGACTTTGAGGTTGCGGGAACGGGACAGAGGTCATTTCAGACGGCCAGCGGACTTTCTTCCGTGGCGGCGATTGCCGTTTACGCCGGTTTGGCTACCGAAAGCGGGGCCTTGAGCGTTGTGACCGAAGTTCCGCGGGGATGTTATATGCTGGTTGGCACGACTCAATTGCCTTTGGCAGAAGTTGATGTCGGCGCCACCAACATGGCCGGCGAACTGGTGAATCAGGGGCTAAACAGGAATGACTGGTATAAGAGCGCTGGCATGGCCGGCCGGGGATTTTGTCTTGGCGGCGCCGAGCGAGTCACGCTTGGCGCGGTTTCAAGCGGACCGAGGATGGGCATTGTTTTGGCTCTTTATCCGGTAGAGAGCGTTGAAGTGATAGTTGATGTTGTTTCACGGCTGCAGAATATTGAAAGAAGGGCCATGGAAGAGGCGATTTCCACCATCGCGAGCGGCGCTGAACCAAATGCGGCGCGTTTGCCATGGGCGGCGGATTTCCCCAATTTCATGCAGGGCCGAACCGTGGCCGTTTCCGGACTTCCTTCCGGCGCGACTGTCGGTATGTGTTTGCTTGTTGCCGTTTCGGGTTCGGGCGGCGCCGCTCGCGATGTTGACCTTTATGTTTTTACGGGTGAGCCGCCTCTTACGGAGCAAAATGTTTTGGCTTTTGACGACCGGATTAATCCCAACGCGGCGGTTGCGTTCGCGGTTCCGGCTGACCCGGCGGCTGTGCGGGTGGAAATCCGCTCGTTTGCCGGCGGCGGGCCGATTGTTTACGCGGCTTTCCGCGTTAGGGAAGAGCTGTGCGGCGCCAACAGGCCGCCGATTGATATTCCGAACGTTTCTTCAAATACCAGATAGTTTTGATAAAGTGCCCCGACTAAAACAGCCGGGGCTTTTTTATCCCGTTAGAGATCAATATATGTTTTATACGCAGAAATTATTGAATTTAGAAATGATTATAAATTATGAAAATTTATAAAGGTTTAACGGAAACGGTTTAACCGTTTCCTATCTCTAACGGGATTAATTTCCTAAAATATAGTATTATAAACTATTCTATATGGGACAAACGGCGGTAGTTATTCATTATCACGAACTCGCGCTTAAAGGCAGAAACAGAGGGGCGTTTGAAGACGCGCTGATTTTTAATATAAAAAAAATCCTTTCGGATTTTAAAGGCATAAAAATAGAGAAGCGTTTTGGACGGGCAATAGTTAAAGGAGACGAGATTGCCGCGCGCAAAATTGATATTGGCGACGCGCTTTCGCGCGTCTTTGGCATAGCGAATTTTTATTTTGCGGCTGTTGCGCCGCTGGATATTGAAGAAATAAAAAAAGAAGCGGTTCTGGCAGTGGGCGCGGCAGACGGCGATTCTTTCAAAATAGAAACCAGCCGGTCAAATAAAAAATTTCCTTTAAATTCAATGGAGGTAAGCAGAGTCGTTGGCGCGGCAGCGGCGGCGGGAACAGAAAAAAAGGTTAAAATTAAAAATCCGGATATAATTTGTTCAATTATAATCGCGGAAACAGAGTGCTATATTTCCTGCGAATTTCATCAAGGAATAGGCGGATTGCCGGTGGGGAGTTCGGGCAAGCTTCTCTCATTGCTCTCCGGCGGTATTGATTCGCCGGTTGCTTCTTGGAAGATGATGCGCCGCGGAGCAGAAATTGATTTTATTCATTTTCATTCCTATCCTTATACAAACCGTTCTTCAATTGAAAAGGTTAAGGACTTGGCCGCCGAGCTTGCGGGCTGGCAGGGAAGAGGAATGCTTTATCTTGTTCCCTTTATTGATATTCAAAAAGAAATAATGATGAAAGCGGAAGCAAAATACAGAGTATTGCTTTATCGCAAATTTATGTTGCGCATAGCCGAAGAAGTTGCGCGGACAAATGGCGCCAAAGCTTTGGTTACGGGAGAGAGCTTGGGACAGGTGGCCAGCCAGACGATTGAAAACATTTCTTCGGCGCAAGCGGCAGCTAAACTCCCGATTTTGCGGCCGCTTATAGGAGAGAATAAAGATGATATAATTGAAATGGCGAAAAAGATAGGAACTTTTGAAATTTCCATCCGTCCGCACGAGGATTGCTGCACGCTTTTTGTGCCCAAAAATCCGGCAACAAAATCGCGTCCAGAAGATTTGGACAGAGAGGAAGCGAAGCTGGAAGTAGAAGAACTTGTAAGAAACGCGATGGCTAAAATAGAGAAAGTTAAACTTGTAGATTCTTTGATTCTTTGAAGAATCAAAGTAAATAAAATTTATGAAATTGTCAATTGTGGCAACGCCAATCGGCAATCTTGAAGATATTACTCTTCGCGCCATTAGAACTTTGCGCGAAGCGGATTTGATATTAGCCGAAGACACTCGCATGGCGGCCAAGCTTTTGGCGCATTTTGATATTAAAAATAAAACAGTTTGGCGCTATGACGAACATTCCCATGAAAAAATGCTCCCAAAAATTATAGAAGCGTTGGATAGCGGAAAACACATTGCTTTGACCGCTGATGCCGGAACCCCCGGTATATCAGATCCCGGCGGCAGATTGGTTGCCGCCCTGGTTCATAATTTTGACGATCGTTTAAATTGTGAATCAATTCCCGGTCCTTCGGCTTTGACCGCCGCGATTTCAATATCTGGTTTTTCGATGGGCGAGTTTGTTTTTTTAGGATTCCCGCCGCATAAAAAGGGGAGAGAGACGTTTTTTAAAAAATTGGCAAGCGAGAAGCGGGCAATTGTTTTATACGAATCGCCGTATCGCCTGATTAAGGCCTTGGAACAATTAAGGAAATATGCTGATGCGAAAAGGAAAATAATGGTGGCGCGTGAATTAACAAAAAAATTTGAATCTATTTATCGCGGAAACATAGTGGATATTTTGGATAAAATTCCGAAGGATGAAGTAAGAGGAGAGTTTGTAATTGTAATTTCTGCCGCTGCGGAATAAATATCACTTTTGACACGGCCGTGTCAAAAGTGATATCAGAAGAGAAAATTCATAATTTTGTCAGTGGGGCTTGACAGATTTTGGGGTTTGTGGTAACCTGTCCGTTAGAAGTGAGGTGATTTAGGGGGGTAGAGTAACCTCGGCTCTGGTTGGACCAGAGTACAAAACCCCCCGCAGTTCTTCACAAAGTTGTCGCGACCGAGCACGGGCTGCGCTCTGGCTTCCGCCCAAATGGGAATCACGGGGAGTGGAATCGCAGAGAGTGAAGGTTCAAATCCTTCCGGTCGCACTGGTGCTGGAACTCTTCACCGGGCAAAATGGGCTACTGGGCTTCTCCCTTAATGAAGCCAACTTCACCGCCCAAATATCTCACTCAGTCCAGCACTTTTTAGGAGCCGCCTAAAGGGAGGTAAATCAATCAGAGCGTAAGCTCTTAACGGGCCAGCATACCTGTTAATGGGATATAGGATGCCCAGGTTGATGATGGTGGTTCAACTCCACCCGGCTCCACTGGTTTTGACGAATGGTTTAGGGATTTACTTCCCACTGTTCGCCAGAACCTTAAAATCTGTCCTTGACGCGTTGACGCGTTGGGGACGGGCAGCGGACGTTACCAGGTCCTCGATGGCCTGGAACGAATCAAAGGAGCGCTCCGAGTTCCGCCTCGGGGTCCAGGAGGGCAACTTCAGGGACGTCGCGACGTTCCCGAAGTCCGTGACTTCATCCGGTTAGAGGAGACGTCCTCGACGGGTGCCGTGCCGTATAAGGCACGCTAAGTCACTCTGTTTTTACTGGTAAGGTGCGTGTAATGTAATGTAAACACATCCCTGTTAGATTCCGGGCACGCACCCATCTTTCGTTCTTTCACGAAAAAACCATTCATCCAGGAGGTGTCCTATGAAGGTCGCGTTCTCGGCGAAGTGACATTAGCCGATTCGTCGGCGCGAGGGTCTGGCCAAAAGCTGGACCCTTTTTTAATTATAGAAAGAATGACCGTCATTTTAAAAATTGACAATAACAAAAATCAGCTATAGCTTAATATTGTTATTATGAAAAATAAAAGAATTGAAAGAATTGAATGGACAAAAGAGGTTATAAAAGCAGTGGGATTAACTGGTTTGGTCGCGGCTTCTTTTGTTGCGCCGAACCTGATTAAACATCTTGGGCCGGTGTTTCTTGAACGGAGGGAGGGGAGTTTTACCGCTATTATTAACCAAACAGTAAATAGATTGGTTGCTCGTGGGATTTTGTTCAAGAAAATTAGCAGCGCGCATACATTTATTAATCTAACTGAAAAAGGATACAAATTTCTGCAACAGATTGAGGCCAAGCAGATAAAATTAAAAAGACCAAAGAAATGGGATGAGAAGTGGAGAATAGTTATTTTTGATGTTGAGGAGAAGCGGAAGGTTCTTCGAGACAGGACTCGGGAAACCCTCCGTTCTATAGGTTTTTTTCGCCTACAAGACAGTGTCTGGATTTTCCCCTATTCCGCAGATCAGATGATCGAACTTATGAGAACCGGATATGGTCTAAGAAGAAATATTATATATCTTACCTCAGAGAGATTCCCCGGCGATTATTGGTTGGTTCGTAAATTTGGCCTCCATCGTCAGTAGAGGTTAGCAATAAAGAAATTAAAAAATAATAACAAAAATCAGCTATAGCTTAAAATTGTTATTCTATTTTACAGAATATAGGAACCGAAACGGAATTTGGTATTTTGGAAATTACAAGTTATACTGAATTAGGATTGTATTAAATGAGCTTATGGCATTAAATTCCAAAAAATTCTACATCACCACGCCTATCTATTACGTAAACGACAAGCCGCATATTGGCCACGCTTATACTATGTTCGCGGCAGACGCGCTCGCGCGCTACTTTCGTATGCGTGGTTTTGAGGTAAATTTTTTAACTGGCACGGATGAAAACAGCCAAAAGAATATTGAAGCGGCCAAAAAATTGGGAAAAGAGGGGGACATCAAAGGTTATCTGGATGAAATGGCTGCGGTTTGGGCGGAAACCTGGGATTCGCTCGGAATGACTAATGACGATTTTATCCGCACGACCGAGACGCGGCATAAAAAGGCGATCGCCAAGTTTATTGAGGTGGTATGGAAGCGCGGGGATATTTATAAAGGAACTTATGAGGGCTGGTACTGCGTCGGATGCGAAACATTTTTGCCTGAATCGGATTTGGAAAGCGGGCTTTGCCCGATTCATAAAAAGCCGCCGGAAAAAATTAAAGAAGAAAATTATTTTTTCAAACTGTCAAAATACAGGAAAGCGCTTTTGAATCACATTAAAAAGCATCCTGATTTTATCGCGCCTGAAAGCAGGCGAAACGAGGTAGTGAGTTATATCCAAAATTTTATGGAGGATATTTCCATTACCCGCGCTTCGGCAAAATGCGGGACTCCGTTTCCAAAGGATAAACATCACGCGATTTATGTCTGGTTTGACGCGCTTATCAATTATTTAAGCGCGGTTGGCTACGGCGCAGACGGTAAAAAATTTCAAAAGTATTGGCCGGCGGACCTGCATCTGGTGGGCAAAGATATTATCAAGTTTCATTGCGCGCTTTGGCCGGCCATGCTGCTTTCCGCCGGATTGCCGCTTCCCAAAAAAGTTTTTGCCCACGGATTTTTTACCATAGACGGAGAGAAAATCTCCAAGTCGCTGGGCAACGCGATTAATCCGGTTGAATTGACTTCGCGGTTTGGCGTTGATGCTTTGCGTTATTATCTTTTGCGCGAAATCGGGTTTGGCAACGACGGGGACTTTTCGCCCGACAGGATGAGCGAGCGGTACAACGCTGATCTGGCCAATGGTTTAGGCAATTTAACCGCCAGAATTTTAGGCATGGCCGAAAAGTATTTTGGCGGTATAGTGCCGCCTCGCGCCACTGGCAGGATTGCCCATACTTGGCTATCATATGAAGTGAATATGGGGAGTTTAAGGTTGGATTTGGCTCTCTCCGATATCTGGGACGCGGTCGGCGCTTTGGATAAATTTATTGATACGGAGCAGCCGTGGGTTTTAGCCAAAATAGACAAAAAACGGCTCTCTAAAGTTATCTACACCTTGCTTGAATCGCTCCGAAATATTGCTTGGATGGTCGCGCCATTTTTACCCGATACGGCTGATAAAATTTTTAAAGACCTTGGCTTTGGAAAGACCTGGCGGAGTTCGCGCTATGAGACGGCCAAAAAATGGGGCGGGATAAAGCCGGGAAGCAAGGTGAAAAAGGGCGCGGCGCTTTTTCCAAGATTAGAAATTAGTCATTAGAAATTAGATATTTTGTTTATGTCTTTTGTTGACATAATCTTGCTCATCATACTTGGAGGGTTTGTTCTTTTTGGTTTTTGGTTCGGTATTATCCATACTTTGGGCGCGCTAGTCGGCACCGTTGCCGGGGCTTATGTTGCCGGACATTATTTTGCTTCCATCGCGGAATTTTTTTCCGGCAGATTTGGCGGCAGTTTGCCCGTTTGGAAAATTATTGTTTTTATAATTGTTTTTACCATCGTCAATCGCCTGGTCGGGCTTGTATTCTATTTAATTGAAAAGATATTTAAAATCCTGACCATAATTCCGTTTCTTAAAACAATAAATCGGCTGGCCGGAGCCGTTTTGGGATTTGCCGAAGGCGCGCTGGTGCTGGGACTTATTTTGCATGTTGCCGGAGCGATTCCCGTTTCTGCCGTATTTTTGGAAAAAATTGTCGGGCCGTCGGAAATAGGGAGATGGTTGATCGGAATTGCCAGAGTGCTCCTGCCGCTTCTTCCAGAAGCGCTTCGCGTTCTCGGCTTGCCGCCTTTGAATATTTAAACATTTAAATATTTAAATATAAAAAAATTAATGCTGATTGACACCCACTGCCACGTTCACTTTAACGCTTATAAAGAAGACGGCGACGAAGTTATTCGTCGCGCTTTTCTTAATAACGTCAAAATGATAACGGTTGGCACCGACGCGGCTACATCAGCCGGCGCCATTGCCGTGGCGGCAAAATACGATGACGGCATCTGGGCAGCCGTGGGCATGCATCCAAGCCATCTTTATAGTTTGCATCACGACGAATCTGAACTTTCAAATCCTAAAAAAGAGTTGGAGAAGTTTGATTACGAATTTTATAAAAATTTAGCGCGGAGTTCGGAAAAAATAGTTGCCATAGGCGAATGCGGGCTGGATTATTACCGCATTCCGGAAGGTTTGGACGCGGAAGCGACAAAAGAGAAACAAAGGCAAACGTTTCGCGAGCATGTTCATCTGGCCACAGAATTAAATCTCCCGCTCGTTGTCCATGTCCGCGATGGTTTGACTCCGGAGGCCGCAAGCGCGCATTCTGACGCGATTGAGATTCTTCACGACGAAATCCATCAGGGCAATCTGGGCAAAAGGGGGGTGATTCATTGTTTTAGCGGAAATTGGGAAGACGCCAAAAGATATTTTGATCTGGAATTTTTAATTTCTTTTACCGGAACAATTGCTTTTCCGCCAAAAAAAGGCGCGCTTGATATTTTAGCCGAGGTTGCCTTCCGTGCGCCGCTTAATATGATTATGGTTGAAACCGATTCGCCATATCTTGCCCCGCCGCCGCATCGCGGAGCGCGCAACGAGCCAAGCTATGTGGAGTTTGTCGCCCGACGGCTTGCCGAAATCAAAGGCGTCGGTTATGAGCAAATCGCGGAGGAAACGACTAAAAACGCCGTCCGGCTTTTTAATCTAAAAATATAAAATGCTGATTGCGTCATTGATTACAATTATCGGCCTTATGGCGCTGGAGGTAGTCCAGGGCGTGGACAATGCCATTGTTAACGCGCACATGCTTAAAACCATGAGCGAGCGGGCGCGGAAATGGTTTTTATTTTGGGGCATATTAACCGCTGTTTTTCTGGTAAGAGGATTGTTGCCGCTTTTAATCATCTGGATTACCACCCCGGGCATCACGCTTTTTGCTGCCGCCGCCGCGACTTTCGGCGGGGATGAAATGGCCAGACGGTCCATGGAAGAAAATTCCTATATTCTGCTAATCGGCGGCGGAATGTTTTTGCTTTTGCTTTATTTTCATTGGCTGTTTTTGGAAAAAAAGGACCCGTATTTTGTGCCTGACAAACTCATCAAGCCGCAGCATGGAGTTTGGTTTTTTGCTTTAACAGCCGCGCTTTTGGTGGGACTTTTGGCCATAACGCGCGAGCGGCCGCTTGCCATGCTGGCCGCGGCGGCCGGAAATGCCATCTTTTTTATTCTTTACGGCTTTCGCCAGATGGCCGAGCGCGAGGAGCATGAGATAGAAAAACCGGGAAGAAGCGACCTTTCCAAACTTTTGTTTTTGGAAGTGCTGGACCTTTCTTTTAGCATTGACGGCATATTTGGCGCGTTTGCGTTTACAACCAATGTAGCGTTGATTTTAATTGGAAATGGCGTTGGCGCTTTAGTTGTTCGTGAGCTGACCATTAAAGGAATAGACAAGGTAGGCAAATACCGCTGGCTTAAAAACGGAGCCATGACCTCAATCGGATTTTTGGGCATCTTTATGATTTTAGAGGCGTTGGGGCTGCATCTTCCCGAATGGCTGCCAACGGCGGTGACGCTTTCAATCGTAGGATTATCTTTTTATTCATCGCATAAGGATTTGAAAAAAGAGAGGCCGGGGTTGACCCCGCACATAAACCTATACAAATAACTTAACTTATTTTGGGTAATTTTATGTAACCGAAGTTTCGACAAAATTATCTAATGATATTTATGAAGGTTATGTGCGGGGGTTGACATCCCATTAGACATATCCATTGTGGATAGATTAAAATAATAGCAATAAAGCTCTTCTTGCCGAGGGGGAAACTCTAAGGAGGGAAGGGCTTTTTAGTTCTTTAACAACCAAACAACCAACAATCAGCAGGCAATGCGTGAAAGGAGCGGTTATGTCGCCCGCAGGTAAAGAAATGACGGACAAAGACAAGAAAGAACATTTACGGATAGGATTAATGTCGCGGATTGATTACGGTTCTGACGGCTTTAGGCAGGGCTTGATTGATCTTGCCGCCGAGGTCTTTCGCAAGGAAGACGTTCATTTTGTGATTTTGGCCGGCGGTCTGGTTTCCGGCCGCGCCGTCGCCAGAAAGCTCAAGAATCTTTCCAGAGATTTCAGGCTTTTGGAAAAGCCGCAGAAAAAGCTGCTCAAGGAATTGGGCAAAACCAAAGACGAGATTAAAAAACTGGAGATGAAGAAAGGGCGAACTCTCTCGGAGCAGAGGGAGCTTGCCAGATTGGTGGCCAGATTGTCTGAGATTGAAAAAGAATTGGATGCGGTTGATCCGCAGCTGCGAATTCTTGCGCGCAAGATTCGCGACCTCTCGCCGGAAGTTATGGCCAAGAGATTGGCCAGACACCTTCCTCATTTTAAGAATGTCAAAGGCGAAACGGTTAAGTTTTATGTTGTTTTAAGCGAGGCGTACGATAAAGCGGTCGGCATTGAAACCGGCATGCTTCTCTCGCGGCTTCGTTCGCAAAACGAGATGCGGCTTTACGAAGATAACGCGGTTAATCTGCCGCTTTGGAGCGGTAAGCCGCATGCAAGGAAATTGGAAGTCCTGACTCCGGTTAAGGCCGTGTGGATGCGCGGCGACTATTATTCAACGCCGGTTGAGCGAATGATTAAGGATAGAAGCAAGCAATCAGCTTCTTCCGCGCCGGATTTGCGTATTGCCGGATGCTTTGGCTCTTCCATTACCAAGCCCAAGGGCGAGGCAAAAGTTCCTTATGTGGCTGTTCCGGTACTCTCGCGAATTGAAGAGACAACCGTGAACGAAAACCAGATCGGCGTTCAGGTCGTGGAAGTGTATCACGATCGCGCCGTTCCCGTTGTCCGCAATTATCCGTTTAAGGATTTGATTAGCCGCGAGCGCGCTTTTATTGGTTTGCCGGCCGAGATGTCTCCCCGGCGCAGGAAGTGCATTGAGTCGCTCAAAGAGCACGGAAAACGCACTACTGGTCTGATTTCCGACGATACCGGCTTAAGCCGCGAATGCGTTAAAGAGACGCTTCAAAAACTGCAGGCCAGAAAAGGCAAATTGCGCAAGAGATGGCCTGGCGTGGTCTATGACGAACTTTCCGACCGTTGGGATTTTGCCCTTGAATGGGTGATGAAAAAGCTTTCGTATTTTCTGCCGACCGGTGAACGCAAGGTTGACAGAATGGTCGGGGTTTGCTGTACGCATTTCGGGTCGCTTGATACTGATTATCAGTATCTGGCCAGCGAAGTGCCCGTGGTGATGCTTGAGCATAATGCCGACATTCTTGTTAATGCCGGCGATTCCGTGGAAGGGTTAAAGCACAATATGATGCAGCGCGGCGAGCTTTACGCCGGAATGAACCTAACCCAGCAGGAGCGCGGCTCCGGATTGATGTTCGCGAGCATTATCCTCAAGGTGTTTAGGGCCCGTTTTGCCAAATCCTTGGACGGTTTGGACGCGAAAAAACTTCCCAAAGAAAAAGTTGCCGAGCTGATTTTGGCGGCGTTGGTCACCTATATTTACATTCTTGGAAATCACGACCTATGGGATACGGACAGCGGACACCAGCCGCTGGCCACCAAGATTGACACGATGATTTTGAAGATTACCGAAGAAATTGAAAAGATTCTGGCTGAAAAAGGGCTGAATAAGGTTGATAATCTGATTTCGCTTGTCAGAAGCAAGATTGTTACCAATTCTGACGGCCGATTCACTCTGCCTTCGGGCCTGCGAATGGCGGTTATGCATCCGCATATGGCCCGCGCCAAGACCACATCACTGCGTCCGCAGGAGATGCTGGATAAAGCCGATGATTGCCAGGTGGTTGTCGGAGGCAATTTCCATGTTGGCGAAGAGCTTGAAGTCTGGGAATCAGCGCTTGGACAGCGTCTTTGCGTTGAAATCGGCACGGCTAAGCACGGCAGTCCGTTTGAGGACAATAAACTGAAGACCGTTGATCAGGGTTTTGCCCGCTTGCGGGTGGAATCGGTTGGCGGACGCGTTGTCGGTTCTGAAACGACATTTTACAGCAATGAGAATGTAAAGCAGAGAAAGTTGAATCCTGAAAAGCCATTCCTGGATTTCCTTAAAGAAATCGGCTTGGACGGTTAATTCCAGTTCTTTATAACCCCCGATCTTAAATCGGGGGATTTTGTTATAAAAAATCCCTCCGAATTTTAACGGAGGGTTTTAATTTAATGAGGCGATCTAATCATTTCAAAAAGCATAAAGAGATCAGCGTCAGTTTTAGGTTTGCCGGGCATCACTTCGTCGGCAAATGCTTCCAATTGCGGTCGCAGTTCTTCCACGGTTGCTTTTTGCTGTGCCGTCATACTGCCGTTGAAAAAGACCTCACGCAAATATGCGTGGGGAACGGGCACAATCGGAACCATCTGTTTAATCGATCCTGTTTCGGTATCGTAAGTTCTGGCAAAAACAGGTTGGCCGCCGCTTGCGGCCATGACCGCGCCAACTTCATGTTTAAGTTCGTCCTCGCCGTATTCCCGGATTTGCGGAGATATAATTCCGTAACAGCGTTCTTTCATACCAAGCTCTTCCGCCACATTGATAAAGGCGTCAATGTGTTTTTTCCCATCATCAACGCAGAAGATATGAGTATCCGGGTTTTTTTCAAATGATTTCAGAATAATGCGGTAGCTTTCCGCCTTGGATTGATGTCCGACAAAAAGCTGCCAACGCACCGGAATCCGGCGCATAAGCAGAAAATACATCACGCGCAGCGCCAAAAAGCTGGAACGCGCCGTCACTATATCCTGCGAACTGTGCAAGATGCCGCATTCTCCGGCCAGAGACGCCCAAGGTCCGGGTTCAAGCATTTTGGCAAGTAGCCGTTCTTCGTAGATAAAATATCTGGCAACGTCAAAGCCTAAAAGCGAAAAAGCATCATCGCTTCTGCCGGAGCAAAGAACAGAGTCAATATCCCAGACAATATGCACTTGTTTGCCGTTGGCAATAAGTTTGCGGATTTTGTATTTTACAAGCCGCACCAAGGCGCGGGCACGGCGCAACTCTTGCGGACTGCTTTTCGTGATAGACATTTATTTCTCCTTTTGCAAAGGACTAAAGTGAACTTATTACAAAAAATGCCTTTAGTCAAGATGATAAAGGCGGCGTTATTGTTTGCCAAAATATTGGTTTTTGTGTAAAATGGCGGAGTTCTTTGAAAAAGAAGGAGAAGGACAATGGAATCTCGCGCCGATGAGAGAGTTGTCTATCTCGTTGGAGAGATTGATAAAAATGTTTCAGGAGCGGTCATTGCCAATCTTTTGGCGCTGGATCAGAGGTCGCACGATCCCATCCGGCTTTTTATCAAGACCAACGGCGGGTATTGGGAAGAAGCGGCTTTAATCAGCGATATGATTCTCCGGCACATCAAGTCGCCGGTAATCACGATTGCGATTGAAGCAAGCTCATCCGGATTTTCCGTTTTGGTTTCGGGAAATATCCGGCTGGCTTTTGAAAAAGCCAAATTTGTGGTGCACGACGCTTATGAAGAGTTTACGGCGGCGGATGTCGGCAAACATTGGACAGAAAAAGAACATCGTCATGAGGCCGATGATTTGTCGCGGATTAACAGGTTGGACTTGCGTCGCTGTACGGGCAGGCGCACTACTCACATGGTCAAATGCAAGTTGAACGCCAAACAGCTTGCCAAAAAGGTGGCAGAGGCGAAAGACGGAGAATATAAATTCGGCGCGGCCGAAGCTCATGATATGGGTTTTGTTGACGCTGTAATTAAAAGCGTTGACGCGATTCCTTTTTATGAGCAGAAGCTGAAAATGTCCTATCTTTCAAAGAAAGGAAAAAAGTAATGACAAATCCTTTTGATGTTTTCGGCGGCAGGGTCAAGGGAGTGATCTGGGGAAAGAAAGAAGGCGACTTTCGGCTGGGGGCCGCGGACTCGATGACA
This sequence comes from uncultured Gammaproteobacteria bacterium, assembly GCA_964609095.1. Taxonomy (GTDB): domain Bacteria; phylum Patescibacteriota; class Patescibacteriia; order CAZSQN01; family CAZSQN01; genus CAZSQN01. The sequence continues at coordinate 10,216 of CAZSQN010000003.1, read as the reverse complement.
CGCCATGAGGAGGCGGCTCGCGCGCTGGGAATCGCCGGCGGCAGATTAATTTTTCCGTCCGTGGAACACGGCTCAACAATCGGTGTTTTTGGCCAAACGCCCGTTTCGGCCGTTGACCACTTGCGTTGGCGGAGTCAAGAGCCATGCGACGGATTCCTGCTTTCCTCAAACGGGAAGATCGGCATTGCCTTTACGCCCGCCGACTGCTCCATAGTTGCTCTTTTCGGAGAGCGCCGGGCCGAATCGTTTCTCGCGCTCCTTCATTGCGGCTGGCGCGGAGTGCTCGCGAACATAATCGGCAAGGCGGTTAATTTGTTTTGTGGTTTGGGAATCCCAAGAAAGGATATGCGCGTTCTTATTACTCCGGGAATCGGAGCTTGCTGTTTTGAGGTGAACCCGGATGTTATGGGAGAATACTTGCGAAAGTTCCCGGACATCCGTTTCCGTTCACGCAGCCGGGAAGGCAGGCCGTCCATTAATTTGATGCGCGTTATCACTGAAGAGGTTATGGGTTCTGATATCGGATGTTTTTCGCTGATGGCCGGATGCTCCAAATGCGGCTCGCCCAAATTTTGGTCGCATCGGCGCGGCGATAAAGAAAGAAATCTTGTGGCCGCGGCGTTAAGCTCCGTTTAGTCGTTTTTGTTTAAATTCCCGCTCCTCGTGGCGGGAATTTTTCTTTTCTGCTAACATAAATTCGGCTCATTAAAAAAGCGAAAGGAGCATTCAGGATGTCATCCTCGGCCATCTTCCAGCGGGAGGAAAATTTTACGGAAGTCATTGAAACAAGCGGCTTGGGCGATAGGCTCCAAGAACTTTCTTTCACTCTTTCTTCGCGCATTGTCGGCCAGCCGCGCGCGCTCAATATGGTTGTGGAAAAATTGCGCACTTATGGCGCGCATATGAATGACCCCAAGCTGCCGGCCGCGGTCATCTTTTGTCTGGGTCCGACAGGGGTGGGCAAAACGGAAATGGCCAAAGAGCTTGCCAGATGCTGGGTGGCGAATACGGAAAGCGATCCGCTTACAATCGTGCAATGCGAGCTTTATGTGCATGGCCATGAAATTTCTTCGTTGGTTGGTTCTCCGGCCGGGTATGTTGGTTATGGTCAAAAGCCAATGCTTTCGCAGGGGCAGATAGACCGCTTTCACTACTGGCAAAAGGCGCGTGATGATATAGAGAAGCTGGCAAAGGAAAATTTTAAGTTTAAAGAAGAAAGAAATTCCGCCGAATGGGAGATTTATAATAAGAATCGCCCTTACCGTTCCGTTATTCTTTTTGACGAGATTGAAAAGGGAAGCCGCGAATTATGGAATGTTCTCTTGCATATCGCGGGGGAAGGCAGATTGCAGATGATGAGCGGCGAAGAAACCAGTTTCGGGCATTCGGCCGTGATTATCACTTCCAACATCGGCGCAAGGGGCATCAGCGACCTGCTGGAAGGGCGCGGCAAAGTCGGTTTCAAGTCGGGCCAAACTGTTTCTTCGGATGACGAGGACGGCTTGGATCAGGAGATATACGAACGGGCAAAAGAAGAGCTGGAAAGAAAGCTCCCGCCGGAGCTGATGGGACGGCTTCGCCATGATATTGTCGTGTTCAGGCGTTTGAAACGGGATGATTACAGAAAGATTTTGGATATTCATCTTGGCCGGGCGCAAAATCTTCTTATTGAGCGAAGGCCCAATAAGCCGCCCGTTTTGCTTCGGTACACGGAACCGTTTAAGGATTTTTTGATTGACAAAGCAGCCGACGGCAAATTTGGAGCGCGGCCGCTTAAGGCGCGCGTTTGGCATTATGTTGTAGGCCCTCTTTCCGGAGGATTGCTTAGCGGGGAGATTGCCCAAGGCGATAATGTTCTTTTTGATATTCGCGACGGACGGCCGGTGGCGCTTCGCGCGTCGCGCCCGCGAAAGATAATTGTATCAACGGCAGCGCGGCCGCCCAGCGAAGCGAACGCGGATCAAGAAGTCAGCGAAAGTGAAAGTGAAAAAAATAACCCCCGATGGGAATCGGGGGATTTTTATTTTTCCGTTTGATTTTGCGGCTCGCGGGCGCAAGTAAACTGCACTTGCGGCGGAGCTGATTCAAGGTTCCAGTCGGAAATATCATTGACATCGCGCGCGGTAACGCCGTTTTCCCTTAGAAATTCGCGGATGTAATTTACGGGCACAAGCAGGACAACAGACATGCTGTCAAAGCCAGGCGCGGTAATGGTAAGCACCGCGTCCACCATGCCGATGAGTCCGCCTGTTTCGGCGTCATAAGCGCCGGAGCCGGAGGCGCCGGGGCGTCCGGTTTCCAGGTCAATCAAAATCCATCGCGTTCCGACATGCTGCAGAAGTTCCGCGTCCGGATTCATGATGTGGCCGACTCCCAAAAGCTGGGGAAGTCCGCGGCGGCCGCTAAAAGGATAGCCAACATGATAAATAGTATCTCCGGCCTGAAGCGTCCTGCCGGCATGCAGGGCCGCGGCGCTGTCAAATGAATGATCCGCTTTTAAGAGCGCGAGGTCGCGTTCCTGGTTGTAAGCCATCACGCGCGCGCGGACGATTTGAGCGTCTCTGACGTGGACATCAAGATATTCGGCGTTATTCCTTACGCAATGCGCCGCGGTCAAAATGTAACCGTCGTTCGTGAGCACAACGCCGGAGCATTGGCCGCGGACAGGGTTGGTCAGAAGAAAGGTGGCGTGCTGGTTTCGCTCGCGCGAAGTCAGATTTGCGCCGCCGGCGGCGCAGCCGAAAAAAAGTAAAAAGCAGGCGGAAAGGCGCAGGCGTGACATTTTTTACTCCTTTTAGCAGGCGCCCGTTTGAAAGGGCTAACTGCTTTAAGCATACCTTTTGCGCAAAGAGTTGACAAGCCCCGCACATAATATCAACTTGTCATTAAGTTGGTCGGGTCAGGACTTCAATTATATAATCCTCCAAAACAAATTAAGTTATTTTATATAAATTATGTGCGGGGGTGGACAAAATATGGGCAAATGTTTTAAGATATAATTCGCTTGGGGATAATACAAATACCGATTATCCGCATTATTTGCATGTAATTCGCATATAATCCGCATTATTGTTTATGAAAACCGTAGAATCAGTGACCGAAGGACATCCGGACAAGGTTTGCGACCAGATATCAGACGCGATTTTAGACGAATATCTGCGCCGCGATCCAAGTTCAAGAGTTGCCGTGGAATCATTTGGCTGCCACGGCATGCTTGTGGTTGGCGGCGAGGTAACATCCAAATCCGAGGCCTTGGATGTGGAACGGATTGCCAGAAGCGTTTACCGCGAAATCGGCTATAACGACGATTTGGAGGTTTTTGTGAACATAGAACAGCAATCGCCTGATATTGCCCAGGGAGTTGATACCGGCGGCGCCGGAGACCAGGGAATAATGTACGGCTATGCCACGGACGAAACTCCCGAATTTTTGCCAAAAGCGGTGGTGACGGCGCACAAGCTTACTCAAGGCCTGGCCAATCTTAGGCGGCACGCGCCTGAATTTTCCTGGCTTGGACCGGACGGAAAAGCGCAGGTGACAACGGACCGCGGCGATGTCAAAACAGTGCTGATTTCAACCCAGCACAATGATTCGGTGGCGCAGGAAGAAATAAAGTTCCAGCTCACGCGCCAGCTGATTTCATCGGTGGTCGGCGATTTGACGGGAGTTCAGATACTTGTGAACCCGACCGGCAGGTTTGTGGTGGGCGGTTTTACGGCAGACACCGGACTGACCGGAAGAAAGTTAATGGTAGACACTTACGGCGGTCTTCTGCCGCACGGTGGAGGTGCTTTTTCCGGCAAGGATTCTTCCAAAGTTGACCGTTCCGCGTCATATATGTGCCGCTTTGCGGCAAAGAATTTGGCGGCTAACGGCTATGCGAAATCATGTTTGGTTTCCGTTGCTTATGCCATAGGCCGCGCCGAACCGCTAATGTTAAAAGCGGTAACCGCGGACGGCAAGGACTTGTCCCAGGTTTTGGCAAGAAATTTTGATTTTCGTCCAAGAGCGATTATAGAACGGCTGGGACTGCGTCGGCCGATTTACCGCGCCACGGCCTCTTATGGACATTTTGGCCGCGAAGGGTTCCCGTGGGAAGAAATTACGAAGATTTAAATATTTAGATATTTTTTTCTTTTCTGTTATAGTTTAGTTATCCAGTTCCTTGAAAGGAGGACACGGTGGCGGATCAAAAGCATCCCAAGTCGCTTCGTAATGTCAAAGTTGAGGCCAATGTTCGGCCAAATGATGACAGGACTGATTCGGAACATACCAAGCGCATCGCCAGGGCGATCAAGAAACAGGTTAAGGACACTTTAAAAGAAAATGAAGACAAGCCCTCTTGCGAGCAGGTTGGCAAAGCGTTTGAGAAGGTCAGCGAGAAAAATGAAGAGCTTAAAGCAGATGGCACCGATGTGGATGTCGGCGTAGCTGTGGTTGGAACCAGGGGCGAGGATGGGGAAACCGAGATTCATATGCATGCTACCGGCAAAGAAGCAAAAGAAATGGCTGAAGAAGCGGACGAGTTTCCTGAAGAAGATGACGATTAAAAGTTCTTTCTTTTTGGGCAATTGCCTCCGATTAAAAATCGGAGGATTTTTTTATGACTCGATGTCAGAATCCCGTCAACCTTGCGTTTTCATAAGCGGATGGCGGGATAAAAAAGCCCTTCTCTGGTTAGAGAAGGGTGATGATTGAAATTAAGGAACAGTTACGCCCAATCCGGCCCGGATGCCAAACGCCCAACCGCTTCCGTCGGGAGTTTGGGCAATCCAGCGAATCGGCAGGCCCACGGAAAATTCCAGATTTTTTACCGCCTTTAGCAAAAGACCAGGTTCCAAGACGATTGTCAGGGAGTTTTCGTTTTCTCCCTCGCAGACATTTCTGCCGCAAATCGGCGTAACCCAATCTTCAAGGGTTGTCCAAAAGCCCAGTCCCGCGGCAAGCGTGGGGCGCAATCTGCCTTTGCCGAATTCGTATCCGATAGCCGGTTCCGCGTGAAAATTTTCCACAGTGGAGCCGTCTGGGAAGGCGGTTCTTTGGTAGCCGTATTCCACGCCGAGCGAAAGGCGATTTATCCGGAAGCGCATCGCGCCGTAGACGCCGGGTGATGTTTCCAGCCAGTTAGAATCAACTGACGCGAGTCCGCCGATTTCCACGACAAACTTTACCGCGCTATCCGCGCCGCGCTCGCCGTTATCAGGCGGCTGAACCGTGACATAGTTATTGACGACTGATTGTTCCGGCGGCGTTTCACGCGGAATGTCGCGTGAAGCTGTGTCGGGCAGGACTTGGAGGAGCGGCTGCTCCCGACTGATACGTTCCAACTCTTCGAGCCGGCGCAGAATTTCAGGATTGACCTGCTCCTGTTTTGACGGCCGCGTCTGCCTGCGGGTTCTTTTGATTCGCGGCGCTTTCTCCGGCGCGCAAGGGTAGAGAGACGCGCATTCTTCCGCCGTGGGGCCTCTGGCGTCTTGCGCCAGAGCTTGTTTTGTAAAAAGGGCAAATACCGCCGCAAACACAACACTGGTTTGCTTTCTCATCTTCTCCTCATTGCCCCGAACGAGTCGGGGGCTTTGTTGGCAAAACGGATGATGTTGGAGCGGATTCAATATCGTGCCATAAAATCAGGCGGATGTCAAGTCCCTTGACAAGGATATATTTTAATGATATATTTATCTGTTCTTTCAAATGGGGCAATATGGCCCCGACAACGCGAAAAAGGAGAGAAAGATGGATAAGGCGCGCCTGCTTTTGGGCTTCTGCTTTGGTCTGGTTTGCGGTTGCGGCGGCGTTTCCCCACCTGATAAGGAAACTGATGCTGACGCTGACATGGACGCGGATTCAGATGCGGATGTCGATAGTGATCCTGATGCGGATTCCGATTCAGATGCGGATGTCGATAGTGATCCTGATGCGGATTCCGATTCTGATCTGGATGTGGGTATTGGCGTTTTCACTGGCGAGGACTACTGCAATCTCGTCATCGCCGGATACGAGGAAGCTCTGACTTCCTGCGAGGGGTGTTCCGGCATCTCGGAAGACCAGCGTGAGAGCATGATTACTCGCCGTACGGAAAGATGCCGGGAAACTTTCACCAATCCTCGCCGCGGTTACTATTGGAACAAGGTGAGCGAATGCCTTACGCTCAAACTCCAAGCATACGAGGATTGCAATAGCGACCTTTTGCTGGATATCTACCTCGAAGAGGGCGAGGCCAATCCTTGCCTTGAGTCAACCTTCGGTATCCAGGATGATTACGAACATTGCGAAAGCGATGATGAATGCGCCAGCGGAGAATGCTTCCTCGCGGGAGCTTATTATTGCGTAGAAAAGTTTGCCGCCGGCGATAATTGCTCTTCCTACGCTTCCGATCCTAACGGCAAGTGTGCGGAGGGGTATTTCTGCGATGGCAGTACTTGCGTTGCCCAAGTCGGCGAAGGCGGAGATTGTTCTTTTACTTGGGACGCTTGCGCCGAGGGCTCTGTATGTGATTATCCGGATGAAGCCGGAAATCGGGTCTGCGCGGCCGCGGCCCCGCCAGAACCTCAACCGCCCGCGCCGCTTTGCGGGTAATAAATACGCGTTTTTACAAATGACATTAGCGGTCTCTTGACGCAAATCAAGAGACCGCTTTTTCTTTTTAAGAAATGCCGGTGGCGGCGGGTATTTTTGGTTTTGCGCCAAAAGTCAAAAGATGTGAATTCTGGTATAATAATTCATTATGATTAACTGATATTAGGTTTCCATTGTCATTCCCGCGAAAGCGGGAATCCAGAATTTGAACCCGTAGATTCCCGCTTTCGCGGGAATGACAGATAACTGGCAAAGTTTAAACCTAAATTTTTGGCTAAATTTATAAACAATTTTTTATAAACCTAATACCAGCTATGATGAAAAATCGCATTGAGCAATCATCTAAAAAGTCATTAGCCGTGTTTGACATAGACGGCACCATTTACAGAAACAGCTTAATGACCCAGCTGCATTTGGCGCTTACCAGGCAGGGCGTGTTTCCGCCGGCGGCATCGGCCTCGGTCGGGAAAGAATACCTTTCTTGGCTTAATCGCAAGGGGCCGTATATTGATTATGTAATGGAGATTGTGAGGACTTATGATAAATACATTAAGGGCGTGAAACAGAGAGTCATCACGGAGACGGCAAAAAAATTAATGGCCGAGCAAAGACACCGGGTTTATGTTTATAGCAGAAACCTGATCCGGAAACTGCGCGCTTCGCACATTTTGATAGCCATTTCCGGCTCGCCGATTGAGGTCGTCAAAGAATTTAACAGGTATTGGAAATTTGACCATGTTTTTGGAAGAGTGATGGAGGTGGATGGCCGCGGCCGCTACACGGGCAGAACCGTGACCGATCCAGTGCTTGGCAAACGAGAGATGCTGCAGGCGTTTGTTGACGCGCATCATGTTTCTTTAAATAATTCCATAGCGGTAGGGGATACCGAATCAGACATCCCCATGCTTTCCGCGGTAGAACATCCAATTTGCTTTAATCCCAATAGGCCTCTTTATGAAGAGGCGAAAAAGAAAAAATGGGATATAGTCGTGGAAAGGAAAGATGTGATATACGAATTATAGGGTTTGTGGTATAATAAAAATGGCTCTTTAGAGGGGGAGTGGTTCTTTAAAAAACCAAATCCGCCAGATGGCGGACAAAATAAAAAATCAGTCGCGGTGTTGTGATGAATCCCGTTAGAAGCCGTCTTCTAAAGGGATGAATAAATCACCCCCGCCTTGGTCGAAGCGGGACTAATAATTCATCACCGCTTATGGCCAGAAGAACCATTCTAAAAATTCTCCTGCCTTTTGTGAGGATTTTGGCAATGGCAAACGCGCTTTTGGGGCTGCTGCATTACGAAGAAAAGGACGGATATTTTAGAACCGGAGCTCCGCGCGGCAATGGCCAATTTTTGGAGCCGCCAAGAAACGGCGAAGAAGTATTCTTGCTGCCAAGAATGTTTTACGTGTTTCCGGAGAGGAAGCGCGTCGCGGATCATCTTGAACAAGCGGAAAGTTCTCTGGAAGAAGAATTGCCGGAGGCCGCCGCCATGCACCTGGCTCTTCGTCCGACCGGTAACGGCCTTGCCCGCCGCCGAAAGAAAAAGACGGTTTGGACGCCGTTTGGGCCATTTGTCATAAGCGAGCTTCTTGGAGGATTGGAAGGGGTTTAATCCGTTCGCTTTTCCCCCCGGGCGCTTAGTATATATTTCTTTACTCTTTCTGATTTAGAAAGAGCAGATGTAAGTTTTTATTGTGCTAAACTCCCATAAGGGAGATTTTTTATTTAATGGGCGTTTGATTTTTTTTTGAAAAAAAGTTAAACTACGACCGCGTTATATCCCTATATTATGTCCACCACTCTTTATCGCGAATATCGTCCGCAGACGTTTTCCGACCTTACCGGCCAGAACCATATTAAGGTTACTTTGCAAAATGAAATCGCCCTGAAGCGGGTGGCCCATGCCTACCTTTTTACCGGCCCGCGCGGAACGGGCAAAACAACCACGGCGCGGCTCTTGGCCAAAGCCATAAATTGCGAAAACAGGAAAGAAGCGGAAAGCGAGCCGTGCAATGTTTGCGAAGCGTGTTTATCCATTATCCAAAACAGAGCGCTTGATGTTATAGAAATTGACGCCGCTTCGCATACCGGGGTAGACAATGTGCGCGAGAATATTATAGAAAATGTCCGTTTTACGCCGACGCGGCTTAAAAACAAGGTGTTCATTATAGACGAAGTGCATATGCTCTCCGCCTCCGCCTGGAACGCCCTGCTTAAGACATTGGAAGAGCCGCCGGACCGCGTGGTCATGATTTTGGCAACAACGGAAGTCGCTAAAATCCCCGCGACCATTATTTCGCGGTGCCAACGTTTTGATTTTCACCGCATCAGCGTTGAATCGCTGGTTGAACGGCTGCAAAAATTGGCCGACGCGGAAAAAGTGGCGGTTGACCGTGAAGTGCTTTATTCCATCGCGCGGCACGCGGACGGCGGGCTTCGTGACGCCGAGGGCATGCTCGGACAGGTAATTGCCTTGGGCGAGGAAAAAATCACGGTCGAAGTTGCTTCTATCGTGCTGCCGCATTCGTCTTTTGAGGCCGTTTTGTCATTTATGGATCAGATGGCGCGCCGCGCGAGCCGCGAGGCGCTCTCATCAATCAGCCGTCTTACCGAAGAGGGGGTTGACGCTCGTCTCTTTCTGGACGAACTTATAGAATTTTCGCGCAAATTGCTGCTGACCAAATTTTCCGGCTCGCTGCAGGAATTTTCCGTGGGCTTTGACACGGAGTTTGCCGATCGGATTTTAGGTTATGGCAAATCCTTTGAAACGGCGGATTTAATCCGCTTGCTCCAGTTGCTGCTGGAAGCGCGCGAAGGAGCCGGCCGCGCGAAAATAGCCCAGCTTCCTTTGGAAATGGCCGTGGTTGATTTTTGCGAACCCATAGCCGCAAGCAATAACGCGGGAGTTTCTTTTTCTAAAACCGAACAGGAGCGTTTAACGGTTAATGATAAAAAAGAAGATAAACTGATTAAAGAAGAGGGCGGCGAAAAATTAAAAGAAAATAATATTCCCGCGGCCGCTCCGGCGCCTCAAGAAGAAAAAACAAAAGAACAGGAGCCAAAGGCGGATAGTTTGGAAGACGCGGGTGTTATTCGTTTGGAAAAGGCCTTGGAGCTTTGGCCGGAATTTATAAAAAGAGCGCAGATAGAGAGCCATTCGCTTAGGGTATTGCTTGGCGTCGGGCGGCCGTTAAACGTTTTGGGAGACAAACTTCAGATCGGCGTAAAGTATAAGCTTCATGCGGAACGGCTTAATGACATTAAGAATCGCATGATTTTAGAACGGATTTTTTTGGAGATATTCGGCGTGCCGGTTAGAATTGAAGGCGTGGTGGCTGAAGATGCGCCGGTGGAGGCAAGCGCGGACCCGATGATTAAAAAAGCCCTTGAAACCTTTGGCGGAAGAGTGGTGGGATAAATCAATAAAATAAAAAAGCCCCGAGTAAAATCGGGGCTTTAATGATGGCTGCGGGACTTGGATTCTCAGCCTGCGGCTGATGCGCCGAAGGCGCAGAACCAACGATCCGTCTTTTTGATTAAAACAATTTTGAGTTTGTAGTTCCGTTCGCTGCTGCGGGACTTGGATTCGAACCAAGATAAACGGATTCAGAGTCCGTTGTCCTACCGTTAGACGATC